>NZ_JBHNYR010000004.1:0-201180 GCF_054960615.1 Psychrobacter sp. PSi21
ATTGTTAAATATGAATATTTTTTCTTACAAAGTCGAACACGACTTAGGTCTAGCACCCAACCCTTTCCATGGCTTTTGTACATTAGCTGTCTGTAAGTCTTCTATCAGACGCAATAAAGAATTGTCATTTGGTGACTGGGTTATAGGTACAGGAAGTGAATCTCTAGGTAATACTAATCATCTTATTTATGCAATGAAAATTGAGGAAAAACTTACGTTTAATGAATATTGGGAAGATGAAAGGTTTGAAAGCAAAAAGCCTATAATTGAAGGTAGTTTAGTTAAAATGTATGGTGATAATATATACCATCAAGACGCTAATAGTAAAGAATGGATTCAAGAAGACTCGGCTCATTCGTTAGATCAGGGAGTTACTAACAAAAACCATATGAAAAAGGATATAGACGGAGAGTATGTTCTCGTTTCTCGAGAGTTTTATTACTTCGGCGAAAATGCACCTAAAATACCAGAAGAACTCAAGGATGTTTGTAATAAGGGCCGTGATATGAAATATAAGGCAATACCTCCAGAAGTACGAGAATCCTTTGTTTCATGGCTAAAAGATAGTTATAAATCAGGTATACATGGCGATCCTGCCAACTGGAAAGACCACTCTTAATGTGACGTCTAACAATATAGATGCGTGCGTTAAACGATAAAATCCTAGTAAATTATGACTTTAAAACTTATCATTAAAACGCATATAGCAAGCTAGAGTAATTTTGTATGCACACTAGTCTTTTTCCATTCTAGTTAGATCCTCCACGCCAGCCATCTCAGCTAATAGTCTTGAGTAATTAATTAATATTTTTTGCAGTTCATCTAAATCCGCCCTGAACTCTTGACGAAGCTCTGAAGACAGTTCACGAGAGGTAGTGTGCTTATGCCATTTTGCAGTGAATGGTCGCATAACTTGATTTAGTACTATTATAGAGATTTTAGTAAATTCTTTACACTGCCTTCCATCAGTTTTTAGAATGTCTCATGTCGTTCGAAATGAAGAGTAGATATCCTTCAGAGCAGCTAATTCGTCTCCATGATTTCTTTCTAATGGCTGAGGGACAATACTTATCAGTAATTCTACACATGATTTCCAAGCCCACTGTTTATCCTTTTCATTGGGTTACCACTCCATATTTAAAAAGCCAGTTGTTAGGCCTAACGAGTTCGGGCTCCAATTGTCTAATAATTCAATCCACTTCATATAACTATTCTTTCGTTTACTATGATATTTCAACGTTAATTATATCATTTGTATTACTAAACTACTTAACATTAACGAAAGTTGTCAGGTTAACAAGAGGTAACAAAATTAAATTTGAAATTTATAGTTATAATTTAACTATATAACTACTTAAATTTATAGTTGGTATAAAAAATTTAATTTTTAAAAAATACTTTAATATCAATTACTTAATTAATAAATATGGTTGATACTGGGCCCACCACATATTGAATCAGGCTTGTTCGCAGCGATGCGGCAAGCCTTTTTTATGTTTTTTTTGGGATTTAAGAGCATCTCAATATATAGCAAGCAATATGTCAAGTTAGTATCAATTATGCCACCATGCCGCTGGCTCATACGATTACTTAATCCCTCACCTCTGGCTACCCCATTAATCACAATAATTATCAGAGGTACATTGAAACGATAAAATCTAAACGGTATCAACGTCGAAAAGATTTAGTGATAGCATTATTATCCATAAATAGTTACTATAATGTAAATAATTATCATTTACATTATAAACAGACTGAAATGGAGTATCATAATGAGCCTACTGGTAGCTAACATAGAAAATGAACTGGATGATATTAAAGCGTTTTGGCAGCCGACTGATGTTGCACAATTTAATCAGTTGACCGTCAAGCTGGCCAAACTAAAAGGCGAATATGAATGGCACAATCATGAACATGAAGACAAATTATTTCATGTATTGTCAGGGCAGTTATTGCTTATACTAAAGGATGAAACGATAGAAGTGAATGCTGGCGAAATGGTCGTCGTTCCTAAAAATACTGACCATAAGCCTCATGCACCGACTGAAGCAAGCGTGATGTTTTTTGAGCCTTGTTAACGATATTTATGAAGCAACTTAAGCAATCTAAATGCAAAACGGTCATCTTATCGTAGTTCTACCCTCTCGTTGCTTATCGTGCTTATAATGATGCAGCCATTGAATATACTTAAACTTTAATAAAGCATCATTATGAAAAAGAATATTTTTATACTCATCGCTTTGGCTGCGTTAGTACTGGTGATTAGCGTGTTATATTTTTTCTGGCCAGTGGACAATGATCATATGCAGCAAACTATTGCGCCTGTTGATACAGCCACAATAACCATGACCACCAGTTCAACTCAGGAAAATAGGTCAAGTCAGTCTAATACCGAGCATGCTTCAACAGCTGGCGTTCGGATATTATCAGATACAATGAGTGTCTTTGTAGGTCAGATTGAATCTGTACTGCAGGGCGCTCAAACCCGTGAGTCTAAGATCATTTCTCTTCTAGATATCTTGCGTAACTCCAAATCTGATGAAGAAAAAATAGCCACCTTGCAGTCTCTAGCTGCCCTAAAGCCTATTGAATATGCAGATGATTTGATAGCGTTAGCACAATCAGACAAAGAATCCGCTAAGGTGCGGACTCAAGCCTTGCAAATCTTAAATCAGTCTTACTTGTTATCTGATGCAGATGTACAAAGAATAGGCGGCTCATCCGTATATGTGCAGATGGAAAAGATCAGCCAATACGTGGCCTCAGTAATTAGTGATAGTGACACACCGCCTGAATTGTATAATGCGGCCTTACAAGGTTATGCTTTTATGAACCCTGATGAAGCAGTTACTTTGACGAAAGAGATGATGAATAAATCTGAACATCTTAATGAAGCAGAAAGCCGTTTCTTCAATGACACCATGTTTTCGACTAAACAGAACTTAACTGATCTGTTGCCAGTAATCCAAAAAAATCCTGATAAAATCACGGATAGTATGGCCTCGCAAATGGCCGTTATGAGCGCAGATCCTACTATTTTAAATCAGCTTACCACATCAGAAAAACAACAAATCATCTCTATTTTGCAGACGCATAAACTTGATCCAAACAACCCAATGTTGCAGATAGAGGCTGATACCATCAACGCCAAGATTGCAGAGATCAAAAGGTCTTTGTAGTTGTATTTAAGGTTGTGCACTTAGCACAATAAATACCGCTCGCTTCACTTCATACTTGCCATATCAATCTGAAGGCTTATGATTTTCTCTTAGCGTGCGGTTACCGGCGCCTGCCTCACCCTATGGCATTACAGTAGTTGGCCATCAAAAAAGCCTAATGCTGCTTTTCATCGCGGCATTAGGCTTTTTATATGTTTTTTATATTAAAAAGAAGTACGGCGATAGTCACGATATTCAGGACGCCAGAAGTTCTCGGTTAATCGGTGTTGTAAGCTCTCCGCCGTCATAGGTAGAGCCAGTTTGTCTTCAACGGCTTGCATGGCGACTGCATAAGCTATTTTGTCACTGATTTCTCTGATGAATTTGATTGGCGGTAGTATGGCACCAGCGGCTTTTTCGTATTCCATAGAGATATCTGCAAGGGCTTGACTGGCTGCCATGAGCATGTTGTCACTAATACCTGTCGCTCGGGCTGCCAAAACGCCAAGGCCGATACCGGGGAAGATATAGCTATTGTTACACTGAGAAACCTCAAAAGACTGACCGTTAAACGTCGTATGAGGGAAAGGGCTGCCTGTGGCAATAATGGCTTTGCCACGGCTCCAGTTCACCACCTCTTGCGGTGTTGCTTCAACGCGTGACGTTGGATTTGACAACGGTAATACAATCGGATTTTCAGTATTGGCACACAATCCTTCGATGACTTCTTGGGTAAACAAGCCTTTTTGTCCGCTGACACCAAATAACACGGTTATTTCTGCTTGCTTCACTACTTGCGCCAAGCCCAGTTTTTGGCTTCTATCCCAATGTGCAATCGCAGATTCTTGTTGTACCAAGGGCGCTTGGAATTTTTGCAACTCAGTCATGGCATCTGTCAATAGACCATAACGATCCACCATAAACACTTGGCTGCGAGCTTGCGCTTCGGTGAGTCCTTCACGCTGCATTTGGCGAATGATGTGCTCAGCGATACCGCAACCTGCCGATCCTGCGCCCAAAAATGCGATTTTTTGTTGGCTCAGTTTTTGGCCTTTGTTTTGGCACGCGGCAATCAACGTACCGACCGATACCGCCGCCGTTCCTTGAATATCATCATTAAAGCAGCACAATTGATTACGGTATTTATTCAATAATGGGGTGGCGTTTTCTTGGGCAAAATCTTCAAATTGCAGCAATGCGTCTGGCCAACGGCGCTTGACCGCTTGGATAAACAAGTCCACAAACTCATTGTATTCTTCGCCAGAAATACGTGGGTTTCTCCAGCCCATATACATAGGGTCATTCAGCAGCTTTTTATTGTTGGTGCCGACATCCAATAAGATGGGCAAGCAATACGCTGGGCTAATACCGCCGCAAGCCGTGTATAAAGACAGTTTGCCAATTGGAATACCCATACCGCCAATACCTTGATCGCCTAAGCCTAAGATACGCTCACCGTCAGTGACAACAACTACTTTGACGTTTTGTTTGGTCGCATTTTGCAGCATGTCGTCGATTTTGTGACGCTCAGGATATGACACAAATAAACCGCGTTTGCGACGATAAATCTGTGAGAACTTCTCACAGGCTTGGCCTACGGTTGGGGTATAAATGAGCGGCATGATTTCTTCGATATGCTGTTCAATCAAGTGATAAAACAAGGTTTCATTGGTATCTTGGATATTACGCAAGTAAATATGCTTATCCATATCGTCGTTGAATGAGCTTAGCTGATGGTAAGCACGCAATGATTGCTCTTCAATCGTTTCAATGTTATGAGGCAATAAGCCTGTTAGGTTGAAGCTACGACGTTCTTCTGATGAAAAGGCGCTACCTTTATTCAATAAAGGTGTCTCTAAAAGAGCAGGGCCAGCAACAGGAATATATAAAGGACGCTTTTTTGACATATAGAATCTTCTTATTGAGGACGTATTGGTGAAACTATGCTAGTGCAGCATTATACGATGGATTGTCATGAAACACGAATAATCTTGAATGCATTATGAGGAAGCGCATCAAGCCCGCCTGAGGCAATAGAGGCGACGCGGTGCATCAACTCAGGATTGATCCCAAATTGAGACGCCAGCTGCAGATAATGATCGCCCATGGTATTGAGCGCGATACTGAGGCCACCTGAGGCAGAACCCGTAATCCCTGCCATCACGTTGACAAATACCGCTTCGGAGATGAGTGGATTGCCCGGAGACAAGCCCAATAAAAACTCTTTTACAATAACAAACCCTGTCAAAGTGGCAATCACCGAGCCATACCCTACTTCTGAAGCGGTGTTAAAAATAGGTAATAACGAGCCAAGCGCCCCGTCACTCAGTGATTCTTTTAAGTTTTTCCAGCGTTTCCAGTTCAGCAAAATCATAGATCCACATGAGATCACCAACGCAACCACAATCGCCCAAATACCAAGCACCTTGTTCAATGGCACAGCGCCAAATTCTTCGCTCGCCAGATAACTGTTATCCATACTCGGTAGCAGCCATTTGGTGCAAATAAAGTTGATCAAGATGACCAGTATGATTGGCAGCAATGCCACAAAAATTTGCGGCTTGGCGCTATGATCGACGGCCGCTAATTTGTCATTGTGCTGACCGTAGCCCTCCCCTGCGTTAAATACGGATCGGGTACGGTGGTTTAACCAGACCATACCGCCCACCAACATGATTAAGCCTGCGATGACGCCCAAGCCGGGCGCTGCAAAAGAATCGGTTTTGAAAAATGGCATCGGAATGGCATCGGAATGGCATTTTGAATGGCAGGTGTACCTGGCAGCGCCGTCATCTTAAAGATCAAAGCACCTAGGGCGATGGCACCCGGAATCAATCTTTTTGGAATATTCAATTCACGGAATAGCGCGGCGGCAATGGGATATACCGCAAAGCCAACCACAAATAACGACACGCCGCCATAAGTCAAAATAGCGCAGGCCATGACAATAGATAGCACTGCCTGTTTGTGACCAAGTTTGTTGACAAGGGACTCAGATATGCTCAGCGCCGAGCCTGAATCATCCATCAACTTACCAAATATCGCCCCCAATAAAAACAGCGGGAAGAAGCTGATGATATATCCACCCAACCCTTTCATAAATACTTGCGTATACACGCCCAGCATCATACTTGCCTCACCACTCAATACTACCGCCAGCATTGCAAGCAAAGGCGCTAATAAAATGACACTATGGCCCCGATAGGCCAAGTACATCAGTAGCCCAAGCGACAAAAGAATCGGCAATAAACTTATCATATACATTCCCTGTACTGTATCTATTAATATAAAATCCATTTTATAAAATTATATAACGATAAAAAGTTTATCGTTATATGAAAGTAACAAAATATTTTTATGATGACAAGCACTAAGCACACGAATATGACGACGATAAAAGTGAGCGCCTTTTATACTCCTGCATGTTGTAACAATCCACTTTTATATATGTTTATACCAATATAAGACTGTTGGCTTACTGCAATGATATTTCTCTGATCAGCTAACTGCTGGAAAAATATCGACTTATTTCCAGACCAGCACTTCAAAAATAAATCTTCCTAGCGAGGATATATCACGACTGATGCGTTCAACATAAGATATATCTAAGCTAATTACAGACATTTTTTATTTGAATATTTTTTTGGTAACGATGATTGGATCCGTACGCTTGTCACGGATCATTGATAAATGTTAGGTATGTGATCAGAAGGCAGGACTCATTATTCTTTGGTCATCCGCTTATGGTTTGCTAAACACATAACCGACAAAAAAGGCTTGCCGCATCACTGCGGCAAGCCTTTTTGATTGGAGTTAAAATGGCAAGGATTATGGCGTCATCGTAAACCTGACAGGCTAGGTATCGGACAAGCCACATAAATACTGAGTAACCGATTAAGCATAAGTTCCATGTCTGTGCTGATTTATAAGCAACACGAGCAGTTGCGTTTGGTTTTTGGCATATGACCGATACCAGGGTTAAAGGTATTGGTGGGATCTAAGCGCTCATAAAACTGCTGCAAATCAGGTTCGGCTTCATACAGATGACCAACATTATGTTCCGCAGGGTATTTGGCACCGCGCTCATTTAATAGCTCAAGCATCATTTTTTTGACCTGCTTGGCATCACTGCCTTTTTTTAAGATATAGTCTTGATGGAACACATAACAAAAAAAGTGGCCATAATACAGCTGCTTTTCTAAGTGCTGAGTGATGGTTTCGGGCAGATTTTCTAGCCATGCCAGCTCATTGCGCGGTATGGCAATATCGAGCGCCAGTATCTCTCCCACGTCTTCTTCGTGCATGACCTCATAACGTATGGCGGCACCTGCGGCGGCAAAACGATGCAAAAAGGCACTCTCCGATTCGGCTGGCGTACAGGTAAAATAACTGCCCGTTTCTGAGTCCGCAAAGAACGCCTCTAAAAAAGTTTGCGCCTCGTGGATCCCTTCATCACTCATCTTGATAATCAGGTGATGCTCGTACTGGTTTCGGTACTCAAGCATGCGCTTGGGCAGGTGCTGCGGCAACACTTGGGCGGCCATTTGCATGACCTTGTCGGTCAGATGATTGGGCAGCCATGACCACTTGCTCAGTTTGGCATCAATTGCGCCTTTGATAGAAAACAATCTGGGCAAAGCATTAGTACCTAAATGCTTGATGCTTAAAAACGTATCTTTACCATACTTGGCGGACACATCAAAGATATCACGGTGCATGTATTCGCCCACTTCAGGCACGTTTGTAAAGTTTGATAGTATTTGCCGTCTTAGCTGCGCCAGCTCGTGTACGCTATTGCTACCGACATAAAAGGTTTGCTCTTTGATCGCCGTTGGGTAGGTGTCAAGGCGCACAGCAAAAACGGCCAACTTGCCTGCACAGCCACTGGCTTCATAGAGTCTGCGTTTATCAGCGTTAAAACGGCTCGGCGTGTTGGCATCGACGTCCTGCACTCTAGCGATATACTCTTTATCTGAGGCTAGTTTGTTACTTTGCGGCAGTTGTGATTTGTCAAAATGACCGTTTTGCAAGTTGGTCAATATCGCTTCAGGCGTCTCACCCAACTCGACCTCTAAGTGATTCACCAATACCAGCTGACCGTGTTCATTAATTTGGGCAAACAGCGCCAGCTCCGTATATGCAGGGCCTCGTTTGACCAATGCACCCCCTGAATTATTAGAGACGCCGCCGATGATCGATGCGCCCAAGGTCGATGAGCCGATCACCGAGTGGGGCGCACGGTTAACCGCTTTTAGCTCATGTTGCAGCTGGTGCAGGGTCGTCCCCGGCAGGCTAATAATTTGCTCATTATCATTAATCAAGTACAGCTTATTTATCGCCAGCGTATTAATGACCACTACAGGTCTGTCGTAGTCATCGCCACTGGGCGTTGAGCCTTCGGTCAGCCCCGTTTTTGCTGCCTGCATGATGATGATGCAGTTACCCTCAACACAGACTTCAAGGCTGCGCCAAATCTCCAGCAGCGTTTGCGGAAACAAGACCGCCAGCGCACTACCACCACCTGAGCGCCAGCCCATGCGGTAGTGCTCGTTTTTTTCTGGATCCGCCTGTATATTGGCCGCGCCTAGTACCTCGGTTAATTTGGCCAATACCTGAGCCGCGCTCAACGTGCTTTTAGCGCAGGCCATTGACGGATAGTGATACATAGTCGGTTCTTCTATTTGCTGATCACTCATAAGGTTAGCGGTCCTTGAAAGCCAAAGAGATAGATGACGGCCATAACGATGATGCCACTAAACAACACATAGTAAATGGTTGGCAAAATTGTGCGTCTCAGCGTCGCACCCTCCACCCCAAGCAGTCCGACGGTTGCTGATGCCGCTACCACATTGTGAATGGCAATCATATTACCTGCCGCTGCACCGACCGCTTGCGCAGCGATAATGAGTGAAGGCGAGATATGTAAGCTCATGGCGGCCTCATACTGGAACTGACTGAACATCATGTTTGACACGGTGTTCGAGCCTGCGATAAACGCGCCCAAGGCACCAATGGTTGCGCTGATCAGCGGAAAGGCGCTGCCAAACGTGCCTGCAAACAGCTCGGCACTGGCAACTGGCATACTCGCGACATCGGATAAATTCACCCCAGAGTTGATAAAAATCCGAACCATAGGAATGGTGAAAATAAGCACAAATCCTGCGCTCAAAACGGTTTTGGCTGAGTCGCTCAGGGCATCATTCAGCGCGCGCACGGGACTTCTGGTTTGCGCAAACGCGGCCACCAAGGCACTGATCAGCAATAGCCCGCCGGGTAAGTATAAAGGGCTAAAACCTGCGCTGATGTCCGCCTCACCCAAAATCGTATTGAAGTCTAGCGTGGCACTGATAAGCAAATCCTTAAAGCCAACAAAGACTCTGGAAAATACCAACAGTAGCGCCACCAATAGATAAGGAAACCAAGCCATCAGCGTAGACATCGTTTTGCCTGCTGGGGTGGCAATATCTTCTTTGCTGACCACCAACTTACCCATCCAGTCGCTTGGCCAGTTTTTTGACGGCTCAAAGTCCCAGTTGGTCTTTGGTACCAAAAATCCTTTTTTGGCGGCTTGAACCACAATGGCGACACTGACCAATCCGCCGATCAGCGATGGGAACTCAGGCCCCAACAGAATACCTGTCAACACATACGGCACGGTAAAGGCCAATCCTGCAAAGATAGCAAAGGGCCAAATCTCAAAGCCTTCCTTCCAGCTTTTGTTTTTGCCAAAAAAGCGGGTGAGCATCATTACCATGAGCAGCGGCATAAACGTCCCCACCACGCCATGAATCAGCGCCACTTGGGTGGTAATCAATTGCAAAAATTCTTCCCATTGCATACCTTCTTGCGCCAGCAGGGCGCTGATAGCCACCGTGTCCAAGCCCTTATTGACCCCAATAACAATCGGTGTACCGACCGCACCAAACGATACGGGCGTGCTTTGGATCATCATGCCCATGAGCACCGCGCCCAAGGCGGGAAAACCAATCGCCACCAGTAGCGGCGCCGCAATCGCAGCGGTGGTACCAAAGCCTGCCGCACCCTCAAGAAACGTCCCAAAGCACCAGGCAATGATGATGGCTTGCACTCGGCGATCAGGCGATACATTGATAAAGCCTGCGCGAATCACCGCGATAGCGCCCGTATGCTTTAGGGTATTTAATAGGAACAGGGCACCGAAAACGATCCACAATACTGATATCGTAATCACGGTCCCTTGCAGAATAGAGGACGACACGCGGTTAAACGTCATGTCCCAAACGAAAAGTGCGAGTGCGGCGGTCACTGCCAAAATGATAGGCATGGTTTTTTTGGCCGACCATTGTAGGCCAATAAGAAATACGCCACTGAGTATGATTGGCAATAGGGCAAGTAGCCCATAGACTGTCTGATTCAAAATATCCTCTCCCTGTTGTCGTATGTACTTCCCTGCTTTGAATCTTGTGTCCACATAATCACTCGATTACCTCTTGTGTCTCGATTGTGATTAGGACTGAACTAACACACTCTACTCCTTGCCAATACAGAGATAAATGGCGGCAAACGACAATATTATTTTCCTTTTTTGCTATAATCAGAAATATATGACCCCGATTAGAGAACAGAGATGATTAAAGCTGATGATATGGTTTTGTTCGTTTTGGTGGTAGATGAAGGCGCTTTTTCCAAAGTCGCGGAAAAATTGGCGCTCACCAATTCTGTGGTTAGCAAGCGTATCGCCCGTCTAGAGGCCGACTTAAATGCACAATTATTGTATCGAACCACCCGAAAACTCAGCTTAACCGATGCGGGCAGAACGCTGTATCACAAAGCCAAACTCGCCCAGCTTGCCTTTTATGAAGCCGAAAATGCCGTCACCGGTTACGGCGAAAACATGAAAGGCCATATCCGCGTTACTGCCCCTGTGGTCTCTTCTGATTTACTGCTCAGCACAGCAATCGCTGAATTTTGCAAACAGTATCCTGAGATAACCGTAGAGCTGCATATTACCAACCGCCTCGTTGATTTGGTCGAGGACGGCTTTGACTTGGCCATCCGAACGGCGGAGCTGGAAGACTCATCCTTGATTGCCAAGCGCTTAATAGACAGCCAGTGGGTGATTTGCGCCACCCAAAACTATCTCAACAAACATGGCACGCCGCAAAACCCCGCCCAACTACAAAATCATGATTGTCTTATTTACAAGTTTGATAACACCAGTAGCGACTTGTGGCCGTTATATGAAGACGGTGCTGAACTGCTGCTGCCCGTCAGTGGCCGCTTTCATAGCAATCATTTAAGCGCCATCAAACACGCCGCGCTCAGTGATTTGGGCATTGCCTTTTTGCCACAAGCACTGGTGTATAACGCCTTACAGCACAAGACCTTAACCCAAATCTTACAAGCCTTTACCCGTAAGCGTATGGGTATGTTTGCGGTATATCCTAAGTCACGCCAACCCGATCAAAAGCTGAAATTATTGATCGCCCATTTGCAAGCCTCACTGGAGCAAAAGCAAGCGTATTACTGCTAAAGCCGCTCATTTTATTGGACATAAAAAAGCCATCCATGTGAGTGACTGATTTAGGGCGTGTCATCATTTAGATAGCGAGGCTTAAAATAGCTACATGATGTGATGGGCTAATTGATGACACGCCCTCATATTTTTATATGGTTTATCGTGTTGTCGTCATCATTGATTGTTAGCCATGATTTGCTCAGCCAGCGTAACCAAATCTTCTGCCATATAGTCAGGCTTCGGAACGTTGGGGGCAGACAATAACGCGTTGTGCGGACGCAATAGAAACGCACCCTCACAGCCCGCCGCTTGCGCACCTATCGTATCCCATAGATGACAGGCGACCAAACACAACTGCGATGTCGGCACAGACAATGATTCGGCAACAAGGTTATAGGTCTCGGGCGCGGGTTTAAACTGGTGTACTGCCTCGACATGAAACGAGTGCTCAAAAAAGTCACTCAGTCCTGCTTTTTCAAGTGGCGTGGGCGAATCGCTGGGTGCTGAGTTGGTTAAGGTCACCAGTCGAAAGCCTGCCTCCTTTAACGTAGTGAGCGCAGGTTTGACATCCTCATACGCAGGCATTTCTCCCATACGCGCCTTTAACTCATTAACATCTTCCTCAGTCAGCGTCACCGCATAGATATCCGCCATCATGCGCAAAGCGCCCACCCCAATCTCACCAAAAGGCGTATACAGCCCAGATAAAGTCATGGTCTGAGAGTACAGTACCAGTTGGGCAAACCACTCTCTTAAAATAAGTTCGTCATCAAACAGGCGAGTAAATAGCGGCGTCAGGGTGGTGATGTCGAGCAGAGTTTCATTGACATCAAAGACGATAATCGGGCGTTGGTTGTCAGTAAGCATAGGTCATCCTTGTTGATCGGTTTTTTTGAACATCATATTAGGGCGTGTTGAACCTCAGCTTAGCATGAATCGTGACATCTCCCCCTTTGCGCAACTGTATCAGAACGAGGAGAAACAAGGCTATTTGGTCCGTCCCAAACTTTAAAAGCGTCTCAGACGCACCATATAGAGTTTATTAGCCCAGACGCTATCTCAAATCATAACTAACAAGGAAAACCTATGGAAACTGCCCAGCAACCCATTCGCATCGACATTGTCTCTGATGTTATGTGTCCGTGGTGCATCATCGGCTATCGACAGCTGGCCGAAGCACTCGCGCAAACCAACACCGCACATGAGATTCATTGGCACCCCTTTGAGCTCAACCCAAACATGCCAGCAGAAGGACAAAATCTGCGTGAGCATATTATTGAAAAATACGGCGTCAGTAAACAAGACTCCGATGCCAGCCGCGCCAGCATGACACAAACTGGTGCCGATCTTGGCTTTGTTTTTAACTTTGCCGATGATACTCGCATGCACAATACCTTTAACCTGCATCAGTTATTGCACTGGGCTGATACTCAAGGCCACATGCATGCGCTCAAGCAAGCCCTGTTTGTCGCTCACTTTACCGATGGCCGTAACCTATCCAGCAACGCGGTGCTTGCCGATGTGGCCTCTGCGGTGGGCTTAGATCGAAATGAGGCGCTGGCGGTACTTGATGATCAACGCTTTGCTACCGAGGTACGCACAGCTGAGCAGCATTGGCAACAGCAAGGCATCAGCAGTGTACCCGCGATGATTTTTAATGAGCGCTATCTGGTCAGTGGCGCGCAAGGCGTGGACAATTACAAAAACATCTTGCAGCAGATAACAGAAGCGCAAGGCTAATGTGATAAAAGTTTAACACTACATAGGCCATCATATTGATCCTCGTACTCAATTCACCATAAAAAAAGCCAAGATGGTCGTCATCTTGGCTTTTTGTTATGCCGCTTATTATCTGCTGATCAGTCGATAAAACTTAACCAATCCATGTATTTTTCATTGCGGCCATGAACCACGTCAAAGTACAAGGTTTGTAGTTTTTCGGTCAGCTCACCACGGCCACCGTTACCGATCGTGCGATCGTCATATTCTCGGATAGGCGTGACTTCAGCAGCCGTACCTGTCATAAAGATTTCATCCGCTAGGTAGAATTCATCACGAGTGATGCGGCGCTCAACCACTTTGATGCCCAAATCTTCAGCAAACTGGATGATGGTACGACGAGTGATGCCGTCAAGCGCTCCGCCCGCTAAGTCTGGTGTATGTAGCACACCATCTTTTACCAAGAACAAGTTTTCGCCTGACCCTTGGCAAACATAGCCTTGCGGGTCCATCAAGATGGCCTCGTCATAGCCGTTACGAGTCACTTCTTGGTTGGCCATGATCGATACTGGATAGTTGCTTGAGGCTTTGGCCTTACACATGGTGACGTTTGGCAAGTGATGGGTATACGATGAGGTTTTGACGCGGATACCATTTTGGATGCCCTCTTCGCCCAAATACGCACCCCAGTGCCACGCGGCAACCATCGCATTGATGCTGTTGTCACGTGATGATAGACCCAGTTTTTCTGCCCCAACCCAGATGAGCGGACGGATATAGGCTTCAGCAAGATTGTTTTGCTTTACCACGTCTTTTTGTGCTTGTTCGAGTGCAGCTGCATCAAAAGGCACATCCATCTGAAAAATACGTGCTGAACCGAGCAAGCGGTCGGTATGGTCTTTTAAGCGAAAAATCGCGGTACGGTTGTCAGCGGTTTGATACGCGCGCACCCCTTCAAATACGGCCATACCATAGTGCAAGCTGTGGGTGAGTACGTGGACGTTGGCGTCAGGCTGTTCGATCATCGTGCCGTTCATCCAAAGCTTGCCGTCTTGTGTTGCCATGTTCATTGCTAAATCCTTATGCTAGCCCTATTGTCTAACTTTTTTTGTTGGGTGAGTGGTTGGTGTCATTACTTACGAATAAAAAAACATCGTCATCTTGTATCGTTGACACAGTAAGCGGGTCAACGATGTTTGACGGCAAAATAAAGTATTCGTTACGGCTCAGGCCATCAGCATTGATGCTGATAAGTGCTGTCTTATTATCATCATATCAGTCGCAAACCTAAGCCGTAGCAAACGATTATAGCACCAGCGCTGCTGACAAATAAAACCTTTTGCCATATCGGCTCATGCGTGGCAGGGTCGCGCTGGTCTTTAAACCATACGCCCTACTCGATATTTTCAGACGGTACGCCCATCAAGTGCTGCCACTGCGCTTGTACCAGCGCCCGTGTCTGTGTCCATAATTCTTCATCAACCAACAAAGACTGCTTGGCTAAAGCCAACTGGTGCGTGGCAGCGCGAATACGCAAATAAGCGTCCGTCAAGTCATGACAGACCTGCCTCTCCCAGATACCAAGGCCTGCTACCTCTGCAAAAATACGCACGTTATCACTCCATTTGGTCAAGCTTGGATGCTCGTTCGAATACGCCAATACTACAAATTGAGCCAAAAACTCGATATCAATGATGCCACCCGCGTCTTGCTTCAGATGAAACTTGCCTGCTTCCTGCTCCCACTGACTACTGCCCAGATGCTTTTGCATTTTGATACGCATGGTAGTCACATCCATCCGCACCTGATCTAAGGTACGCGGCAGCGACAACACATTGCGGCGAATATCGCAAAACTGCTTGGTCACGCGTCGATCACCGCAAATGGCGCGGGCGCGGACTAAGGCTTGATGCTCCCATGGCCACGCTTTATCCCGCTGATACAGCTCAAATGCATGGCAAGACACCACCATCATGCCTGCATTCCCTGAGGGGCGCAAACGCATGTCAATCTCATAGGCGCGGCCATCACGGGTTTGGGTGTTGAGGTAGGTCATCAGTTTTTGTGCCAAACGCGCGGCAAACTTCATCCCACTGACCGACTTTTCACCCGTGGTCATGCCCTGCTCTTTAATTTTGTGCAAAAACACCAAGTCCAAGTCAGAGGCATAAGACAGCTCAAGGCCACCAAGTTTGCCATAACCAATGATGGCAAAACCGCATTTGGCTTCCGTGACAGGATCGCCATCATCGCCGATTGGATAGCCATAACGCCTGACCATTTCAGCAAACGCACGCTCAAGCGCGGCTTCTAATACCACTGCGGCGATATAGGTCAAAGAGTCGGACACTTTCATGATGGGGCGCTCAGCGAGCACATCACTTGCGGCCACTGCCAAGACTTGATTCTTTTTGAACAGTCGCAGCACACTGAGCATCTCTTCTTCGTCTTCAGGCTCAACACGTAGCAGCTGCTGGCGCAAAATATCGTGCAGCTCAAGCTTGTCCGGCAAGTGGCGATAGCGCTGCTGTAAAAAGGTATCGAGCAGTACCGGATACTGCGCCAGCTCACTGGCGATCCACGGACTGGCTGAGAGCATAGGGATCAGCTCAACCGTCGCGTTGGGGTTTTCTGCAATCATCACCAGATAAATGGAGCGGCGACAAATGGCTTCCAGCAGTGCAATCAAGCGCGGTAAGGTAGTATTGGCCAGTTGCTGGTGCTCTTGATGCGCCAGTAGCGCATGCACAATAACCGGATAAGCATCATCCAGACGGGTTCTGGCCTCGTCGCTTAAGTTGGCCACCATTTTGGACTGCCAAAAGGTTTGCAATTGGTCGCGGCTTTTTTCATTGAGCACCGTATCTAGCTGCGCTATTTGCTCGTCAAGATTGGCAGGAACGGTAGCGGTATCTTCTTGAGCAGGCATCTGGCGCTCAGTCACCATTCGCTCAAAGGGGATATTGACATTGTTGCGATGTTGATTGAGCGTGGTCACTAGTGCTGACCAGTCAGTAAAGCCAAGTGTTTTTGCTAAGTTATGCTGCCAGTGCTCATCATGCGGCAAGCGCTGAGTCTGCTGATCGTTAATCGCTTGAATGGCATGCTCTAAGCGACGTAAAAATCGGTACGCGGCTTGCAGCTGGTCATAAGTCTTGTCCTCTAAATAATCCAGTTTTGCTAAGATACGCATCGCTTTTAGGCAAGACTTGACCTGCAAGTCAGAATGGCGGCCGCCATAAATCAGCTGAAATGCCTGCACGATAAACTCAATATCACGAATACCGCCAGCGCCCAGCTTGATATTGTCCAAGTCCTCGCGCTGTGCCACTTGATTTTGAATCAGTGATTTCATCTCGCGCAGTGCTGAAAAAGCGCTGTAATCCACATAGTAACGAAACACAAAAGGCTTAATCAAACCTTGCAGCGCTTCATAAAATGGCTCGGATACTTGTCCAACCACTCGCGCTTTTAACCACGCAAAGCGCTCCCACGCCCGTCCGTGATTGGCAAAGTATTTTTGTAGCGCCGATAAATGAATGGCCAAGTCGCTACCATCACCCCACGGGCGCAAACGCATGTCTACCCGAAACACAAAGCCGTCGGCCGTGCTGTTATCCAATAGCTTGATGATGCCTTGACCCAGCCGCGTCATAAAGCGCTTATTGTCGATACTACGCGTGCCTGCGGCTTTACTGCCATCCGTTTCACCTTGTGCTTGATGCACAAAGATCAGATCAATATCACTAGATAGGTTCAGCTCATGCGCACCAAGCTTACCCATTGCCATGATCGCCATATCATCAATCTGGCGATTGCCAGCAGCATCGATAAACGTGGGCTTGCCATACTGCGTGACTAACTGCTCATAAGTGTAATTTTTGGCAAATAAAATACAGCCAGCAGCAAACTCAGACAGCTCATCAGTCAACTGCTCAAGGGCTATCACGCCCAGCGCGTCTTGCCAAATCCAGCGCATCATCAGCAGCATACGCAAATGGCGCAGACCTTTCATGACATTGGCCTCATCGGCCAGTTGATAGTTATCATCTAAGGTATAATCTTGGATCAAGTCATCAATTTGTTGGCGAGTTAAAGTGCTCTCTAGCGGGTAGCTGCGCAAAAATGTCTGACACGACGCGGTTCTGCTCTCCCAGATCTGATAAGCAAACTCACTGGCAGTCTGTAACACATCAAGCTGCGCCGCCGTTGGCTGGTAGCTGTTGGGACTGGGTGTGGCAGAGGACATAATAACAAAAACTCCTTGTAGTATGGATATATCAGACTACCTGAACCTGACTGGTTTTTTTGGTATTCTTTGTACGAGTCGGTCATGATAAATAACGACCCCAGCCCTAATATAAGCGGGCTACGAGAGGATCGGTTGCCATTATCAGACGTATTGCCCGATAATGGACGCTTTATGGTAGCATGAAAAACTCTAGCACAAACCAGCATTGTCTGGCATGCGCGGACGAGAATATTTTTGACACTTTTGTAAGGCAATATGACCACTAACGCCGACATGGTTTGTCAAAAGGCCAATCATATCAGTCAGATTGCCCACCCACTTGTCATGTTTGTCCCATATCTATGCTTGTGATACTTGCGTCCCGATGGATTTTTGCCATAATAGCGACCAGCCTCTACAAGCAAACATAAGACCTTTTGCCAGCTTATACTTGCCAGCCGTTACCTGATACTGCTTGTTTACATTCATCCACCACTTGCGATACACCACTATGACCACCGCTGCCCCGCTTTTATTGATTACCAAAGACCCAAGCCACCCTCTGGCACAGTTGGCGCTGCGTTATGCTCGTGCAGCGCTCAAAGAGACAGACAACGCAAACGCGCAACCCTTGTCGGTCTTTTTTTATGCAGATGCAGCACATACTGCCAATCGCTTGCGCTGGCAGTCCGCCGATCAGTTGGACGTTACCAAAGCGTGGCAGACATTGGCCGCCGACCACCAGCTGACGTTGTCTGTTTGTGTCAGTACGGCACTTAGCCGCGGCGTTAGCGACACTGACAATAGCACGCGGCACGGCCTAAGTGGCGACAACGTAGCCACTGGCTTTGAGCTGGTGGGGCTGAGCGAGCTTGCCTTGATGATGCAAGAGGGTCGCCGTGTATTACAGTTTTAGCGCAGACTCAACGACAGATTGCTAAGGATATATTATGAAGTTACTCATTCAGCTGCGCACGCCCACTGAAATGGCCAGTTATGAAGGCTGCGCCCTCGCTTTGACACTGGCCACCTTTGGTCATGACGTGCAGTTGTCTTTGGATGCCAGCGTTTTTGGTCTATTGATGCAGCCAGCATCACGCTTACACGGTATGATTCAATCGCTCGACTTGTACGATATTCCGCCTGCATGGCTGCCTGATGATGTATTTAGTGGCTGGGCGCTGGGAATGCTGCCGCAAGATGTGAGCGCGCAGTTAACCATGATTCCAGAGCAGATTAATGCAACTGAATTTGCGCAAATCTTGACCTTTTAAACGCACAACTTCTATATTTTTGACACCAATCATGCCTGATTATTTTTATCTTATACCAGCAACTGGATCCCATTATGGCAACGTTATACCAATTGCACAGCAGCGTAGATTTACTCGATCGCAGTATCGCAACCCTCGCCGTGACATGGCGCGCAGGTGACAGTATCATATTGCTCGGTGAGAGCGTCGCCTATATTTCTTGGCTTAATGCCCATTTGGGTGAACACGACATACAGGGTATACAAGCCATTTACGCCCTAGAAGGCGATGTGGCGCAGCTGAGCGAACCTACCCGCGCGCAGCTTAACTTAAGTGCCAAATTAAGCGCGGTACTCAGTGATGCAGCATGGGTGCAGCTCACTCAAGAAGCACAATTTGATAACGTGGTGACGATTGCCTTATGACTTTACCTGACCATACCACCTCACATATTGCGTTAGATGACGATGGTCATTTATGCGACCACCGTATTTGGACGCCTGCTCTAGCGCAGCAGCTGGCGGATACACTTGAGGTGACGCTCAGCGCAGAGCACTTACAAATTTTGCAGCAAGTACGCGCGTTTTTTGACAAATTCAATCACGCGCCTGCCACGCGGCCTCTGATCAAATGGCTACAAAAAACCCTACCCGAACAAGACATCAGCAACCAAAAATTGCAGCAACTGTTTAACACAGGATTGGTCGCGCGCCATGTCAACCGCTTGGCAGGTCTGCCCAAGCCGCCCAACTGTCTATAAATTAGCCGCATTCAGCCGTGCGCATTTTTTAAAAATATGCGCGACGGCGTTTGCATCATCTGGCGCGCTTTTGTAATAAGCATTGATGATTTGATAAAGCGATTTGATAAAATAGTGGGCTTATTCTTTTGTATCATAGACGGCCAAGGTTTCATAACCAACGCTGCGACCTTCATCACCGCCAAAACCTTGCTGACGCCAAACCTCATACAGACAAATTGCCACGCTGTTGGACAAGTTTAGGCTGCGCGAGTCTGGTAGCATGGGCAGTCTTAGCCAATGATCCATGCCAATATCTTCTCGAATCTCATCCGCCAGTCCTGCTGTCTCTGAACCAAAGACCAGCGCCACATGCCCCATCTCATCCGCTTGGCGGTCTGTTTTGGCAAAAGTATACTCATAAAAAGGCGTGCTCAGCTTGGTGGTCAACGCCGTAATCACCTGACAGCCTGCCGCCTGTAGCGCTGCTTTGGCCGCTGCCCAATCTGCATGTACTTGCAAATGCGCGTATTCATGATAATCCAAACCTGCACGGCGCAATTTTTTATCATCAAGCGTAAAACCAAGCGGCTGCACAAGATGCAGCTGCGCGCCAGTATTGGCACACAAACGAATGATATTGCCTGTGTTGCTGGGCATTTTTGGTGAGACAAGCACGATGTGAATGGTCATGGCAGTTCCGTAATGGTATTAAAAAAAGGGTTAGCGGTGATGTAGCGGTGATTGCGTGATAATATCGCCATCACAGATTTACAATGTATCAATATTGGCGCATTTGATCAGATGCTTACCAATATGTAGTGTCTACAATGTCTTTGATAGTATTCTATTTTTTTTCAGCAGCTCACAGCCTTGTGAAGGTTATGGTCTATCGTTGTCATTATAAGTTACAGTTTATTATCAGTACTTACATTTTGATACTGTGAACGGATTTTATCTTTCACTATGATGACTGTAATGGATAGCAAGGCAACATCAGCATATCAAGACTGCACGTATAGTGACCGATGGTTATGTTTATTTTGCAATTTTATCCTACATACAATCAATAACGCTTTGATACAGCATGTGCTGTGGTTATTGCTTTTTGCACACATCTACCAACTCTTGAGGACACTATTATGAAAAAATTAATCATCGCATCTATGGCTGCTATGTTCGTATTGACTGGTTGCAACACGTTTAAAGGTCTTGGCCAAGACGTATCAAGCGCTGGTAATGCCGTTACTGGTAGTGCACAAGAAGTTCAAAACAAAATCTAAATCTCATTTAGAGACTGTTTTTGCACTCGATTGATATTAGTACTTAATTGATAAAAGGCTTACGGTTTGGTAAGCCTTTTTTTATGTCTGAGTATCTCTATTTTTTAATGTTATAAAAACTCACGCAATATGTGGTTCAAATAGCGCTGACCCAATGCAGTGGCTTGTAGTCGCTCGCTACTGTCTACGAGCAGGCCTTGCTGCACCAAACGGCGTACTTCTGCTGCAATATGCTCATAAGCCAGCCCTGTGCGCGCGCTAAACAGCGACCATGTCACTCCTTCATGTAGCCGTAGCACGTTGAGCATAAACTCACTGACCAACTCATCTTCTGCGATGGGTTGCCAGTTGACCATTTTGGGGGCGACAATTGGATGAGTCTTTACCGTTTCAGATGGTGCGCCCAGATAATCTTTGGGCAACCGAGATTTGCTAAAGCGGTAAATACCTGCAGATAAATTCTCCTCTGCCGTCGTCGCCTTGACTAAAGCGGTGTCTAATACCGCATTCTCAGTAATGCTGACCTTACCATGTGCGCCTGCACCAATCGCCAAATAATCACCGAACTGCCAGTAGTTCACATTGTGCCGACACGCGCGATCCGACGCGCCTGCCCATGCTGACACTTCATAATTGTCATACCCCAAACGCTGTAGCAGCGCCTGCCCTGCCTGTTCAATGTCGGCCAGATTGTCCTCATCTGGCAACAGCGGCTGACTGCGATAAAATACCGTGTTTGGCTCAATGGTCAGCTGATACCAAGAGATATGCGTGGCACCTGTATCATGCGCCAGCTGAATATCTTGCAGCGCCTCAGCGGTCGTTTGCTGCGGTAAACCATGCATCAGATCCACATTGACGCGCGTAAAGCCTGCCGCGCGCGCCGAACGAATGGCATCCAGCGCCTGCGTGCGATCGTGAATGCGGCCAAGGGTCGTAAGCTTATCGGTGGCAAAGCTTTGTACCCCTATCGACAAGCGGTTGATACCCACAGCCAGATACTCTGCAAAAGGCGCGTGCTCAAGCGTACCAGGGTTGGCCTCCATGGTGATCTCAATGTCTGCCATAAAATCAAAACAGGCGCGCAGACCTGCAAACAGGCGCTGATACTGTGCAATCGGCAACAGCGATGGCGTGCCGCCACCAATAAATATCGAGCCAACTTGGCGTCCTTGTGCCAGTGACTGCTGCAACTGCGCATCCTGCAAGAGGGCATCAACATACGCATCATACATGGACACCGACATATCAGCGCTCAGCTCATGCGAGTTAAAATCACAATAAGGGCATTTTTTAACGCACCACGGGATATGAATATAAAGCGCCAGAGGAATACTGGCCACATCAAGGTTTGCGGTCGGTGAGCTTTCGGTTAAAGGCGTGGTATCGGGTATCGGCATCATATTGACTTATCGGTAATAGGCTGCAGCAAACAGCGAAATGGCTGCTAGAATAACGACTCAGGTGGCAAAAGAAAAGCGCGGATATAGCAAGTATACGACGACTGGCGGCTCATACCGTCATAACAAAATCGATAACAAACACCCCTGTTCACGTGCCTATATACTCGGCACACTGTCTATCTTATGATAATAATCACCCCAGAACAGGACTATATTTTATGGCATATTGGCTGATGAAGTCGAACCCGCGTTTTTTTAGCATTCATGATTTGCAGCGGCTGGGGGTTGATGCGTGGGACGGCGTACGCAATTACCGCGCGCGCAATTTTATGCGTGATGACATGCAGGTCGGCGATCAGGTCTTATTTTACCACTCAAGCGCCAAACCATCTGGGGTGGCTGGTATCATGACGGTGACGCGGGCAGGTTATCCTGACCCGTCGCAGTTTCACCCTGAGCACCGCCATTATGACCCCATCGCGACTGAGGATGAGCCGCGCTGGTATATGGTCGATTTGACCTTTGAGATGGCCTTTACTGATGTTTTGCCATTATCGGCATTGAAATTTATGCCCGCGCTTGAGGACTCACTGCTGCTAAAAAAAGGCTGCGAGCAGTTGACCGTGATCCCGCTTGAGCCAAAACATTGGTACGCTATTATGGATATGGCTGAGCAACAGGGACTGTTACCAGAAACTAAATGAAATCATGATATATCATAAAACAACTAGCGGCATAGCCGGTTAAACGCTGCCAGTACCCTAAGCATGTGTGATGCCCAGTCATCATAACGTGTTGACTTTATTTGTTGCCCTCTTTACCATCATAGCCAGCCAAAACCCGTCCATTCACGCGCTGAATGGACGGGTTATTTTTATTTTGGCGTCTGGTTTTTGGCGCGTCTTATCATACATGCGATAGCACGCTGCCTTGATGAGTGCTGCACCCAATCGACGCTTTTTTTTGACTGTTTCGCTACAGCGTTGTTGATGACCATGGATGTGTATCGGCAATAACCTATGTGAATAATGACAAGTTGCTAACTATGGTTTCCCCGTTATCTTTTTTAGAGTTCAAAAAATACAGTACGCGCCTAGGTATACTGGTGCTGCCCATCTTAATTACCCAATGTTGCCAAGCAGCGTTAGGGGTTGTCGATGCCATCATGGCAGGACGCGTCTCAGCGCTGGATTTGGCCGCCGTATCGATTGGCTCTGGTATTTGGCTACCACTGTTTTTATTGGCAACTGGTATTTTGATTGCCACCACGCCGCTGATTGGTGAAGCCGTCGGACAAAACAACCATCACCACGTCCCGCACATCACCCAGCAGTCGTTATGGACTGCTGGGGTGATTGGCTTATTGGGCTTTGTGATTGTCAATCTAATGCCAAGTGTGCTGGGCTTGATGGGCGTGCCTGAAAACATTCAGCCAAAAGCCGCCCAATACCTGCACGGGGTGTCCTTTGGTTTTCCTGCCCTTGCTGTCTATGCGGTGCTGCGCAGTTATTGCGAGGCGCTGGGTCGGCCTGAGCCAGTAACTATCATCAGCATTGCAGGCTTGGTTGCCGACATTCCGCTCAACTACATTTTTATCAACGGTTTATACGGTATGCCTGAGCTTGGCGGCGCTGGGTGCGGCGTGGCTACTGCGCTGGTATTGTGGATCAATGTACTGTTGCTGGCCAACTATACCACTTTTTCCAAACGCCATCAATTTGCCAGCACCCGCTTTTTTTATAGCTTTACACGCCCTAACCGTGAGCAAATCACCAAGCTGCTCAAACTCGGTATTCCTATTGGTGTGGCGATTTTTTTTGAAGCCAGTTTATTCAGCTTGGCTTCCTTGGTTATCAGTCCGCTTGGCGAGCTGGCGGTGGCTTCACATCAAGTGGCGCTGGCTGTCACCTCGCAGCTGTTTATGATCCCGATGTCGGTTGCCATGGCATTGACCATTATGGTATCTAATCGCTTTGGTGAAAAAAACTTCGCCATCCTGCAACAAGTGCAGCGGACAGGACTGATCTGGACGGTTCTGATTGCCGTGGTTTGTATGCTTGGTGTGTGGTTGTTTAGACCGCAGCTGGCAGCGGCTTTTACGGATAACGTAGCCGTACAGGCGCAAGCCATGCACCTACTGATTTTCGCCTTAGCCTATCAGCTGTTTGATGGCTGGCAGGTCAATGTCGCGGGCATTTTACGCGGTATGCAAGATACGGCCGTGCCTATGTGGCTGACGCTGTTTTGTTATTGGTTGGTGGCACTGCCGCTGGGTATTTATTTGGTTCGTTTTACAGATGTTGGCGCGCAAGGATTTTGGATGGCCTTGGTCACAGGGTTATTTTTGGCTTCAATTTTACTCACGCTGCGCCTGCGCTATCAGCAAAAGCGCCTCAAAGCGCAGTGGGCTTAAGCCACAAAATCCGCAGTGGCTCGCCGTAATGATGATGAATAATGGCAAGCAGTGCTAGCGCTGGACGGATACATCGACTATCATAATTACCAGTAGCGACGATAGCTTAAACGAACTGGTATCACCATTTATAAAGCAGACCAAACTGGCAACGTTACGTGATTTGCTGGTTTGAGTCGATAATATGTAAAAAATTCCAGTTAACAACTGTACATTGATTGCTCATTACGCCGAATATAGGTATCATGAGCAACCAATCAAACTATATTTTGTTACACTATTTTTTTCTTCAATTTTAGCATAAGGCTTCATTACAACTATGGATATTGAAAAAATACGCACCCTAATCGCCCTCATGGAAGAAAGTGAACTGGTCAATCTAGAAATCAGTTCAGATGATGAGCACATCAGCTTGACGCGCCATTATGACGCCCCTGCAGCCCAAATGGTTGCCGCGCCTGCAGCAAGCGCTGCGCCTGCACCAGCTGGTGAGCCAAAAGCCGCTGCTAAAGCCGGTAATGTTGAGAACTCACCAATGGTTGGCGTGTTTTATTCAGCGCCTAGCCCTAATGATCCGCCATTTGTCAAAGTCGGCCAAAAAGTACAAGCTGGTGACACTTTGGGTATCATCGAAGCGATGAAAATCATGAACCCACTTGAAGCCACTCAAAGCGGTATCATCGACGAAATTCTAGTGGACAACTCTGAAGTGGTACAGTTTGGTCAGCCAGTCGTACGCTACAAAGCTTAACGATCTGCCCCTACTTTTATGGGTCATATCCTCAGGTCACTTTGTTGTGTCAATCACATAGCATGACCTGAGCGGTGTGACCGCTTAATGCCGCTTTGATAAGGATGATTCCATGATAAAAAAACTGCTCATCGCCAATCGAGGTGAGATTGCCTTGCGTATCGTTCGCGCCTGCAAGCAGCTCGGTATCGAGACTGTAGGCGTATACTCTACCGCTGATGAAAACCTAATGCACTTGCGCTTTGTTGATGAAGCCATTTGTATTGGCAAGCCCAATGCCAACCAAAGCTATCTGGATATCAATACCATTTTGACAGCGGCGGAAATCACAGGAGCGGATGCCATCCACCCTGGTTATGGCTTTTTGTCTGAAAACGCCGAATTTGCCGAACGTGTCGAAGAAGCTGGCTTAACCTTCGTCGGCCCTAATGCCGATCATATCCGCCTCATGGGTAACAAGGTCTCTGCCATTAACGCTATGAAAAAAGCAGGCGTACCGACCGTACCAGGTTCTGTTGGCGCAGTCACCCTGCATAACGCGGAAGAACAAGCACGTAATATTGGCTTTCCACTGCTGATTAAAGCGGCATCTGGTGGCGGTGGCCGTGGTATGCGTGTGGTTGAGCGCTTTGATGAGCTGGTCGGCCAAGTACAAGCTGCCAAGCAAGAAGCAGAGCTTTGGTTTGGTGATGACACCATTTATATGGAACGTTACCTACAAAACCCACGCCACGTCGAAATCCAAGTGATCGGCGACGGTAACGGTAATGCCATTCACTTATACGACCGTGATTGCTCATTGCAGCGCCGTCACCAAAAAGTACTCGAAGAAGCCCCTGCTCCTGATATCCCTGACGACGTGCGTGAACCGATTCTCAAAGCTTGTGTGAAGGCTTGTGAACTGGTCAAATACCGCGGCGCGGGTACGTTTGAGTTCTTATTTGAAAATGACGAATTTTTCTTTATCGAAATGAATACCCGTGTTCAGGTCGAGCACCCGATTACCGAAATGGTTACTGGTGTTGATGTGGTGGTTGAGCAGCTCAAAGTGGCTGCTGGTTATGGCTTGTCGTATCGCCAAAGCGAGATCCAAGTCCAAGGTCATGCGATTGAATGTCGTATTAATGCTGAAGACGCCGCTACTTTTGTGCCGTCACCCGGTACAGTGACCCAGCTGTTTGTTCCTGCAGGTGCGGGTGTACGCTTTGACTCTCATTTGTATCCCAACTATGAGATTCCAACCTACTATGATTCACTCATTGGCAAGCTGATTTGTCATGCACAGACGCGCCAGCAAGCGGTTGCCAAAACCTTGCAAGCACTTGATGAGCTAGTGATTGAGGGCATTAATACCAACATTCCATTGCACCGCGATGTGATCTTGTCTGATGACAACTTTGTGCGTGAAGCGCAAAATATTCATTATCTTGAAAAAGAACTGCTGATCAAACATAAAGCAAAAACTGCGTCTTAAGTCGCTGCTGTTTTATCATAAGACACAAAAAAAGGCCGCTACCGATTAGATAAGGTAGCGGCTTTTTGATATCTGCTCACTTAATATAGTCAAGGCAAAGTAAAACAATCACAGATCCAAAGAAAATAAAAGAACAGCGTATCGATACAATCTATTTGCCAATCCTTACGTTTTCTTTTCACCCAAGCCCACATCTGCTCGATAGGATTTAGATCTGGACTATATGGAGGCAGCCATAAAATAGTATGTCCTGCCTCGTCAAGAAGTACTTTGGTATCAAGCCGTTTGTGGCAGGTGGCATTGTCCATGACAATAACACTATTCTTGGGTAGCTCAGATACTAACAGTTGTGTCACCCAACTGTGAAAGAGATTGCTATCGATGCTACAGTCATACAGCCCGACCGCGAATAGCTGATTATTATGAATGGCACCAATGGCATTGGTCTGATTTTTTAACTGCCAATTATATTCACCAAAGCACTTTTGACCTCTGTAGCAATAGCCGTGAGGTCTATTGTCATAAGACTTAAAGCCACTCTCATCTAGGTAGATGATGGGTCTATCTTGGTCTTCAAATTGATGCAATTGCTCAAGGAATACGCGCCTTAATTCGATATCTGCTTTTGGATGATTAAGTGTCTTTTTTTTGAGAAATACCCAGTCTCTTTAAGGCCATACCAATGCCTCTTGGACTACAACTAAGCCTGATAGCACGCTCATGATGATAGCTGTCAGGATAGGTAGCCACATCTTCTATAAGTTTTTGGCTGTCAATTTTGAAGGGACGAAAAACACGTTGCTTGCGCTTAGGGTTTTTCTTCCAACGTTGTATAGTCGCTGGACTAAGTTGATATTCTGCTGCAAGTTCTCGAAAGCTATCACCTGCCTCAAGCTTGCTTAGTATCATTTGTCTGTAATCTTCTGAGTATGCCATTTGATTAGTGTACTTGTTCTATTTTGCTTTTACTATAGTATTGGGGCGTATCCTTGATTCAAACGTTGATGACTCAATAGGAAAACACCCTAGGTTTAACTCAAACAAACGTTAAGGCAAGATGCGGTGAAAGCTCATAAAGCACTGCTGTCCTTCAGGATCGGCGCACCACTGCATATTGGTATCATCATACTTAAGATAAGCGATCATGGTCTCATCGCTTTGGTCAACTTGGTTGCCTGAGCAGTCCACTTCATTGTTGTCATAGATGGTCTTAATGACGATAAGCGGCAAGCCTTCATCGCGATGAGTCACCAAGTAGCGGCCATAAGTCCATTCTTTTCCGCTCACAGAACGCATCTCATTATCCGCTTTAAAGTTATATATCTCACGGCACTGCATCATGGGCTTGCTGCCATTGGCGTTGCTCTGCACCGCTGCAGGTATATTACTACCAGCACTGCGGGTAATGCGGCGAGCGCTGTTATCAACAATACCGCCATCCGTTGGTACTGACTCACTGCCCAACTCGCTACTGTTCGGTTGCGCGGTCGCCGCTTGGTGGGCATCGCTCAGGTCTATCTCCCACTGTCCTGCAATCGCAGGACTGATATGGGTGCTGATTACCGCTTGACTGGTCTGCTCATCGGGAGCAGGTAGCGTGGATAAAACAGATGCTAGCGTAAACGATGCAAGTGAAAGCGGTTCCATAGGTGCCCTTTATCTTAATATTTATAGGTAATATGTTTGTTAGCGTAAGTCTTGAGCCTGATAAACACAAGTAATATTATGCTATTCGTCAGATCAGACGCGCTACTTTTAATATATAAAATAAACTAAAGTCAGCCATTATAATTAGATTGTTGCGATATCCCAAATATAATTGGCACCATTTGATACAAAATGTCGTGTTTAGCACAATAAAAAGCCATGCTTTGGAAATTGTTCCAAAGCATGGCTGACAGCGGGTATAAAAAACTACGGATCAGTTTATGCAGCGGCAGATGAGGTTGCTTGGGCAAAGGCTGATAAGGCGCCTTTTAGCATTGCTGATACGGTGCTGCTACAGGTGCCGATGCCTGAATACACATCGCCATCAACATTCAGCTGAATGTAGGCCGCTGCGTTGGCATTGGTCTTGTTTTCGCGGCTGGTGTCATCGTCAATGCCATCAGCGCTGTTGTGCTGCGGGTTGACCGCATGCTCAGCATAATTGATGATATGTAGTGATTTGCCCGTATGCTGCGCCAAGCCATCAATAAACGAAGACAATGGGCCATTACCTGTACCTGCGATGGTGATGTCTTCACCATTCATCTGTACTTGGCCATTAAAGTATACCTCGCCGCCTTTGTTGTTGACACTATAGTCAAGCAATTCAAAACGATCTTGCTGTAAGTAAGTGTCTTCAAAGGTTTGCAAGATTTCATCGTTCTGAAGCTCGCGTGCCACTGATTCGGCTTGGTTTTGTACCACACGGCTAAAGTCAATCTGCATCCAGCGCGGCAAATTGAAGCCATAATTACGCTGTAAGATGTACGCAACCCCGCCTTTACCTGACTGGCTGTTAATACGTACCACGTCCTGATAGCTACGGCCAATATGCACAGGATCAATCGGCAAGTAAGCCACGTCCCACACATCGTCGGTTTCTTTGTGCTTTTCGTTATAGTCGAGTGACTTTTTGATCGCGTCTTGATGCGAGCCACTAAAGGCGGTAAAGACCAACTCACCCACATAAGGATGGCGCGGATGTATTGGCAGATTGTTGCATTCGCTGACCACCTGTACGATCTCGCTCATGTTGCTAAAATCAAGCTCAGGATCAATGCCTTGGCTAAACAAGTTCATCGCCATCACCATGATGTCCATGTTACCCGTACGCTCACCATTACCAAGGAGCGTTCCTTCGATACGATCGGCACCAGCCAGCAAGCCAAGCTCAGCGGCCGCAATAGCACAGCCACGGTCATTGTGCGTATGCAAGCTGACAATCACATGCTCCCGCTTAGCAAGATGACGGCAAAAGTATTCAACCTGATCGGCAAAGATATTGGGCATTGACGCTTCAACGGTTGCAGGCAAGTTGATAATCACGCCTTGGCCGTTCTGTGGTTGCCACACCTCGCAGACCGCATCACACACCTCTACCGCGTATTCTGTCTCGGTTTGGCTAAAGCTCTCTGGCGAGTATTGAAATATCCACTCCGTTTCAGGATATTGCGCGGCATACTTTTTAAGCAGCTCAGCTCCCGTGATGGCAATGGCCTTGATCTCGGCCAAATCTTTGCCATATACCTTGTCACGCTGTACGCGACTGGTCGAGTTGTAGACGTGAACAACGGCGCGTTTGGCTCCTTTTAACGATTCGAAGGTACGGGCGATTAAGTGCTCACGTGCCTGTACCAGTACTTGCAAGGTCACATCGTCAGGTACATGGTTTTCTTCGATCAGCTTACGCGTAAAATCAAATTCAACCTGAGCGGCTGATGGAAAACCAATTTCAATTTCTTTAAAGCCCACATCAACCAAGGTTTCAAAAAAGCGCATTTTTTGTTCAATGGTCATCGGATCGATCAGTGCTTGGTTGCCGTCGCGCAGGTCAACACTGGCCCAGATCGGTGCTTGCACAACCATCTTGCTCGGCCACGTGCGGTCTGATAGCAGCGGCGCAAACGCAAATGGGCGATACTTACGAAAATCAAAAGCAGCATTTTTAGGGGCAACTTTCGCCGTGCGGGCGCTATGGTCAGACATAATCAATCCTTACAGGAAGTGGGTGAACGTATTCATCATAAGGCAATAGCCGTATGGTGAGTAACAAAAGTTTGTATCATTATAATAACAAAGATAAAGTAGAGAAATTCTACTTTATCTCATCTATTTTTGATTAAAATGAGTGGTAAACACTACAATATTGACTATAATTGGTGAAAGTCACCAATTATGAGTTTAAAATGCCCAATAGCCAAAATAAAGAGGCCACATTGACCACAGCGTTTGACATTGATGTCACCGACAAACAGTTGCTGCGTTTGTTGCAGACGCAAGCACGCATGAGCATCACTGAGCTTGCCGAACGTGTCAACCTGTCTGCCACCCCCTGCGCGAGGCGAGTCAAGCGGCTTGAAGACGTAGGAATCGTCACAGGGTATCACACCCAGACTGACGCGCAAAAATTGGGCTATTCACTGGCGATATTTATCGCTATCAGTATGGATCGGCACACCGCCGAACGCTTTGAGCAGTTTGAACAAAAGATACAGAGTTTTGATGAGGTGATCAGCTGTAGTATCGTCACTGGACGCTCTGAAGACTATCTCATCAAAGTTCGCGTCCGTGACATGGCACATTATGAAGAATTTTTATTGCACAGGCTCAATCGCATTGAGGGTGTGGCACAAGTCCATACCAGCTTTGAGCTGCGAGAGGTTTTCAGTCGTAGCGCGATTTGATCACATCATGCCTAGGGCGCGTCGAAACCAGATAGCCCCATCAAAGCCATCCATTTAAAAAGTATCAGCTATGACACCAGTTTAGACGCTGCGCCCTTACTGTGTCCCAACATCTGAACCCGCTTATCACTAAACATATCCATGTCTGGTGCTAGTGTACGCATAAAGCGATCAAAGTATAATAACTGCTTGGTTAGCAGCGCAAAGTCACGCGGAAAGTGAATACCATGACGCTTGCCGACATCGACAATCTCTAACATCATCTGATTGAGCTCATCCGCCTGCTCTTTGCTGTTAAACGGAACCCCACTGGTAAAGGCGCGATCTTCCGCCATAATCGATTGCATCATGCGCTGCAAATCCGCTGCCAGCGCATCAGCATCCACTTGATGACGACCGTGGGTCATTTCCATATCAATCATGTGCTGCGCCATCGCCTGATAGTCATTGTCTTGCAGTGACTGCATCATCCCCAAACAGGCGCGCCAGCTTTCTGCTTTGAGCTGACCAACAATACCAAAGTCCAAAAAGCCAATACGACCATCGGTCAGTAGCATCAAGTTACCTGCATGCAAGTCGGCATGGAAGCTATTGCACAGCATGAGGCTGGCAAACCACGTATTCAGCGTGTCTGTCATCACTTGCGCAGGGTCAGTGCAATACTGACGCATCGCACGCTCATCGATCATTGAAACGCCATGCAAGCGGCTCATGGTCAGTACTCGCTTGGTCGTCAGCGCATCATACACCTTGGGCGCGACCACCCGCGTGTTGCCAGACATTGCCAAAAACTGCTGAAAATCACGAATATTTTGCGCCTCAGCAATAAAATCGGTTTCAGCAAGCATACGCAGTCTGATCTCATCGATAATCGGTGCGATACTGGCAAACTTCATCGAGGGCATCAGCACCTCTAACAACTTAGTGACGCCATGAAGCACGCCCAAATCGGTCTGCATGATAGTTTCAACCTCTGGCTTTTGTACCTTGAGTACCACCTCATCCCCATTATGCAGACGAGCAGCATGTACTTGCGCGATAGAAGCTGACGCCAAAGGTTTGGTGTCGATATCTGCAAACAGATCAAGGAGCGTTTGCCCATCAACAGCCAGTTCTTGCTCTAAGACGCGCTCAATATAGCTGTAAGGCAGTGGTGTGGTCTGATCGAGGCAGCCTTGAAAAGCTTCAACGTATTCACGCGGAAACAATGACGGCGTACTGGCAATAAACTGACCGATTTTGATGTAAGTCGTACCCAACTGCTCAAAGGTGTCCTTGAGCAATCGGGCATCTGGTTTTTCACCTTTAGCAACACGCAGTGCCGACAGCCCAGCGATGCTGGCAGTCTGGCGCACACGGTTTACCACATTAAAGGTATGCTTTAACAAATGAGGTCGATGCATTTTCATAAAAAACAACTGTTATCAATAAGAAGAAAGGGGCGCAGCGCGTGATGGCTACATGAGCTGGCAAAGTATTTATATCAACGCCTGCACTAAAAATAAGCATACAAATTGAGCGCACTTTTCATGTTGTATGCTTATTTATTCAGTACTGACTATAGATATTACGTGCCACACACGGGGCACTTCGCATCTCTACGGTAACCCATCAAACGCTGCAGCATACGGCTACCGTCCCACAATAGTAGCTTACCTGTCAGTGGATTTTTGGTTAAACCGAGATACTGCAAAGCGGCATTGGCCTGCAAACTGCCCATCACGGCAGTGGTGCTCGCCAGCACGCCTGAATTGGCACAGGTGCGTGCATCGTCCTCTGCACTGTCACTACCTCTATCACTGGGCGCGCCAAACACGCAGTGATAACAGCCCGTTTGCAACTGCGGTTCAAACAGGGCCAATTGCCCCTGCATACCGATCGCTGAAGCGGACAATAGCGGTATCTGATGGCGCACACTGATACGGTTGATGATATCGCGGGTGGCAAAATTGTCGGTACAATCCAGCAGCAGATCAGGTTTGGCGGCTGCCAGCTCCAGCAACTGACTGGCGTTATCCTGCGTCAACCGTGCAACCGTCCCTTGTGCATTTATCAGTGGGTTAATCTGCGTCAACCGATCTGCCGCACACAGGGCTTTGGGCTTGCCAATATCATCAGGGACAAACAGCGTCTGGCGCTGCAAGTTACTACCCTCAATCAGATCATCATCTATCAGATGTATCTGTCCAACCCCCGCGCGTGCCAGTGTTTCAGATGCAGGGCAGCCCAAACCGCCTGACCCAACAATCACTACCCGCGCCGACTTTAGACGCAGCTGTGCATCCATATCCCAGCCATCAAGCAAAATTTGGCGCGCATAGCGCAGCAGCTCATCATCTATCAGTTGTGTCATGTTTCTCACCACAGCTTACGCTTGTCTATTATTTATCTTCCGCACCCATCACTCATTAGTGCTGAATTTTGTGCTTATTAACGGCTGTCTGTTAACACGTTATCACGCATATTCACCCAACGTCACGCGATCACGACCACCAAAATCCTGTAGCACTCGCACTGACTGAAAGCCGCGCGCCTCAAACAGCTGACGTACCTGCTCGCCTTGATCAAAACCATGCTCTATCGCCAATAAGCCGCCGCGTTTAAGATACTGCGGGGCTTGTTGCACGATATGCTCAATATCAGCCAAACCATGATTGGGTGCACTAAGCGCACTGATCGGCTCTGCTTTTAATTGCATCAAATGCGCATCCGCTTCGTCAATATACGGTGGGTTTGACACGATCACCTCAAACGTTGCAGTATCATCTTCTGCTAAAGCCTCGTACCAGCTGCTGTGCTGCCACTCGATATTGTGAATGTGATTGGCAATACCATTATGCCGTGCTACCTCTAACGCCTGAGTAGACATATCAACCGCAACCACTTGCCAATCATTTGCTGGCTTATTAGTCGCCGATCTTGCCAATTCGTGCGCCAGGCTGATCGCAATACAGCCTGATCCTGTGCCCAGATCCAGCAAGCGTTTTACTTGAGCCTCACTCTTGGCTACTGGCTGCGCGTTAATCCATGCCAATACTTGCTCGATCAGAACCTCAGTATCAGGTCTGGGTATCAAAGTATGCTCATTGACCTTAAAGCTAAGCGACCAAAATTCTTGCCGTCCAGTCAGATATGCCAGCGGTGTACCTGCTTGCATCTTTGTCACGCCTGCCATAAATCGTGCATATTCGGCATCGGTCAGTTGATAATCATCATCCGTGATCAAAAACAGCGCGGGCTTGTCCAACACCTCAAGCAACCAATCAGTAATCCAAAATAGCGGTAATACAGATGTGTTGGTATCCCCTACGGTGATGGTAGCCAGCTGCGTGCGTTGTTGTTTGATGTGATGAATGGTGGGTGTGGTCATAGCATCGTATTACCATAGTAAGAAGTTGTTTATAAGATCATCAATTAAGCGCTGGGGTTGCCAGCGCCTAAGGTTATGTTTTGATCATAATGCTAGGGCGTTTACCTAAAGTGATATCAATCTGAAGCGCGCGGCGGCTCATTGGTATCGGTCAAATTGGGATTGGCCTTGGCCAACTTATCATCGCCATAAATATCATCATTATCACCGATGACAATATGTTTATCGACCAGATAGATTAAGATCAAGATCGGTATACCGATCGCAAAGGTAAAGATAAAGAAAAACGGATAGCCCATATTGTCAACGACTGTACCAGAGTAGCCGCCCATGACTTTGGGCAATAGCGTCATCAGTGATGAAAAAATAGCATACTGTACCGCGGTAAACCGAATCGAGGTCAAGGCAGATAAGAACGCGATAAATACCGCACTGGCCAGACCTGCTGCCAGATTATCAAAAATCACGGCCATATACATATGCGGCAAGCTACCCGGATGATAAGTGAGTAGCACAAATAATAAATTCGTCACACAGGCCAGTATGGCACCGACCATCATTGCCTGCATCATACGCATCTTTTGCGCCAAAATACCGCCTAAGAAGCCACCCGCGATAACCATAATGACGCCGAACAGCTTCACGGCGTTAGCAATATCTGTCTTACTAAAACCCATGTCCTGATAAAAGACATTTGACATGACGCCTGCCACGATATCAGAAATACGGTATAGACCAATCAAAGCAAGTAGTAGTAGCGCCTTTTTGCCATAACGCTTAAAAAAATCCACCACAGGCTCAACCCACGTGGTATAGGCCATTTCTCGTTTGACCACGCCCACTTGTACGGATGAATAACCCACCATACACGCCAACAATAAGCTGACGAGCAGATGAACGACTTCGATCAAAAAGGCAAGCAAGATGCTGTCGGTCTCTGGCAACAATGCACCCACATATATAAAAGCCATCACAAACGCCACTACCGCGAGCACAAATACCAGCACCAAGCGAGCATAATCTGAGGCGGGGCGATCCAGACGTATCTGGTTACTAACAGGCTCACGAATCACTAGCGTCGTCAGTACGCCGATGCCCATCACGGCAGCCATGATCCAATAGGTGTTGCGCCATGCTTCGTAACTATATAGCGCTTCAGTAGAACCAAAATAATCTGCCAAATATAGCGCACCTGCACCCGCAAAGATCATCCCCAAGCGGTAGCCTGCCGTATACATCGCCGACAGCACTGATTGAAAGCTCGCAGGGGCAAGCTCAATACGATAAGCATCGACCACAATATCTTGTGTCGCGGATGAAAACCCCAGTAGTACTGCCGCCATCGCCATGTATTGTAAGCTGACCTCGTCGGTCGGATTGACACTGGCCATCATATAAATTGCTAAAATGATCAACAGCTGCGCGATCAAAATCCAACTACGACGGCGACCCAGCAATCGCGTCAATATCGGTAGTGGCACCGCATCGACTAAGGGTGCCCAAATAAACTTAAAAGAATAGCCAAGTGCCGCCCAGCTGAAGGTCGTCACCACACTGCGCTCAAACCCCGCTTCACGCAGCCATAACGACAAACTGGAGAAAATAAGCAAAATAGGAATACCAGCCGCAAAACCCAAAAATAGCATAATGAGCGCACGACGATCGAGATAGGCTTTTGCGGCCTCACCCCATGACTTTTTGGCAACAGGTTGCTTGGGCGGTACAGATTTGACAGCAGACATAACAACTCGCTAATTTTTCGTACAAAACAGGCAGCAGCACCCTGCTTTTTGGTCAGCGAACGTTTAGCTTAATAAAGTCTAGTCGCACGCCAGCCAAGCCGCTAAGCACCGCACAATCAACACCAAATGTGCTGCAAAATTGAATTATGGTACTTGAGAACCCCTCTATTGACCAGTTATTCCCGCAATATTTTTGTCCTGCGCTACTCTATTCCCAAAACGTACTACCCAAAACATAATGAACTGTAAAGACAAGTAGCCAAAACTTACGACACTATGAACGGCCTAAAAATAATTTTTATGTTTGAGCCACCCATCTATGACCAAAGCCTATTGCGCCGCGTCTCTCTTGGCTAAGCCGCTATGAACAAAGACCATATCCCTAATTATTTGCTAAAAAAGCGAAACGTAACCCTGTCGTAAAGTGCTATATTTTATAAACAAATATATGCTTTATGATAAGTTATTTAAAACATATCGTTTTTATAAACAAGTTATTTAAATAAACAAAAACAATATATGCTATCACCATAGCTACCAATAACCGACTAGGAGAGACATGATGTCCGATACCATCCCAAATAACCCAGCCAATACCAATAGCGGCTGTCCCGTCGATCACGATACCACCAAAAACAGCAACACCACTTACGATAAAGGTGACGGGCTTGGGCCTGATATTCACAACCAAAACGTTGAGGACTCACCCGTACCTCAGCGACCCAGTATGGGTGGCTGTCCTGTGATGCATCAGGCACACACCACCAACGCAGCGGCGGCAACTGACTGGTGGCCAAACAGCTTAAACCTCGATATCTTGCATCAGCACGACCACAAGACCGACCCCATGGGTGCCGACTTTGACTATGCTACTGCCTTTGCACAGCTTGATTTGGAAGCAGTCAAAATGGATTTAAAAAACTTGATGACCGAATCACAATCATGGTGGCCTGCCGACTGGGGGCATTATGGCGGTCTGATGATTCGTATGGCGTGGCACTCAGCAGGTACCTATCGCCGCGCCGATGGCCGCGGTGGTTCCAATACTGGCAACCAGCGCTTTGCCCCGCTCAACAGCTGGCCTGATAACGTTAACTTGGATAAAGCACGTCGTCTACTGTGGCCGATCAAAAAGAAATATGGCAACAAATTGTCTTGGGCCGATTTGATGATTTTGGCAGGCAACATGGCTTATGAATCAATGGGCTTTAAAACCTTGGGCTTTGCAGGCGGTCGCGCGGATATCTGGCACCCAGAAAAAGACATCTATTGGGGTGCTGAGCGTGAATGGCTGGCCGCCACCGAAAACCGCTACGAGGATGACAACGAGCGTGAATCGCTTGAAAACCCGCTGGCGTCGGTACAGATGGGCTTGATCTACGTCAACCCAGAAGGCGTTGATGGCAACCCTGACCCGCTCAAAACGGCGCAAGATATTCGCACTACTTTTGGCCGCATGTCTATGAATGATGAAGAAACTGTGGCCCTTACCGCAGGTGGTCATACTGTGGGCAAATGCCACGGTAATGGCGATGCGACCTTACTCGAGGATGAGCCAGAAGCCGCCTCTGTTGCCGAACAAGGCCTTGGCTGGCGCAATCCGAAGGGTACAGGTCATGGCGGTGATACCGTCTCAAGTGGTATCGAAGGCGCATGGACCACCAACCCAACGCAGTGGGATCATGATTACTTTAAACTGCTACTCGGTCACGACTGGGCATTGACCAAAAGTCCAGCAGGCGCATGGCAGTGGGAGCCCACCAATATTAAAGAAGAAGATCGCCCCCTAGATGCACACGATGCCAGCGTACGCCGCAACCCCATCATGACAGATGCAGATATGGCGATGATCAAAGACCCTGAGTATCGCAAAATCGCTGAGAAGTTCCACAATGATCCTGATTACTTTGATGACGTGTTTGCCAAGGCATGGTTTAAACTGACGCATCGTGACTTGGGGCCAAAAACTCGCTATGTCGGTGCGGACGTACCAAGTGAAGATTTTATCTGGCAAGACCCTATTCCAGCAAACGACAGTCTATTGACCGATGCAGACATTGATGCCCTAAAAGCACAAATCAAGGCGAGTGATTTGAGCGCGCGCGAGCTGGTCATTACCGCATGGGACAGCGCCCGCACGTTCCGCGCCTCTGACTATCGCGGCGGGGCCAACGGTGCTCGCATTCGCCTTGCGCCGCAAAAGGACTGGGCAGGCAATGAGCCTGAGCAGCTACAGCGTGTGCTATCTGGCTTGACCCGTATCCAAGCTGATTTTGATAAAACTGTCAGCTTGGCAGATCTGATCGTACTCGCAGGCAATACCGCCATTGAGCAAGCGGCCGCCGATGCAGGCGTGACCATCAGTGTGCCCTTTACCAGCGGGCGCGGCGACGCCAGTGCCGAGATGACCGATGCGGATGCCTTTGCCGACCTTGAGCCTCTACATGATGGCTACCGCAACTGGGTAAAAGCAGACTATGCCGTCTCTCCTGAAGAAATGCTGCTTGATCGCACTCAGTTGATGGGACTAAGCGCCCCTGAAATGGTGGTACTGCTCGGTGGTATGCGTGTCCTTGATACCAACCACGACCATACCGCTTATGGCGTGCTGACAGAGCGTGCCGGTGCGCTTAGCAATGACTTCTTTGTCAACCTAACTGACATGGACAACACATGGCATCCCGTCAGCACCGATACGGATAAAGATGTGGAGGATAAAAAAGACGCTCAGCTTTTTGATATCCGTGACCGCCGTACAGGTGAGGTCAGATGGCAAGCGACGCGTGTCGACTTGGTCTTTGGTTCTAACTCTATCTTGCGCGCTTATGCCGAATTGTATGCTCAAGATGACAATGCCGAGAAGTTTGTCCAAGACTTTGTGGCGGCGTGGACTAAAGTCATGAACGCCGATCGCTTCGATATGGCGCATTCATAGTCACCCTGACTGCACGCGTAAACCTCACGCGGTAATTGTCCTTAAAAAAGCCAGTATCATCGGATGCTGGCTTTTTTTGTCGTACTCGATTATATATCTCTATATCATTTATCATCACGATACTTGATAACTCGGGCATGCTACGCTGACCCATCACCGAAAACCACAGATGACTTGTTTTCATTGCTATATTCATAAATAATATAAATTGATGACTATTTATTATATAGCAGAATAATATCACTGTTTTACACTGTACCCTTGCAGCGTATTGCCGCTTATCTTTTGTAAGCGACAAAACACACCTTCATATAATAGGATGACATTATGGCAATTGATGTGGTGGTGAACCAACGACATCTACAAATTCAGCTCAAACAATTAGAGACCGTTTGGCACACCGTGGTCAACGGCTATAACTTGAGTCAAGCAGCAACCGTACTCCATACCAGCCAATCAAGTTTATCTAAACATATCGCCGCCCTTGAAAACCAATTAAAAACAGAAGTCTTTGTCCGCCAAGGCAAACGCCTGACAGGTTTGACCACAATGGGTACGGCACTGATGCCGCATATTGAATCTATCTTTGCCGAAATTCGTACGATTGAAAACCTCAGCCTTGATTTTAACAATCCCAACACAGGTACCTTGACCATCGCTACCACGCACACGCAAGCGCGTTATGTGCTGCCGCAGGTGGTCAAAGAGTTCAAAGCACGTTTTCCTAAGGTCAACCTGATTTTGCAGCAGGCAGACCCTGAAACCATCGCCCAAATGGTGATTCGCGGGCAGGCCGATATCGGTATCGCAACCGAATCGCTCCTGCAAAACAACTATCTGCGCTGCTACCGTTATTACGACTGGACCCACCGCGTCATCGTACCAAGCGATCATGAGCTGGCAGGACAAGAAAACATTGATTTGCCGACTCTCGCCAGTTACCCCATCGTCACCTATCATGGCGGCTTTACGGGACGCGGTGCGATTGACAAAGCGTTTAACGCCGCAGGGCTAGAGCCTGATATCGTGCTGGCCGCGCTGGATGCGGATGTGATCAGCACTTATGTAGGCTTGGGCTTGGGTATTGGTATCATTGCTGAGATGGCTTTTGAACCGAGCCATTATCAAAACCTAACCGCCATTCCTGTCGATCATTTTGGCCGCTTTACCAGTTGGATGGCAGTACGTGATGACGCCGAGATTCGCCAATATGGCCGCGCCTTTATGGATTTGTGCCGAGAGCAATTTACCTCTTAATGACAAGCCATATCAACAGGTTATGACCATAAACGGTCGCACCAGTCAGGCTGCGGACACAAGTCACCTTTACCCAACTTGTTCATAAGTGATAAAATGAGATACAAGGTCTTATTAAAACCTTGCTCTGTTTATTGTTTATGTATGCACAGCTGACCCGATAAGCCCCCTATGGGCTTATTGGTTGGCCTGTTTTTGTTTTGTGCATGCCAAAAAGGTGATACCGCTCATGGAAAAGTTTGTAGCCGTACTTATGGCTCTCTTTGCGTTGCCGCTTATTGTCGGTGGCGCTTATTTGCTCTCATTAGGTGGTAGTCCTTACTATCTTATCGCCGGCATCGCGATGCTGGCGACTGCATTTTTATTGTTTAAAAAGCACTGGGGCGCTTATGGCCTCTATGCCGTCTTTGTCCTTGTGACCATTGCTTGGTCACTATGGGAATCTGGCTTTTATTGGTGGGCTTTGGCGACACGCGTTGGCTTCCCGCTTATTTTTGGCCTGTTGATGCTCTTGCCGTGGGTATCTAAAAAGATGCACGGCAACAGCAGCAACCCACAAACCGCAGCGACCACTACCAAGAAAACCCCCATGTATTATTGGGGTCTACTTGCCAGCGTTGCTGTCGGTGCGCTGCTCTCGTTTGGCAGTATGGCAAACAATGCCACGGACAAACTGGGTACTTTAGATTTATCAGGTTCAGACAACAGCGATGCTGATGGCGCCAATCTTGGCGATCCGTTATCTAACGGCACGCAAACGCCTGATGGCGAATGGAGTGCTTATGGCCGTACCGATTATGGCCAGCGTTACTCGCCACTGACCCAAATCAACACCGACAACGTCAAAGACCTTGAGCTTGCTTGGCAAATCGAAACGGGCGACATGAAAGGGCCCAATGACGTTGGTGAAACCACCTATCAAGCCACGCCGTTAAAAATTGGCAATGCTCTATATATGTGTACCCCGCATAACTGGGTGCTGGCATTGGACGCGGACACTGGCGAGACCTTATGGAAATTTGATCCCAAAGTTGCCGAAAACTTGCAGCGCCAGCATCAAACGTGTCGCGGCGTGTCTTACTATGCTGGTCAAGCAGGCACCAATGGCGCGACGCCTAATGTTGTCGATACTGCCGATCAAGCAGCCGTCAATGACGCAGACAACAATGCCAGCAGCGCCGACACAACCGCTGTGACTGCGGCAAGCACACAAGCGACCGCCAGCAATACCATGGTACAAAAAATTGCAGGCAATACCTTCGAGAATGCCGCCAAGCAATGTGATGCCAAAATCTTTATCCCAACCTCTGATGCCAAGCTATACGCCATTGACCCCAAAACAGGTCAACGCTGTGAAGGCTTTGGTGACGATGGCGCATTGGACCTCATGCACAATATGCCATTCCAGCAAGCGGGATATTACTACTCGACGTCGCCACCAGTTGTGGCAGGCGGCGTGATTATTGTTGCAGGTGCGGTTAACGATAACTATGACATCAACTCACCTTCTGGCGTGATCCGTGCTTATGATGTCAACACAGGCGAGCTGATGTGGAACTGGGATTCAGGTGATCCTTATAATACTGCGCCTTTTGACGTCAATGATCCAACCCAAACGTACAAAACCAGCTCACCAAACTCATGGTCGATTGCTACTGCCGACGAAGAACTTGGTTTGGCCTACTTCCCCATGGGTAACCGTACGCCCGATCAGCTTGGCAACTATCGTAACGCTGCTGAAGAAAAATATGCCACTTCTGTGGTGGCTTTGGATCTAAAAACAGGGGAAGCACGCTGGGTACAGCAGTTTGTGCATCATGACCTTTGGGACATGGACACGCCTGCGCAGCCGTCACTGCTTGATCTAGACACCGCCGATGGCAAACAGCCTGCGCTGGTTGTCCCGACCAAACAAGGTGACGTGTATGTCCTAAACCGTGCGACTGGCGAGCCAATTGTACCCATCAAAGAGCGTGAAGCACCGCAAGGCTACCTCATCGCTGGTGAACATGCCGCGCCCACTCAGCCGTATTCTGGCTTGAGCTTTGAGCCTGATATGTTGACTGAAAAAGACATGTGGGGCGCCAGCCTTATCGATCAGATGATGTGCCGTATTGAGTTCAACCAGCTCAACTATGACGGGCGCTACACGCCGCCATCAACCAACGGCAGTATCATCTATCCGGGTAATTTTGGTACCTTTAACTGGGGCAGCCTCGCGGTTGATCCTGAGCATGGCGTGATGTTTGGTATGCCAACCTACCTTGCCTTTACCTCAAAACTCATTCCAAAAGAATCCTTGGGCGATGCTGAGACCAACAAAGGTGAGCAAGGTGTGAATGCCAACGAAGGCGCAGACTATGCCGTCGAGCTTGGCCCATTCTTATCACCGCTTGGCGTACCTTGCCAGCAGCCACCTTGGGGTACTGTTGCTGGTGCAGATCTGGCCACAGGTGAGATTGCCTACCAGCGTAAAAACGGTACAGTTCAAGACCTGTCACCGATTCCAGTGAAGTTTGAGCTGGGTGTACCGGGTATTGGTGGTCCAATCATCACCAAAGGCGACGTTGCCTTCTTGTCAGCGGCGACGGAAAACAACTTCCGCGCTTATGATTTAGAAAATGGTGATGTACTGTGGAATGTGCGTATTCCAGCAGGTGGTCAAGCCACACCAATGACGTATCTCAACTCTAAAGGTGAGCAGATGGTCGTCTTGGTTGCAGGTGGTCACGGTTCGGTTGGCACCACCATTGGTGACTACGTATTGGCTTACAAGCTAAAAGACCAAGCCCAGTAAACACCACTTGATATAAGCCATTATGAATAGGCAGGTAACTTCGGTTGCCTGCTTTTTTTATGGCAACAATTACCCGCAAATAAGCTTGGAGACGTATCTGCCATTGGTTCGTGGGGCCTAGCTTATATTAAAATATCCCTGACCAACTGACTGTTAAGCCGTTTTAAACACAATCTTTGTACCCTTTGTTATCATTTATTAATGGCATTTACCATACCTTGAAACCAGCGGACGCTAGAAGCATATAAACAGTAAATAACGAATCACTTTACTGGATAATTTATGACTAACCGCATTCCCCTTTCTTTTTTAGACCTCGCGCCTGTACCTGAAGGCAAAACCACCGCTGATGGTATCGCCCAAACGGTCGAAATCGCACAGCAAGCCGAAAAAGTTGGTTTAAACCGCTACTGGATGGCGGAACATCACAATATGCCGGGCATTGCCAGCGCCGCTACTTCCGTGTTGCTGTCTCATATTGGCAGCCAGACCAATCGTATTCGTATCGGCTCAGGCGGCATCATGCTACCGAATCATGCACCCTTGGTGGTCGCTGAGCAGTTTGGTACGCTCCAAGCGCTTTATGGCGACCGCATTGACCTAGGCCTTGGCCGCGCGCCGGGTACTGATGGTGCCACGTTTCAGGCGCTACGTCGCCAGATGCAAGATGCCGAACGCTTTCCGCAAGATGTGCAAGAGCTGCTGTATTTTTTAGGTAATGACACCGCAGACAGCGCTGTGCAGTCCTTCCCCGGTGCTCAGTCGAATGTGCCGATTTGGATATTGGGCTCATCATTATTTGGCGCGACGCTTGCCGCGCATTTGGGTCTACCGTACGCCTTTGCCTCGCATTTTGCACCGCAAATGCTCAGCCAAGCAATTGAGACTTACCGCGAGCAGTTCAAACCTTCCGCTTATCTGGACAAGCCTTATGTGATGCTTGCTGCCAACTTGCTATTGGCAGACGATGACGACACCGCGCACCACCACTTCACCTCAGCGCAGCAAAGTTTTGTGCGCTTGCGACGCAATGAGCGCGGCCAGATGCCAAAACCTGTGGCAAATATGAACAGTGTTTGGAGCGAAGCTGAAAAGAAAATGGTGGATAATGCGCTAGCCATTTCCTTTATCGGTTCGGTCGATACAGTACAGCCAAAGCTGGCCGATTTTATCGCCAGATTTGAGCCAGATGAGCTCATCGTCACCGCCAATGTCTACGACCAAACTGCCCGTCTGCGCTCACTGGCACTGGTGCCTCAGTTAAATTTGTTTACTTTACAATAGTATAGGCGGCTTGCATAATAATAAAAAAACAACGATAGGATAATAATCATGGAAGCTTCCCCGTTTATTGGTTCGACCATTTTCTTTTATATTTTAGCGGTTGTCGTCGTGATGATTATCGGTGGCTACTTTACCTACAAAAGCGGCAAACGCAAAAAAGCACAACGTGACGAAGATAGCGGGTTATAAAAACCCCACCACGTTATAGTCCCATTAAAAAGCCCACGTTTTATCGAAACGTGGGCTTTTTTGACTTGGCAAATTTTAAATATATGATAGCCTCGATGCTCGATTATATGACATTGACACCAACATCATTGTTTAATGCCAGTTGTGCCACATCAAGCGCCACCGCCGCATCAAAACGCGCCGCGCCAACAGATTTAAATAAGGTCATGCCCGTAGGCTCAGGTTTGGTCAGGTTGCCTGTAACCAGCGCTTGCAAATCTCCTGCCAGATCCGCCCATGTCCAAGCGCAATCCGTCGCCGCATCCGCTTGAATCAAATCACCTGCTTCATGGCGACTGCCTGCCGCATCATCGACCACCACTAGACTATTGGCAATCACTTCATTGCTGATCTCTTTCATCGATGGCTGATAAGCACCGACAGCATTGATATGTACGTCAGGTTTTATAGACGCATTACCAAACAGACCTTGCTGGGCGCGAGTCGCCACATTGATAATATCCGCGCCGCTAATGGCTTCCTCGATTTGCTGACAGACCGTCATCGTGATGTCCCACTGCGGATACGCTTGTGCAAATCGCGCCTTAAACTGTTCAGCGCCCTGTGCGCTGCGGTTCCATAGGTAGACTGTATTGATTTCAGGACGTACCGTAAGCACCGCGTTTAACTGCTCATATGCCATTCCGCCGCAGCCGACTACCGCAACGCTTTGACAGTCTTTTTTGGCTAGATATTTGGTGGCAATACCAGACAAGGCGGCAGTGCGAACTTGGGTGATACAGATGCCATCCATAATGGCTAAGACCGCCCCCGTATCATTATCAGAGACGGTAATGATGGCCGTGGTGGTCGGCAAATTGCGACTTGGGTTGTCAGGGCAGATGGTTACCAATTTGACCACCGCGTATTCGCGCGCGCCATCATACAAGGTGGCAGGCATGGACAAATGCGATCCAGAAGCGTGCTGATCATCGGCGCTAAAAGTCGGTATCACCAAGCGATCTGGCGATTTCACCCAGTCTGGATGCACCGCTTGGCGCTTGAGTAGCTGCTCAATGACATCTATTGCGGCTGGCATCGTCAAATGCGTGTTAACGGTCTGCTGATTTAACCACTGCATATCTTATCCTTATTGTTTTTTTATCCATATAGCCGTGCGTGTCATCTCTGTCTGCTGCGTGATGATGTATCTATAGTAGAACCTAAATAAAATAGATACCGCGTAGCACACACGCTCGATTAAACGTTATTTTTCTTGCTTGCTGCGACTGCGTCTCCAGAGGCTACGAAAAATAACGTTTAATCTTGCTGTACCATTTTTATAATGGTTTCACCATATGATGACGCGGCGTGATTTAGAACACAACCTTAATCATCATTTTTATAACCACCATTTTTATCAAAATTTGTCAGCCTATTCACATCAAGCCCATCGCTCGCAGTATCGCCGCACCGATTGCCATACCAAACATCGACACCACCGTGGTAAAGGCCAAGATGTTGGCTGCCAGTACTTCATTGCCGCCCATCGCTTTTGCCATCACGTAGCTGGCTGCCGCAGCAGGAGACGCTACCATCAAAAACAGCACGCCAAGATGCACGCCTGTTAGGCCAAACGCCAACCCGACCGCAATCGCTAACAGCGGTGCGACCACGATACGGCCAATACTTGACTGCATCGACAGCCCTGATAAATGCAGCATGGATTTGACATTGATACTCGCGCCAGCACAAATCAGTGCCAATGGTAGCGCCACAGCCGCTAGCAAATCCCCTGTAGTATGAATCACGCCACTCAGCGGCGGTAATGGCAGTGCTTTGTAAATAAATGCCGCCAATAGGGAGAGAATCAGCGGGTTGGTAAAGATTTTTTTGATGACCATGGTGCTGCGGCTGATCCACGTATCCTCAGTGCTTTTGGACACACGGCTTAAGGTAATCACCGCCAAAATATTGAACAAAATCGTCACCACGCCCATATATACTGCGCCGATACTTAGTCCGCTAGGGCCATACGCATTGGCCACGGTCGCCAGTCCGATAATCGCCATGTTGCTGCGAAACACACCTTGGACAAACACGCCCTGATCAGCAGGCGCGCTAATAAAGCGCTTGGCATACAGCTCCGAGCCTGCGAACAACAGCAGCGTCACCACCACGCCTGCCGTGATCAGGATGATTTGTTTGGCATAATCGACCTCACTATCCACCACGCTAAAAAACAGCAAACACGGCAGGCAGTAATTAAAGACAAAATTCGACGCCAGATCGATAAACTCTTGGCTCGTCTCCCCGCGTTTTTTCATAAAAAAACCCAGACCCATTAAAAACAGGTTGGGAAACACGATGGTGAATGCAAAAATAATGGCTTCAGTCATGGGCGCGCTCAAATAAAAAAGTAGAGGCGCTGCACATCATCATGGCAACGCCCTATCATAGTATGGATGCGGCTTATTGGAGATAAACCATAAGAAAGTATCAGGTGGGACTTTGCCTATTCGCCATTTATTATCTTGCGAACATAAGCATCACCCTAGCAGAAATGGCCGTCATCTCACAACTTATGATTGTAAAATCAAAAATAAAGCCATCTGGTAACTGCTCATACCAGATGGCTACAAACTAGAGTATGCTTCTCATATCAATGAGCAAAATCAGTGCGTAATCGTATTTTGCTCAACCAAGTCAATCTCAAATACCGCAAATAAGTCTTTTATCCACTTAGGATTCAAGCGCAGATTTGGCTTTTTTCTGTTTTTTAACGGTCATGGCAAGGAGCTGTACGGCCGCAGGGGTCACGCCGCTAATACGACCTGCTTGCGCAAGCGTGGTTGGACGCACTTGCATCAGCTTTTGGACGATCTCATTGGACAATCCTGACACCACGCTATAGTCAAAATCAACAGGCAGTGCGGTGTTTTCCAAACGCTTCATCTGATCAATGTCTTCTTGCTGGCGATCGATATAACCAGCATATTTGACCGAAATCTCGATCTGCTCACCAACTGCAGGCGGCACTTGAGAGTCAGTAACGGCTGCAATGTCAGCAAAATGAATTTGCGGACGTTTAAGCAAATCATAAGCGGTCGCCTCTTTAGACAACACCTCACCCGTTTGCGCGGCCACTTTTTTGCCCAGCTCATTGGTTGGCGTCGCCCACAAGTCTTTTAGACGCGCGGACTCGCGGCCAATGCCTTCCATTTTTTCTTGATACGCTTGCCAGCGTGCATCATCAACGAGACCGAGTTTGCGACCCGTTTCGGTCAAACGCTGATCAGCATTGTCTTCACGCAGCAGCAAACGGTATTCTGCACGGCTGGTAAACATCCGGTACGGCTCTTTGGTACCATGGGTAATGAGATCATCAACCAATACGCCCAAATACGCTTGATCACGGCGCGGCGTCCACGTGTCAAACTCACTGTTGTTGGTGGTCACCAATGCCGCATTGGTACCCGCCAATAATCCTTGTACGCCCGCTTCTTCATAGCCTGTCGTACCATTGATTTGCCCTGCAAAATACAAACGATCAATCGACTTGGTCTCAAGGGTTGGTTTGAGGCTTTGCGGATCAAAATAATCGTATTCAATGGCATAACCGGGGCGCGTGATGTGTGCGTTTTCTAAGCCTTTCATACTATGGATAAAGTCCAGCTGCACATCAAACGGCAAGCTGGTTGAGATGCCATTGGGGTACAGCTCATGCGTGGTCAAACCTTCAGGCTCAATAAAGATCTGATGACTGTCTTTGTCGGCAAAACGATGAATTTTATCTTCGATAGAGGGACAATAACGCGGCCCGACGCCTTCGATTTTGCCAGAAAACATCGGTGAGCGGTCAAGGTTCTCACGGATGATGTCATGGGTACGGGCGTTGGTGTGGGTAATATAGCAGTTGACCTGCTCAGGGTGCATCGACACATCACCCATATAACTCATCACTGGTAGCGGCGTGTCACCGGGCTGTACCGCCATGACATTAAAGTCAACGCTGCGTGCATCGATACGGGCAGGTGTCCCTGTTTTGAGGCGACCCACAGGCAACTTAAGCTCACGCAAACGGTCGGCAAGTTTGATCGCTGGCTGATCGCCCGCGCGACCACCATTAGAATTTTCCATACCGATATGGATGACGCCGCCCAAGAACGTGCCTGAGGTCAGTACCACGGTTTCAGTCTTAAAGACGATCCCTGTCGAGCTGACCACGGCTACTGCACGGCCATTTTCGACCAAGATATCATCAGCAGCTTGCTGGAATAAATCCAGATTTGGCTGATTCTCTAGCGTGTGGCGAATCGCTGCTTTGTACAAAATACGGTCAGCCTGTGCACGAGTCGCCCGAACCGCCGCGCCTTTACGACTGTTTAACACCCGAAACTGAATCCCAGCCTTGTCCGTTGCCAGTGCCATCGCACCGCCCAATGCGTCAATCTCACGCACCAAATGCGACTTGCCAATCCCCCCAATCGCAGGGTTACAGCTCATCTGTCCAAGGGTTTCGATATTGTGAGTGAGTAACAGAGTCTGCGCGCCCATGCGTGCCGCTGCCAGCGCTGCCTCTGTACCGGCATGACCGCCGCCGATCACTATCACGTCATAATGTTTTGGGTATTGCATATCTGCCTCGCTCGATTGTATGGCATGAACGACAAGCGGCGGTATCACTCATGATGACCACCACCTGCTCAATCTGCGTATCAATCTTATTAAAAAAAACGGATAACAGCTCAGGGAATCAGCTAAGCTGTTGAAATTGGATGAATAACCGATAATTATAGCAATTTTTGATGACTTTAAAAATCTTTAACGTCAATGGTTGTTATTGACGCTCAATCGTCGTCGACAGACTGATTTGGACTAAGCGGTACCACTTGATCAAACTGACCGCTGCTCAGCATGTGCTGGCTGCCATAACCTTCAGGATTGGCCTGCAAATACGCCTGCATCTGCGTGATGGCCTGCTCATCATTGCTAGCGATAATTCTTGCTTCAATCATCTCAACTGGTGGCAAAGGTAGATTTTTGAGCAACGCCAAACGCTGCTGGTTCTCACCCTTATCCACCACCAGCTCTATCAACTGACGTACATCAATGGGCAAATCTGGTGTATTTTGCGCCATCAGCGCCAAATGATACGCGCCTGTGGCATCTTGATCGGTCATAATGCGCTGTTCTATTGCCTTATAAGTGCCTCCTGTGGCACCGCCCATCACATTGACTTGATGAATACACTTTAGCGCGCTATGTGATTCATTGTTCGCCATCTCAATTATTGGTAGTGACGCTTGTTTTAGGCGCTCGCGGCGCTGGTCGATAGCATCAGTAGCCGTTTGGGCATTATCTTGTTGATTCATAAATCTCTCTTATTTTTTGACCATGCGTTACGATGCAGCGCGTCGCAACAGGGGTTGGTTATAAGCCTAATATGGGGGCAAATCGTACAAACACAATGCGGGTGCGGTCAGACTTTGTTGAACCGCGTGATATCAAGCCGCCTATCACAAGACAGCAAAAAGCCCAAATCAACGCTTGGCTGATTTGGGCTTGGTTTCACTGCATGTCTAACGGTCTACTATCGTAGGCCGTTAGCAAGCACATATCGGTCAGTCATTTGGCATTAAGCAGCTGGGCTGTTGGCTTCAACTAATGGCTTAAGCTCACCTGATTGATACATTTGCAAAATGATGTCAGAACCACCCATCAACTCACCATCAATCCACAGCTGCGGAAAAGTTGGCCAGTTACCCACTTTTGGTAAGGTCGCGCGGATTTCTGGGTTCTCTAAAATGTTGACAAAAGCAAATGGACGGCCAATTTGAGTCATCACTTCAATAGCTTTGGCAGAAAAACCGCACTGCGGGAACTGCGGTGTGCCTTTCATATATAAGATAACTTTATTGTCTTTGATTTGATCACGGATCAATTGTTCAACGTTGTTTTCGGGGGCTTGATCGGTCATAAAAACTCCTAGTGAATAACCCTGATAAAGAAAAAGTATCAGAGTTGATTGATAAGCAAAAATATCATTAAAAATGGATAAATACGTTGCTGATACATGGGGCAATGAATGCTTGATTACAAGCCTCGTTTTTACATTGCCCTACTGATAAGCATATGGCGGTGATTATACGGGATTGGGTACCAATAATACCACGGCATTGGCCATGATGCCTTCTTGGCGACCCGTAAAGCCCAACTTTTCACTGGTGGTCGCTTTCACGCTGATATTGCTGATGTCCGTTTGTAGATCGCTTGCGATATTGTCACGCATGGCCTGATTGTACGGCGCAAGCTTTGGTCGCTCGCACATTACGGTGATGTCCGCGTTGCCTAGCATATAGCCTGCAGCTTGTACTTTGCCATACACATAGCGCAGCAATACTCGCGAATCCAGCCCTGCGTTATTGGCATCCGTATCGGGAAAATGCTGACCAATATCACCGAGTGCTAACGCGCCAAGGAGCGCATCAGCTAGCGCGTGTAACACCACATCACCATCTGAGTGCGCAAGCAAGCTGTGACTGTGCTCGATATGAACCCCCGCCAGCACCACATACTGCTGCTGTGCGCCATTATTGTGAAACGCGTGAACATCAATACCTTGACCAATTTTTATCATAATCGTTCCAAATGTCAGTAGACAGGACTAAAAAATAATTGCGATAGACAGCGATCAGAAAAACGAGCGTGCAGCGGCTATATAAGATGATATGAACCATTTGTCATCACCACTGCCATGCAGCATTTGCCAATGCTTACCAATGCTCGCCAACGCTTTCAATAAACTGTTATAATACGGTGCTTATTTTATCATAAGTTGTTGAGCCAGTTTATGTCAGCCATATCAGCCACGCAAGTTTCTCATGATTTTAGCGCCCAGCGCGCCCTTACTCTCGCCGATATCGACAACCCCAGTAGCACCCGCGTGATCGTGGGTATGTCAGGTGGGGTCGATTCATCTGTTTCTGCCGTTTTGTTACAGCGCGCCGGCTTTATCGTCGAAGGGCTATTTATGAAGAACTGGGAAGAAGATGACGGGACTGAGTATTGCACCGCCATGGATGATTTGGCCGATGCTCAAGCGGTCTGTGACAAAATCGGCATCAAGCTGCATACCGCAAACTTTGCGATGGAATATTGGGATCGTGTGTTCGAGCATTTTTTGGCCGAATACCAAGCAGGCCGTACCCCAAATCCTGATATCTTGTGCAACAAAGAGATCAAGTTTAAAGCCTTTTTGGACTATGCCTTGACCCTTGGTGCAGATTATATCGCCACAGGTCACTATACGCGCCGCAGTATCAACTATCAAAATAGTGAAGGCACTGAAGTGGCGCAGCTATTGCGCGGCCTTGATAATAATAAAGATCAAAGCTACTTTTTGCACGCGGTAGGCGGCGACAAAATCGCCAAAACCCTCTTCCCTGTTGGCGAGCTTGAAAAACCTGTTGTCCGTCAGATTGCAGAAGAGCACGATTTGGCCACGGCCAAGAAAAAAGATTCGACGGGTATTTGCTTTATTGGTGAGCGCCGTTTTAAAGACTTTTTGCAGCAATACCTGCCAGCACAACAAGGCGACATCATCACTGATGATCATCACATTATCGGTAAGCATGATGGCCTGATGTATTATACGCTGGGACAGCGCGGCGGTATCGGTATTGGCGGCGTCAAAGACCGTGTAGAGGCACCTTGGTTTGTATTGGCAAAAGACTTGGACAGCAATCAGTTGATCGTTGGCCAAGGCCATAACCACCCAATGATGATGAGCACTGAGCTACGCGCCTATAAGCTTGACTGGGTTGATAGAGTCGCGCCTGTTGCGATTTTTAGTAGTGACGGCATGCGCTGTATGGCAAAAACGCGCTATCGCCAGCCAGATCAGGCTTGCCACGTCTTTGCAACCAATGAAGACGGCAGCGAAATCCGCGTTGTCTTTGACGAGCCGCAGCGCGCAGTAACCCCTGGTCAATCAGCGGTATTTTATATTGATGAGGTGTGTTTGGGTGGCGGTGTGATTGCAGCAATCAATGCACCGCGCGAGATTTAATGTGTGGAATAAAAGCCTATGCTAACGATTATCCTCTTAGTGTGGGTCTGTATCCTTCTATTGCTTGTATTGTTGCTGTTTAATTTACCAAAAAAGGGCAGCGACAATTACTCAGCTCGAAAGCACAAAACATTATGGACAGCCTTTATTCTTTATATTATTGGCTCATTGATCTTAGCGGCAATCATAGTATCCGCCATATTTGATATCATAGCCTCCGTTTAAATAAACACTAATTTTTTCTTTCACCCTATTTATTTCACTCACGTAAAGGACAGTTATGACCCTCTCTTTTTCTGCTTTGACCGCACTCTCTCCAATCGATGGCCGTTATGCCAGCAAAGCCGACAGCTTGCGCCCATACTTATCTGAATTTGGTTTGATCAAAGCTCGCGTGACCGTTGAAGTCCGCTGGTTACAAGCCTTGGCTGATAATGATGCGATCGGTGAACTGGCAGCATTTGACAGCGACACCAATGCCTTTTTAGACAGCATCGTTGATGATTTTAGCGAAGCCGATGCCCAAGCCATTAAAGATATCGAAGCCACGACCAACCATGATGTCAAAGCGGTTGAATACTTCATCAAAAACAAATTCCGTGGACAAGCAGCGCTCAACGATTCATTAGAATTCATTCACTTTGCCTGCACCAGTGAAGACATCAACAACCTATCATATGCGTTGATGCTCAAAGACAGCCGCACCGTGGTTTTGGACAAAATGCAGCAAGTTACAGACAGTATCGTTGACTTGGCCATCACGCACGCCGACCAACCAATGCTATCACGCACGCATGGCCAAACCGCCAGCCCAACCACTTTGGGTAAAGAGATGGCCAATGTGGCTTACCGCCTCGCTCGCCAAATCAAGCAAATCGAACAAGTTGAACTGCTTGGTAAAATCAATGGCGCCGTGGGTAACTACAATGCCCATCTGTCTGCGTATCCTGCAGTTGATTGGCAAGCGCATGCTGAAGCCTTTATCAACAACCGCCTTGAGCTGACCTTTAACCCGTACACCACGCAGATTGAGCCGCACGATTATATTGCAGAGCTGTTTGATGCCGTAAAACGTTTTAATACCATTTTGATCGACTTTAACCGTGACATTTGGCAGTACATCAGCTTAGGCTATTTCAAGCAGCGTCTCAAAGAAGGTGAAGTGGGTTCTTCAACCATGCCTCACAAAGTCAACCCGATTGATTTTGAAAACTCAGAAGGCAACCTCGGCGTAGCCAATGCCATGCTGGCGCATTTGGGTGAAAAGCTACCGATTTCACGTATGCAGCGTGATCTGTCAGACTCGACTGTACTACGTAATATCGGTGTGGGACTGGCGCAAAGCATGATCGCTTTTGATGCCTGCCTAAAAGGTGTGGGCAAACTTGAAGTAAATCCACAGCGCCTAAATGATGACTTAGATATGGCGCAAGAAGTACTCGCCGAGCCTATCCAAACGGTCATGCGCCGCTACCGCGTTGAAAACCCATATGAGAAGCTCAAAGCCTTAACTCGTGGTAATGCCATGACCCGTGATGCGATGCTCACTTTTGTAGATAGTGATGAGCTAAGCACCGTCAGCGACAGCGACAAAGAGCGTTTGCGCGACATGACGCCAGCCACTTATATAGGCAATGCCGCTGAGCAAGCGCGCACTATCAAGGACTGGATCGCCAAGCTGTAATACAGCTGACTGATACGTTAGCCATATGTTAAATACGTCTAAAGGCGTGATTGCCAGCACCATTGCTGTATTTACAGCAATGGTGCTGGCCAGTATTGAGCCGCTCGCATGGTCAAGCTATTTGCTGCATCAGCTTGGCACACTTCTGTTTTTGGCATTGATGTTCGCGGCTTACCGCTATTGGCGTGTTAGTACGCGCGCCTATATGCTCGCGTCGCTGTTTTTGATCATTCATATCGTAGGTGCACGGTATCTATACTCCTATGTGCCTTATGATGACTGGATACAGTCATTATTTGGTATACGGTTAAATGATTTGTTTGGCTGGCAGCGTAATATGTACGATAGGCTCGTACACTTTAGTTACGGCCTATTGTTATTTGCCATGATGATTGAAATCTCAAGAACGCTTTTTGGTATTCGATCGATAAAGCGTATGATCGTCATTGCGCTGATGATCAATATGTCATCAAGCATGCTTTATGAACTATTAGAATGGGCCATTGCCTCCACGTTATCACCAGATGCCGCCGAAGCCTACAATGGCCAGCAAGGCGACATATGGGATGCGCACAAAGATATGGCATTGGCACTTATCGGTGGGCTGATTGCGGCCTTATTGTCTTTATATAACAAACGCCGCGTCCAGTTACCAGCAACAAGCTAATGTGTCGCTAAGTCTTTATAAAGTGGATACCGCAAGATTAAATGGTATCTTTCGCCGTCTCAGGAAATAGAAGCGCCGCTTTAAAAAACTGCCACTTCATTGCCAATCGGCAGTTAGTCGTCCTTTTTGTCGTCATCACTATCGCCAGGTATGATGGCTTTACCCACCGCGACCGTACCTTTCACTACCCCCTTGGTGGTCTTATAGGCGATTTTAGCGGGTACTGTGACGATCTTATGCACACACGCTTGCAAGAAAAAAGTACTGGCCAGCAGCATAATAACACTAAGTTTTTTCATAAATATCCTACAGATGGCATACGCCAATAACATCGCAATATGATTGGCAATCATAAACGATTATATGCTTTTTCTAAAGTAGCACTAGGCATTATTTTAAACCAATCCAACACTATGAGTCCTTCCATGAGCACTTTACCACTTTGTTTACCTGATCACATTTCTCCTGAACAATTTTTATCAGAGTATTGGCAAAAAAAACCATTATTGATCAAGCAAGGACTACCTCAGTTGATCGGTATGTTTGATCCTGAAGATATCTTAGGCTTAGCGTTAGACGAAGATGCCTCAGCGCGTCTAATCACCGAGCAACCAGAGGCTGTTGGTCATACTACAAGCGATGATGATGCCGCACCAACACAGTGGCAACTCAAAAAAAGCCCCCTGACCGAGTCCGACTTTGCTGAATTACCTGAGAAATGGACGGTACTGGTACAAAACCTTGAGCAGTGGTCGCCTGAGCTGGGTCAACTGTGGCAGGCATTTGACTTTGTACCTCAGTGGCAACGTGATGACATCATGGTTTCTTACGCGCCCAAAGGTGGCTCAGTAGGCAAGCATTATGATGATTATGATGTGTTTTTGGCACAAGGCTGTGGTCAGCGCCGCTGGCAGCTGGGCAAATTTTGTGATGAGCAGACCGAGTTTGTCGCAGGCGAGCCGATTCGTATCTTTGATGACATGGGTGATATTATTTTTGATGAGGTCTTAGAGGCTGGCGACGTGCTCTATGTACCGCCTAAACTTTCTCATTTTGGTGTGGCTCAGGATGACTGCTTAACCTTTTCTTTTGGCTGTCGCCGCCCTAATCTGATGCAAGTGATCGACAGTCTCGCTGATGTGGCCACTAACGACAGCAGTCTTTTTGTGCCGATGCTATTGCCGCAAGCACAGCAAGCTTCAGGAGCACTACAAGCCGATAGTATTAATGCCATTAGCGCCCAACTGCTGACATTATTACAATCAGAGCGCGGTGCTGATATCATGCGTCAAGCGGTCAGCGAAGTGGTCAGTAAGCGACAATATGATGCGCTGGTACCTGAAGAAACTGTCGATACTGACGAGTTACTTGAGACGCTGGCTCAAGGCGCGGTATTGCAAGCGGACTATAGCAGCCGCATACTGTACAATCACCATAATGGCAATGTAACCCTCTATGTTAATGGGCAACGTGTAGATGGCCTCGATGATGCCAGTGCTGCCTTGCTGATACGATTGGCCGATGGTGACAGCATCAGTGCCACAGATGTGGTCAATATTGACCCAGATGAGATGATGGAATGGTTAGAAAATGGTTGGATCTGGCTGTCTGAACCAGAATAACGGCACTTTTAAATCTGTTATAAACAAAAAAACCGACATCTTATAGATATCGGTTTTTTTATGGGTTTCATTTTCCATGATAAAATGTAAGAAACACGGTTTATAGTAAGAAGAAATATGCCCAGAAGCCAATGAGAAAGGTAGCAATAATATTCAAAATGACACCAATACGCATCATTTCTGTTTGCTTGATCAAACCAGTACCAAATACAATGGCGTTTGGTGGTGTGGCTACTGGTAGCATAAAGGCACAAGAAGCACCAATACCGATAATGAGTACTAAGACTTCGTGCGGCAGGCCCATATACTCTGCAATTGCCAAAAATACAGGGACTAAGAGCGCAGCTGATGCCGTGTTGGATGCAAACTCTGTCAAAAATATAATGAATGCAGAGATCGCAATCATCACTACTAATAATGGTGCATTGGCTAAGCCGCTAGCAACGGTTTCGCCCAAAACTAATGATGCGCCTGATACTTTTAGGATATTTGATAGCGCAATACCGCCACCAAATAGCATGAGCACACCCCAATCCGTATTATCCGATACTTGCTTCCAAGATACTAAGCCAAAACTTACAACAGCTGCTGCTGCTAATAGTGCAATGATAGAATCCATACTACCAATGTCAAATGCGGCACCGATTTTTTTGGACAGCATCCAGCTACCTGCCGTCAGAATAAATATGGCAATCGTTAAAATACGCGTCTTAGTCCAAGGAATAGACTCATCTTGTTGTAGCGTCATCTTACGGTTGAGGTTGGGTTTTAATACGAAATACATGGTACCCAAAAGCACAGGTAACAATAGCAACATCATTGGGATACCGAACTTCATCCAATCAACAAACGTAATCTCAAGCGCTTTTGCGGCAATGGCATTCGGCGGCGAACCAACAATTGTACCCAAACCACCCAAACTTGCTGAATAAGCGATACCGAGTAGTACAAAGACAAAGGTACCACGGTCTTCTTTACTGTCCACTTGAGTCAAGATACCCAGTGCCAGCGGTAGCATCATCGCCGTGGTAGCCGTGTTTGAAATCCACATAGACAAAAAGGCAGTCACACCAAAAATCAATAATACCGCTGTACCCAGCTTACCGCCAGACATCGATAAAATCTTTAGCGCAATTTTTCTATCGAGCTTTTGCACATGAAGCGCTGCTGCCAACGCAAAGCCACCAAAAAACAGATAAATAATGGGGCTAGAAAAGCTTTGTAATCCTATTTTGGCATCGAAATCAGGAATATTAATCAATGCCCCTACTACAACCACCAAAAGCGCAGTGATAGTGACGTGTATCGCCTCAGTCAACCACAACACGCCGATGAAGAACAGCATTGCCAACCCTTTATTGGCACTGACCTCAAATGGTAATACATTATAAATAACAAAACTAATGATCGCCGCAATTACGACTATAATCAGCCCTTTTCCCGTTCCCTTTGGGAATGTATCTGTAAACAGATACTCGTTACCATCATTAGGCAGATGGCCATCTAATTTTTGCTCTGACATAAATTATCCTTATCGTATTCAGAGAGGTCGTCAAATTAAAAAGTCCAATATGCATCAGTCACAAAATAGTATTGTATCAGTACTAAATTCGTTAAAATTTTGTCAGTATATCGGAATTTTTTATGGTCGCGTCATTTCTATTCTAAATACATTTTATTAACATTATAACGTCACGTTATAATCGCTATTTAGCCACTTTATTGATAAAAAAGCATATTACTGATAGTAAAACCTATTTAACTATCAGGTGTTTAGACATATATATCTATTTTTTATCTTATTTATCAGTTACACAAAGTTATCAAATCACTATCATTTACTGCTATACAAGCTAAAAACGATGTCACATACTCAGTTAATCGGCCAATACTTTGTAGCGATAGCAATCATATCGTGGCAGGCGATCCTCATTAAATAGTATATTTATCATAAAGACAATAAATAAAACCATCAGGAGTATGTCATGACAAACCCAAATAAAACTGACGTTACCACCAAAATGGCGCCAAAAGATATCAACCAAGACGCACTGGCCAAAGAAGACCAGCAGCGCACGGATGACTCGGCACTTGACATGATGCAAGGTATGCATGAGCACGAAAATCATGAAGACGACGATCAATAACTGATACTGCTAGCGACGTAGATCATACCAAAAAATACCCAGCATATGTTTAATCAGAATCCATATTGACCTTCTTTTTAAGCAGTCATCATATTTACGCCGCTATGATGGCTGTTTTTCTTCGCGTTTTTCAGGCAAGTGTTCTGACGCATGGCTATAGAGCAGCGCTGTAATCAAGACAATACTGCTGGGTATCAATAGCGCTGCATAACCCACATGTGCGTAGGCAAAGGCACCAACCACACTCCCACCGCAAAAGCAGTACCAAATAATGGCTTGGAAACCGAGTGTCGGCTTACTGATTGTCCGTCCTGCCAGCCAGTTACCGATGGCAGCCCCCATATCAGAAGTCAGTCCCGTCAAATGCGTGGTACGAATCACTGCACCGCTATAAGTGGCCACCATGGCGTTTTGTAGACCGCATGCCATCGCTGCGGTTAACTGACCCAAATAATCATGATCTTGGTATAGTAGGTAACTTAAGAACAACAGCGCCGCCTCGATATAAAGCGCACGGCCATAGCGTCGTCCGAGCTTAAGTGAGGTCTGCCCAATGACAAAGCCGCTTAATATGGCTCCCGCCAAAAACGACAATAATGAGGCACCAATATATAATAGGCTACGTCCATCAAAATGCGCAATAGCCGCAGCAAAGAGGCTAACATTGCCTGTTACATGCGACACCGATAGACTGGTAAAACCTATCAATGCAGCGGTATTGACGCAGCCTGCACTAAAGGCTAAGACTGCCCCGCCCCACAATATCCATCTTGGTAGCTTAGTGATCATCAGCACCGCCTAAGGGTCTATTTGGCCACAAAAGCTCATAGTATAACCAAAAAAAACAGCCGCTTGGCTGTCTTTTTTTGGGTTATACACGATTATCTGTTACGCACAAGCCGCTATGACACACCATCATTGTGACGGATACGCAGCTACTCTGAGTCACCGATCGTCATCAATTGCTCACTGATGGCAACCGTGTTAAAGCCAGCATCGACAAATAAGATTTCGCCAGTAATGCCTGAGGCCCACGGCGACAAGAGGAACAAGGCGGCATTGCCCACTTCCATTTGATTGACGTTACGCTGTAGCGGGGCGATTTTTTCGCTGATGTCTAACATTTTGCGGAATGACTTGATACCGCTGGCTGCTAAAGTACGAATTGGACCTGCTGAGATAGCATTGACACGAATGCCTTCGCCGCCAAGCGAGGTGGCCAAATAGCGCACACTAGACTCAAGGCTGGCTTTTGCCATGCCCATGACATTATAGTTTGGCAATACTGAAATACTGCCTTCATAAGTCAAGGTCAGCATAGAGCCATGACGCATGGCCAATAGTTCACGGCCTGCCTTGGCAAGTGCAACAAAGCTATAGCTTGAAATGTCATGAGCAATTTGGCTGCCTTCACGTGTGGTCGCATTGGTAAAATCGCCATCCAGCTGATCCATCGGTGCAAAACCAATGGCGTGAACGATACCATCAATACCATCACCCCAATGCGCAGCTACTTGAGCAAAGCATGCGTCAATAGAGTCATCAGAGGCCACATCGCACTCGACGACCAAGTCTGCTTCAAAATGCTCGGCTGCCATGTCCACACGTTTTTTAATTTTGTCATTGGGATAGGTCAAGATTAAAGACGCGCCCTCACGGTGTAGTGCTTCAGCAATCGCCCATGCAATAGAGAGTTTGCTGGCGATACCAGTGACGACAAAACGCTGTCCTTGAAGTAGCATAATCGCTCCTTATGTACCGATGAAATCCAATCGGTAGGGTAAATAACTATTGCTGAGACTCAGCAATACAGTAAAAAGTACAATCAAAAATACAGATATCTCATTATACACGAATCAAATTAAGTAAACAGTCGTAAACTATACCGCGTGTGGCAGTATAAAAAGCTTTTGGCTTGACGCAAGCGCTGACTGACAACGGTATGAAGTTGAGCGGATTTCAAGTATAATCACAACCTCTTCCAGCTTGCACAATTTTTACAAAAATCCTTTACAAAATAGGATTTACCGTTAAGCTATACCCACATTTTGGATGGCTGCCAAACTTATGAGTAACACCCCAACAATAGTCTCAGATTACCAAGAAAGCGTTGATTCTTACCGTCAATTGATCAGCTCGACAGGTGAAGATTTGACGCGTCCAGGTCTTGTTGAAACCCCTATGCGAGCAGCAAAAGCGTTTGCCTACTTAACGCAAGGCTATCATCAAAACCTAAGTGATGTGGTCAATGATGCTGTGTTCCCATCGACCAATCGCGAGTTGGTGTTGGTACAAAATATTGAATTTCACTCACTCTGTGAGCACCATATGCTGCCATTTCATGGCGTCGCTCATATTGGCTATTTACCCAATGGACAAGTGCTTGGTTTGTCAAAGTTTGCGCGCATTGTCGATATGTTTGCGCGTCGCCTACAGATTCAAGAAAACCTCAGCGAACAAGTGGCGCAAACCATCATGGATGTCACTGGTTGTCGCGGCGTGGCTGTGGTGATGGATGCCGCTCATATGTGTATGATGATGCGCGGTGTCAATAAGCAGCATTCCACTACCCGCAGTACCGCAATGCTGGGCGAATTTGTCCATGACAATCAGGCACGCAATGAGTTTTTGGGAGCAGTGCCCAAACGACAGCCATCATTTTAACGCCCACCATAAGGTAGCCTTGTAGGCTATTCCAGTTGTATCGGTGCTTTCATCAGCTTCACCAAAAAAAGGACGCCTCGGCGTCCTTTTTTTAACAGAGCTATTTTATCAAGCTTAAGGCGCGCCCATACTTGCCTGCAATAAGCGCTTGGCATAAGGGTGGTTTGGCTGCGCAAAGATAGTCTCTGTCGCTCCCGCTTCGACGCAGACCCCATCCTTTAGTACCATAATATGTTGACAAAGCGCACGCACGACTTTGAGATCATGACTGATAAACACATAGCTGAGCTGTCTGGTGGCCTGTATTTCTCGCAGCAACTCAACCACTGTCACTTGTGTGCTGCTGTCTAGCGCCGAGGTTGGCTCATCCAAGATCAACAGGCGTGGCTGCATCACCAGCGCACGCGCCAGTGCCACCCGCTGACGCTGACCGCCCGACAGCTCATGGGGATAGCGTGTGGCAAAAGCAGTTGGCAGATGTACTGTGGTCAAGCTTTCAAGCACCGCTTTCTCGCGGGTGGCCTTGTCTATCCCTTGCACCAGTAAGCCTTCTTCGATAATTTGCATCACTGTCATGCGCGGGTTAATACTGGCAAAGGGATCTTGAAAAACCATCTGCACATTGGCACGAGAATGACGCAGCGCTGACTTTGATAGTGCCAGCATGTCTTGCCCATGAATGCGCACAGTGCCTTGTACCCGTGCTTGATGACTCAGCAAGCGGCATAACGCAAGCGCAGTGGTGGTTTTGCCAGATCCCGACTCGCCCACGATCCCGATGGCCTGCCCTGCAGTCAGTTGCATATTGAGACCATTTACCGCATCAAACCAGCGCTTCGTACCACCAAATAGGCTTTTTTCTGCAGAAAACTGTACTTGTAGATCGTTCACCAATAGCACGGATGAATTCTCATCCCCCTCGGGTAACGACAATGCTTGACCAAAATCTTGCTCAATCAGCATGCGGGTATATTCGGCTTTGGGTTGGTGAAATATATTTGCAGTGTCGCCTTGCTCAATGACTTGACCTCGCTGCATGACAATGACGTCATCACTATAGCGTTTAACCAAATTCAAATCGTGGCTAATCAGCACCATCGCCATATTGTGCTCACGCTTTAAGCGATCCAGCAGCGTCAAAATCTCGTGCTGTAAGGTCACATCCAGCGCCGTCGTCGGCTCATCAGCAATCAAGATATCAGGTTGCTGCGCCAGCGCCATAGCGATCATCACCCGCTGGCGTTGCCCGCCAGACAGCTCATGAGGGTAACGCTTGAGCTTGTCTTTAGGTGCCGTGATATTTACGTCTTGTAGTAACGCCAAGCTGCGCGCTGGCCACTGTTTTTTGGATACACCAGCAAGACGCAGCGATTCTGCAATTTGTTTGGCGACCGTATGCAGCGGATTGAGCGCGGTCATTGGCTCTTGAAATATCATGCCAATTTTTTGACCACGAATGGTGCGCCACAGTGCACCATCACTCTGACTGTCCGTTAAGGGTAACGCGCCAATCTCTGCCAGTGTTGCCGTACCTGTTACGGTTAAGCTGGTAGGTAATAGCCCCAGCAGTGCCAAGCTGGCAATCGACTTCCCTGAGCCTGATTCGCCCACGATGGCTAGTGTTTGTCCCTGATGCAACTGATAAGACAGCTTATCTACCAAGGTAGCACCTTTTCTCGTCTTGATGCTCAAACCATCGACTGTCAATACGGGCGCTGAAGCCACGCGGGTATCGTTATTCATTATGGTATGCGGTATGGTGGTCATATCAAGAGCGCCTCGGATCAAACGCATCACGTAGCGCTTCGCCAATAAAAATAAGTAACGACAGCATGATGGTCAGGCTAAAGAATCCTGACAATGCCAACCATGGCGCTTCTAAATTGTCTTTGCCTTGCACCATCAGCTCCCCAAGTGACGGTGAACCTGGCGGCAAACCATAACCCAAAAAGTCCAGCGCAGTCAGCGCAATGATATTTGCAGTCAAAATAAATGGCAGCTGCGAGAGGCTGGAGGCCAGTGCATTAGGCAAAATATGCCTGTACATGATTTGGTAATCGGACACGCCCAAGTTACGCGCGGCCCGCACATAATCAAAGTTACGCGCACGTAAAAACTCAGCACGCACCAGCCCCACCAGTCCCATCCAGCCAAAGAGTAGCATCATAGCAAACAGTATCGTAATACTGGGACTAAATAAACTGACCAAAATAATAATCATAAACAGCTGCGGCATCCCGCCCCAGACTTCCATAAACCGCTGGCCTGCCAGATCAACCCAGCCGCCATAGTAGCCTTGGATTGCCCCAACGATGATCCCAATCAGCGCCCCAGCCAGCGTCAAGGCCAACCCAAACAAGAGAGATATCCGCATACCATATAAAATTCTCGCCAATACGTCACGGCCCATGTCATCGGTACCAAGCCAGTTTTGGCTGTTGGGCGGTGCAGGATATGGCAAACCCAGCTCGACATTGGGCGTTTGGTCAGCAAAGGCAATTGGCGGCATGACATAATAGCCATCCGCTTCAATGAGCGACTGCACCACAGGGTCTTTATAATTGGCCTGCGTTTCAAAAACCCCGCCAAAAGTCGTTTCAGGATAGGCTTTGAGTACGGGAAAATAATAATCGCCTTGGTACTTGACGATCAGCGGCTTGTCATTGGCAATCACATTGGCGAGCATACACAGTGTAAAAATCACCAAAAAAACCAGCAGCGAGACCACGCCCAGGCGATTACGACGAAAACGGTTTAGGCGCGCTTGCCAAATCGGATTCAACATCAGCGCCCCTCAAAATCAATACGTGGATCAACCAAGTGATAACTCAAGTCACTCACCAGTTGCAACAGCAAACCCACCAAGGTAAAAATAAACAAGGTTCCAAAAATCACTGGATAATCACGCTGCTGAATGGCCTCAAAGCCAAGCAGACCTAGACCATCCAATTTAAAGATAATCTCAATCAAAAAGTTGCTGGCAAAAAAGATACCCACAATTGCCGCGGGAATACCCGCAATGATAATCAGCATAGCATTGCGAAACACATGCCCATACAGCACTTGCCGTTCGCGTAACCCCTTGGCACGTGCGGTCAGAACATACTGCTTGCCCAGCTCCTCTAAAAAGCTAAACTTGGTTAAATAGGTCAAACCTGCAAAACCGCCTACCGTACTTGCCAGCAGCGGCAAAGCCAAATGCCAAAAGTAATCTTTTATTTTGCCGATGAGCGATAACTGATCAAAATTTTCTGATGTCAGTCCTTGCAGCGGAAAAATATTCCAGTAGCTTCCACCTGCAAAAAACACCAGCAAGATCACGGCGAATACAAATACTGGTATCGCATGTCCTATTGCCAGCAGCATGGCCGTCGCTTTATCGACACCTGAGCCATGATGCATTGCCTTATAAATACCCAGTGGTATCGCAATCAGATAAATCAGCAGCGTACTCCAAAGACCAAGTGATATCGAAACGGGCAGCTTTTCTACAATCAAGTCGGTAACAGGCTGCCCCTTGAAGAATGACTTGCCAAAATCAAGCTGGACATAGTTTTTGAGCATGATCCAAAAGCGCTCAGGTGCCGATTTATCGAAACCGTATTGTGCCTTGATCGCCGCGACCATCTCATCAGACAGTCCGCGCGTGCCTTGATAATTACTATCGCTCCCCCCTGCGGATCCTGCCCCAACATTGGCATTGAGTGCATTGTCTTTTGCGCCTTGCTCAATCAAGGCGATTTGCTGCTCAACAGGACCACCAGGAGCCGCTTGCACGATCACAAAATTGGCCAACAATATCAAAAATAACGTCGGTAATATGAGTAGCAGTCGTTTTAAGATATATCGACCCATGATGCATAATTCCTAAATAACAAACCCACGATGTACCGCAGCGCTGACGCCTAAAGAGATGACTTTATCATCTTTATTTAAAAGTTATTTTTCAGCTCACGCAAGGCGGCAAATACCGTTAGTGGTTTATCATCATCCAAAGCGGTCAAAGCCCTCACACCTGCGATCACACTGGACTGTTCTGTGCGTAAAAACACATTGACTGCGCGTTCGTGCTCGATGGTGACTGGCAGCGTTGGCACGCCTTGTTCTGTTTGTTGTTGTGCTTGCGCCAAGGCCTGCTGCATCGCAGCATTATCAGGTTCAATAGATAATCCAAAGCGCAAATTGTTGGCGGTATATTCATGGGCGGGGTAGCAGCGCGTCTCTGCAGGCAACTCGTCTAGACGCTCAAGGCTGTCATAAAGCTGCTCAATCGTGCCCGAAAAGACGCGGCCGCAGCCACCGCTAAACAACGTATCACCACAAAAGCAATGCTTGTGACCATCGATATCTACAATATAAGCCATGTGACTTGCAGTATGGCCTGACACATCCCAAACCTGCGCGGAATAACCCCATGAACTGACCGTGCTGCCGTCTTTGATGGTTTGATCTTCTTGAAGTCCGTGTTCGCCATGCGCCACGATATGCGTCATGGGAAAGTATTCTTGTAGCTCAGCAACACCGCCAGTATGGTCATGATGATGGTGTGTGATCCAAATCGCAGTCAACTCCAGCCCTTCCGCCTCCAAGTAGGTAGTCACAGGCGCTGCTTGACCGGGGTCAATGACAATGGCCTGCTTGTTATTCTCATTAATCAAAGTCCAAATGTAGTTATCACTAAATGCCTTAATGGGATGGATACGAATACTCATGTTCAGTCCTTACGACACAGGGTCTATTATTTTTTTATCAATGAATGTTAGGGCGCGATCTGTTCTTATATTTTGTTATCGGGCTATCACTGGCCCAAATAGCGATTGATCCGTGCTTCAGCGTCCTTATCTGACCACCAGTAATCAATACCAACGGCATTGGTTGGTAGGGTTTTGACATGGCGGTATTGATCCCAATAAGCCACAGGGGTGGCCGACCGACCGTATAGCGGTACCAGATAATACCCTGAGCGCAGCAAACGGTCGAGAACCTGCGTGTAAAGTACGATTTGCTCACGACTATCAGCATTACCCAAGTCCTCAATCACACTGTCGATGGCTGAGTTTTTGATACCAATGGTATTTTGATTGCCGTCTTCATCAGCCGCACGGCTGCCCCAATACCCAGCCTGTTCAGCGCCTGGTGACAGACTTTGCTGAAAGACATCGACTACCATATCATAGTCAAAACGGCGCATCCGCTCCGTATACTGCGGTGCATCCACTTGGCGCAGGCTTGCATCAAAGCCCAAGCGTTGCAAGTTACGAACATAAGGCAACAGCACACGATCTAGCGTATCACCTGTCATCAAGATTTCAATACTTGCGCGCTTACCGCTTGGTTGATACAGCATCATATCATGATAATAAAACCCAGCATCAAGCAGCAACTGACGCGCTTTTAGCAGCCCTTCACGGTTAAAGCCCTGACCATCACTGATCGGCAGCTGCCACTCAGCCAGTACCGCTTGGCGCTGACTCGGTTCAAGCTTAGACAGTAGAGGCGTTAACACCTTCATCTCAGCAGCTGATGGCGTTCCTGTTGCCGCCAGCTCTGAGTGATGAAAAAAACTTTGCAAACGTTCATATTGACCATGAAACAAGGTTTTATTCATCCACTCAAAATCATAAGCAAAGGTCAACGCTTGCCGCACACGGATATCTTGAAACAAAGGGCGGCGCTGGTTCATGACCAGCCCCTGCATCGGCACAGGATTGTGATCGTCAATCAGCTCTTTGACAATAAGTCCCGCTTTGACCGCAGGAAAATTATAGCCTGTGGCCCAATTGGACGCGCGGTTTTCAGGACGAAAGCGATATTGTCCTGATTTAAATCCTTCAAATGCAATCTCATCACTTTGATAATAGACAAATTTAATGCGATCAAAGTTATAACGGCCACGATTGACCATCAAATCACGGCCCCAGTAATTGGGATCACGCACATAATTAATCGAGCGCCCAACATCAACGCGTCCAAGCTGGTAAGGACCACTACCCATCAGCGGTTGCAAACTGATTTTTTCAAAATCGCGCTCTACTGAGGGTTTAGAAAAGACAGGAAACTGACCCACCGTAAGTAAAATTTCTTTGTTATCATCAGAATTAAATACAAATTTGACTTGATGGGTATCGACCACTTGAACGGCTTTGATATCGCTCAGGTAACTGCGAATATGCATTGGCCCTTTGGTCAATAGGGCATCGTAGGTGGCTTTGACATCAGCACTGGTGACGGACGACCCATCCCAAAATCGTGCGCTAGGGTTGATATGATAAATGATCCAGCTGGTATCGTCAGGATCATAAGTCACCTTACTTGCCAGCTGCGGATACATGGTAAAGGCTTCATTTAATGAGCCCGTCATCAAGGTATCATATAGATAGCCTGTGCCTACCATCGGAATACCCGTGGTCATCCATCTATTGGCGCTATTAAAGGTGCCGCGTGTGTCTAAGGATAGCATACCGCCTTTTGGTGCTTTCGGGTTGGCATAAGGCATATACGGCGCGCGCGCATACTCTGCAGTACTATTGTGCCCAAGCGCAGTAGTGGTAATGATCTCGGCATGAGCAATAAACGGGGCAAGCAATAGCACGGTGGCACATAAAGTACGCGCAAGCATCGAACGGGGATGAAAATACTTGATAACAGAAGATTTGCTAAATAAAGCGTTAAAGAGCTGATGCAGCAAAAAATGCGTGCTGGTCTGACCTATATCCGATGCACAAACAGGTGCATATACGCCTTGGCGTATGCCTGCGCTGCGTGGTAAATAAGCAAGAAAAAAAGGCCGTTTTTTTATCATCGTCGTTATCATAATCACTTTGCGCCCGAGCCAATATGGCGGCGTCACCGTTTTTTATCATAACAAACTTCGCTTTTTTCACCTAATCATTTGCCAAACAGCAGAAAACCGTACCAGTGCATCAAGCCCCTTCAAATCAGTAGGTATTATCCGCAGCCTTTATTGTCGCATCGTTTGGTAACGTAAGTTTTTGACCGATCTCTAGCTCAGCATAAGGGGATACGCCCGTCAGCTTGGCGATTTCCATAAAGTTGGTATTAAAGGTATTGGCAATACCCATTAAGGTATCCCCTCGTTGTACTGTGTAGGTGCGCGGGGCGGCAGTGACCTTAGTCGTTGTACGCTGTTGACGACTGCTTGACTCACTTGACGTTTTTGGAATAACCAAATATCGACCAAAATATAAGGTATCATTCACGTCTAAATTGTTTGCATCTGCCAAACGGCGCACATCCAGTTGATACATTGCTGCGATTTTTGACAATGTCTCGCCATATTTCACTTGATGTTTATCTGATGGCGCACTGGTAGAATTTTTTGCTTTTTTGACGCGGGGCGGCGCAGCTTGAGCGTTTTTTTGAGTCGATTCAGCATCATTATCAGCAGCAGGTTTTTCTGAGGTGACAGCAACAAGATTGGTCTCTGTTGGTGTTGCTATTTTCGCAGTAGGTATGATCAGAGTACTATCGATGAGCAGTCCTGCTTGTGGGCTGATTTTGTTGATTTGAGCCAGCTCATTGAGGTCAACACCATATCTTTGTGCCAAGCCTGTCAAGCTATCGCCGCGTTTGACTCTATATAAGTTATGTTTGGTATTTTTGTGAGGAATGTTAAGCACCTGACCAGTACTAAGGCGACTAACTTCTAAACCATTGGCATCGATCAATGCCGTTTTTGATAGACTATACTGTTTTGCAATACCGCTTAACGTCTCTCCCGCTTCAACAATATGATGAGTGGATGATTGAGCTTGCGTAAAAATCAGCGCACCAAACAAGATGGCCACTGACTGCTTAATCCAGTTTTTATACGTCGAATATGATTGTTGACCGTTCATCACTGTCTCCTTAATGCCTATTGTTGTTTTTTCCTATGATGGTTAATAGACTATTAAGCGGTTTGACAAAAAATTAAGACGACCACTGAGGCGATCGTCTTAATCGCAATATCGCGATGAATCCATATGCTATTGCGTAAGGTCAGTGAGCACGCGCTAAACCACGCTGAATCACTTAGCAAGTACTCAGTTAACCATATTTTTTCTCAAAATCTTGCATAAAGCCTACCAATTGCTGTACCCATTCGAGCGGTACCGCGTTATAAATGCTGGCACGCATACCGCCTACGTCGCGATGTCCTTTCAGATTTAACAAGCCAGCTGCCTCTGATTCTGCTAAAAACAGACCGTCCAGACCACTGTCTGCTAACGTAAACGGCACGTTCATGATAGAGCGGTACTGCTTGGCAACTGGGTTGCTATAAAAAGCACTTTGATCAATAGTATCATACAAAAGTTTGGCTTTTTGTTGGTTGATTTTACCAATCGCCGCCACGCCACCTTGATCTTCTAACCAGTCAAAAACCAATCCCGCCAAGTACCATGAATAGGTCGCTGGGGTGTTTGACATGGATGCTTTCTCTGCTTGATGCTTATAATTCATTAGCAGTGGGCACCATTCGCTCGCTTGATCCAACAAGTCTTCACGGATAATAACGATCACCAAACCCGCAGGCCCGATATTTTTTTGGGCACCCGCATAAATCATACCAAAGTCAGAAACATTAATCGAGTCAGACAGGATAGACGATGACATATCAGCGATAAGTGGCGCGCCGACTTTTGGTGGCTCAAATATTTGCAAACCATGAATGGTCTCATTAGCACAGTAATGAAAATAAGCAGCGTCATCGCTGGACTGCCAGCCACTTGGATCAGGCACATCAGTAAAGTTGTTGTTTTTCCCTGTGGCGACCAAGTTGATTTCACCTAAGCCCAGTGCCGCGTAACGCTGTGCTTCTTTAATCGCTTTGCCTGACCAAGCACCAGTCGTTAAATAATCAGCACGACCTCCATTTAATAAATTTAAGGGTATGGCTGAAAACTGTAAGCTCGCCCCACCCTGTAAAAATAATACTTTGTAATTGTCAGGAATAGCCATTAGGCGACGCAGCTGGGTTTCTGCTTTTTGAGTGATCGCCACATAATCTTTGCTGCGATGACTCATCTCCATCACCGACATGCCACGACCCTGCCAATCCAGCAGATCCTCTTGCGCTTGTGCTAAGACAGCGGTCGGCATGGTGGCAGGGCCAGCACAAAAATTGGGTAAACGGTGAAACGTAGCGGTCATGATGATTGTCCTAAGGTTGAGGGTTGATAAAAGTTAAGATACGTAGGTGAATAATCACGTCAGTCTTGATGATAATGGCTAAGCAGCTCATTATTATGAACTTGTCGCCGTGTCTGCTGACAGCTGCTGCCAAAACGCACGCTTCAGATTGGTATCAGCCAACATCGCATCGAGTGTCGGCACAGGGGTCAAATGTGGGTGAGCAAGGTTGTCAGGCAATGTGGTTAGCGCGGCGACTGCCAAATCATCACGGCGGCCAATCTTAAACAAGTAACCAGCAAGACTGGCATTGGCAAGCTCGGCGCTATCCATACCCGCGCAAATAGGAAATGAGCTGGTTTCACAAGACAATGATAGCGCTTGGACAATATTGTGCCATAGTTTTTGGCTGTCACTATGTAACGCTTGCATATCTACCAGTACGATCCAGTTACCATAACGGCCGCCTTGTAAGGTAAAAGGTGCGACAACCGCTTCATTGTTGACATCGGCATTGCTGGTTTCTGACGTGTGCGTAGCAGGCGGCTCATCAATGCTATCCAGACTAAAGACCCTGCCTGCCTGCGTCTCGGAATCAAGGATCTCAAAATGATCATCCGTAGCCGGGGCATATTCGCTGTACTCACTATAACTGGCATCAGCTACTGATTCAGCCGTAGTGATAGATCGTACGGCTTCATCGTGGTTTTGCTCGCCATCTGTTTGCTCGATATTAGCGTGACCGTTGTTATCACTTGCCCATTGTGCCTGCTTTGGTTGCTCATCAGGAGGCGCAGCGATCGTTGTTACTGGTGCAGCAGCGTTCAGCTCGGTAGGGAGTACAATGTGCGCCGCCGTGCTCATCTCAGCAATCTGTTGCATCGGCATGGTTGGCGACGTCGGTTGTATCCATTGCTCAATACCCAGCATGGCCAAAATTTGGCGCTGCTGCTTTTGTCGCTGTCGTACTCGTTGCTGGGCGGTGTCACTCATAGCGTACTATTGTCCTAATTACGGCGTGTTCAAACAGACTGGGAACGCAAATGATGGCACACTGTTTGGGCGCTATACTGACATCAGTCTATCAATGTGCGCGTACCAATCCAGCGCTGGGAGCAGGCTGTCAAACAGTCGTACTCATCTTGGCTGATTATCGTATCGTGTAACATGATGGTGTGCAAGGTGCTTAGCCAGCGCCGATAGGTATTATAATCTATTTGCGCCCTTTTCTGCTGCAACTTCGCGGTCTCATTCATGGATGATTCGGGCTGCTGCGCCTCACACTTTGTCGGTATGCACTCAAGCAATGCAAAAAGCTGAATGCTGTTTAAATGCTGCGCGGTCAGCAATAGCCATTGCAAATTGGCATCACTTACGGCCTTGATATCTAAGTCAATTAAGCGCGCATGCCGCCGCAAGTCCAGCACAAAGTTGGCCTTGTCATCATTATTGCTTTCACTGCTACTACCATCTACTGACAGACGATATGCAAACAAAATCAGTAGCACCCGCTCAGGTGCAGCCAGCCCTTTAAATGTCAGTCCTGACGGATCAAGCTGAGCCATGATCTCTTGTAACCCAGCTTGCAAAAGCTGATCTTGTTGATCCTGTATCGAGACTGACATCTCATCATCTGCCATCGTACCGCCCAGCACATCATTCAATACAGGCCAGACAGTTTGTAACTGCAATGCTTGCCAAAGTGCCAGCAACGAAGCCTGCATGTGCGGACGAACGACATATCGCGGCGCTACCTGCTGATGCTTAGTGCTGCCAGTATTTGAATCATCATGAAAATCAAGCATATTGGTCAAAGACGTTGCCAGTTGCTGCTCCAAGCATGTCAGCAATCCTTGCTGGTAACGCAGCAACATAGTGCGGTATTTATGCTGCTTTTGATACGTTTGTATGATTTGATGATGATGGCTGTTCTCGCTATCACGCTGTGACTGTGACACTGCAGAGGCAGATAAGTCATGCTTTCCAAGCTGCGTACATGCTTTAACAATCAGTCCATGATCGAGCCGGCGGTCCAGATTAGCCACAGCTTCTAGCAGCGATTGGTCTATGGTATGCGCCAGTATCTTGTCTGATGTCTTCTGGGTATCGGTTGACGATTGAGTCGGCCGCATGCCCCAAATACCAGCCAGCCCATAAGTCGCTGCTGTCGATAACGCATGGCTTTGGTGGCACAGTAGCACCACCTCAATCAAGGCCAGCGCACCAAGGGGATGATAACTGTGATCAATCACACACTGCGGTAATGACACCTTACTGACATCATGCACACTCACTGCTGTATCTTTGGGCAGATTATCATGAGGCAGTGTCTGCCAAGGCTGTAGTAACTGATCCAGCCCTACTGCTTTTGGATCTACTTGCAGACGACCATCGACAATGACCTCTTGCTCTGGGGTAAATGTCAGACCCGCTTCAGCATCGTCTTGATCACTTGGTAACTCAGGCTGAGGCTTAGACTGCGTCATACTATCTGTCCAATCACCACGGCGGCGCTGGGCGTAGAGTTCTTTTATCTGCTGCTGGCGGCGGCGTGTGTCAACAGCCACCTGCTGCGAGAAGTCCTGATAATCCTCAGCGCTGATGCTTTGCATACGCTCTGCCAAGCTCGGATGGGTTGAAAACCAAGACACCTCACCCAGATCAGCACCGCTACTGGCAAAGAAAAAATGACTCAGACCATTCATATCGGCAACATACGACAGCCTTGAACCAAGCGCATCTTGATGAATCGTCTTTAGCGTCTCCAAAATCGCGGGGGATCGGGTCAATTGCACGCTAGTAGCATCGGCCAGTAATTCTCGCTCACGATTAAAGCTGTGCTTGATCAACTGCGCACTGGCCATGCTCGAGAAACTCAGCCCATGAATCAAAAGTCGCCACGGACTGCGCTCTATTGGCTGACCAAAACCAAGCGTACTCCCTTGTAACCGTGTCGGCGTCTGGTGCTGGCTCACAGATGACGACTGCTGCCAATACGCCACCCACTCGGCATGGGTCGTAAAATGTGCCGTTTGTGCCTCGGTAAACCGTGCTTGCGCATCAATATGACGCTGAGCGGCAGGTAACGATGTTTCTGATCGATCACCAAAATGGGCGCGCGTGGCAGTACTGACAATAGGGTCACTCCAGTCATAAAGCAGCTGCAACCCCGCCAGCACCACCATCAACTGTAGATTAAAGCGGGCATCACCGTGTTTGATGTGCCCATATTCGTGTCCAAGCAGACCATATAACCCTTCATCAGACAGCTTATCTAACGCTCCTTGAGTAACCACCATCACCATATCATGGGCATGGCGACCAGCGACAAAGCCGTTGACCCCCTGCTCGTTAGGCAGCACATACAATATGGGCATGCTAACGCCTGAAGCAATGGCCATCTGCTGCGCAAACTCATAATAGCGGCGATAAATAGGTGGAAAATCTGCTTGCGCGCGCACCGCAATATGCTGCACCGTATAACGCACAGGCGATGCAGGTTCATGTTGGTGCGCCACGCCTGCGCTATGCACCCACTCATCTTGGCTGTGGTCAACAAACAAGCGCACTGCTCCAATACGCTTAGCAATGGCTCGTCCACCAGCACGCAAACGACGATATTCCAGATAACTGCCCAGCAAAAAGCTAAGCAGTATACCCGCGACCACCACGACCATCACCCAATGATAAATACCATCGGTAAATACTGTTAGCAACAGTGCCATGATGCCCAGCGCCACCAGCATATGTGCCAATACAAACAAAAAAAACAGACCATACAGCAGTAAGCTGCGCCGTGTTCTGCTACGCTGCTCAGTAAAAAAATCCATCTGTTTCATCAGGTTACGCACCGCCACAATCTACCCACAATCTTCACTAACTAAAATCCACAACAGGCGCTTGCTCAATCGTTTTTTTATCGGCAAACACCAACGGACTGAGTGGTCGAAAGCCAAACATCGAGCTGATCACACTATTTGGAAAAATCTCGCGGTCATTGTTATAAAACATCACGCTGTCATTATAATGCTGACGCGCAAAACCAATCCTATTTTCGGTATTGGTCAACTCATCCATCAGCTCTTTGATCATACTGTCGGCTTTTAGCTCAGGGTACGCTTCGGCCACGGCATAAAACTGCCCCAGTGCCTTTGAAAGCAAACCTTCCGCTTGAGCGAACAGTGCCATATGTTCTAGTGACTCAGGCTGATGACCGCTGGCATCTTGCAAACTTTGCGCACGGTTGCGCGCACTGATGACCCGCGTGAGCGTTTCTTCTTCATGTGTCAGATAACGCTTGGCCGTCTCTACCAAATTTGGAATCAAATCGTGACGACGCTTAAGCTGTACATCAATTTGAGCAAAACCATTTTTGGCTTGATTGCGCGCACGTACCAATCTATTAAAGATTGATACGCCAAAAACGACCGTCAGTATCATAATAATAATGAATGACCATACAAATATCTTCATAACCTGTCCTAAGCCTACTTTATTAACCCACATCAGTAGGCTATATCTTAACGTATTGTTATAAGTAAAACTTAAATATTCATACAGAATGATGACGCGCTACGTATATTTTGGGCACAAAAAAGCCCAGTATCATTACTGGGGCATATCACCACACTGGGGAGACTGTTTGACTCTGATGCGTTACTGAGCAATTGACCAAATAACAGGCAAAAAAGCGACTCCATCAGCACATCCTCGGCACACATCAAATCTATTACCGTTGCTACCTTCCGGTCCTGGCGGGATTCATAGAACAATGTTGCGAGGCTACCAATGGAGCCACCAGTCACGAATTATACAAGAATTTTTCAGTATTGCAACCCCTACTGTAAAATAAATGCAATATTTGCGTTTTTGGCCTTTTCTAGGTCTAACCGTCACACATTGGGCATGTCATGATACCCCACCCATGAGTAAACAGTCGCCACGCAGCAGCTACTATTAACATGAACGATATGATAAACCGTATCAATAATCATCAGCCAGCGGTCACCGAATTAAGAAAATACACAGCCACCCTGTGCGCCGTACACACCGCAGCAACCATGCTGACAAAAATATTACAGATGGATGTTTGGTGTTTGCTATTTTAGATAAAGGATTTTCGGTAATCACTGTTTGGTGGTATATCACCCCAACTGCTCATGACAGCATCGAGGGTGACCACCACTCACAAAACGCGATGATCTATTTTTTAATTGAGGATTTTTTTAACCATATTGCTTGACCCTATTTTATTAAGGAGACGATTATGACTACCCCATTACGCCACAAACTTGCTGCTTGCACGGGTGCTGCCTGCTTATTGACTGCCATGATGGGCAGCGCGCACGCAGAAACCACTGGCTACAATCAAGTCAGCTTCAATACGCAAGTCAAGTCTGAAATCCCTAATGACGAAGTCCGTGCCAGCCTATACAAAAAAATGCAAGCCACTAATGCCAAGACACTGGCAACCAATATCAACACCGTGGTCAATAATGCAATGGCTGTCGCCAAGCGCTATCCAAGCGTTACCGTCACCACAGGCCAGCAAAGTACTTATCCGCGCTATGATAAAAATGACAAAATCATCGGCTGGACAGGACAGGCCAATATTGACCTAAAAAGCACCGACTTTACCGCAACCAGTCAATTGATTGCCGACTTGCAAGAGACCTTGGTCATGGATAACTTAAGCTTTGGGGTGTCTGAGAAGAAAAAAGACAGCGTCGAACAACAGCTGATGCTTGATGCCTCAAAAGCCTTTCAAAAGCAGGCACGCGAGCTCACCACGGCATGGAACGCACGCGGCTACCGCATCGTCTCCGTCAATCTAAACTCAAACAACAACTATCCTGTACCCATGTATCGCGGTATGAGTATGAAGGCTGAGATGGCTGACGCCTCGGTGCCCAGCCAAAATTTTGAATCAGGTAATAGCACCATTTCTGTCACCGCTGATGGTACCATTGAGCTGAGCAAATAAGTGACAGCGTAAATCAGCATCATTATGAGCACAGCAAACAAGTCACAAAAAGGGCAGACATGGTTATTATGTCTGCCCTTTTGTTTATACGCTGATAACCGCTTTACTACCAAGCCTTCGTTATTGCGCTGTAGAATCATTATTGCCGCGCATTTTTAGCAACAGCTTTTGGTGCCACGGCAGGCGCTCATAAGCAAGCAGCTGCTCAGCCAGTTTCTTTTTACGCTGCAGCATCATAGTATTTTGAATGACATACACGGTGCGACTGATTTGTTGGCGCGTTTGTCCTGATGTGGTTGTCAATACCGCGCGAATATTGTGCGCGCCTGGCTGCAAATCTACTGTCGCAACAGAGGCACTAAGACCTTGCCCGATTTGTTCATCATCCAAGTAAATATTGACGTTATCACCGTTTTGCAGCGCAGGCTGCACATCAAGTGCAATGACGATACTTTGTGCTGGGCGCTGATAAGCACGCTCGGTGCTGGGCTCAGTCATCGCCATTTGGTAGTTGATGCTACGTGTTGGTCTTGTGGTCGTAGGTGCTGGTAAGTCAGTGTTACCTCGGGTTTCAGTCACTGGTGCTGGCACCTCACTGCTGGCACCTGTACTCACACTGGTCTGACTCACCTGCTTGCCTGCCTGCTGCTCGTATGACTGCGGGCGATCGGTAAAGGTCACCTGCCCTGTTTCTTCATCCACAACTTTATAAATCGGTGCGGCACTCAGCATGGGCGCATAGAACATACCAGCAGCCGTCAATACACTGGCACAAAGGCTTAGTGAAGCGCGCTTTTTGGCACTCAAGGGTTGTGATCGTTTGGAAAATAAGTACATCGTCAGTCCACCTAATTAAGTCAAATAAGCACGCATCAATGCCAGTCAGCAAGCGTAGGGTTCATGGCTATTATGCGGCATTTTACTGATAATTTCTCAAAGAATGCGACAATGGCTCATAAAAAACCCCAGTCAAGTTATCCTTAACTGGGGGTTTTTTGCTGTAAATACAATAGAAAGTGCATGCTTTGGTGCGCCTTCTGGCGTATTTATCATGATCTGCCTATCACGTCACCGCTATAGGCAGACTGTCAATTAGCAGCTGTAGTACATGTCAAATTCAACAGGATGTACAGTGACATTCAAACGTTGTACTTCATCTTCTTTCAGCGCGATAAAGGCTTCTAGCATGTCTTTGGTAAACACATCGCCTTTTAACAAGAAGTCATGATCGTCTTTTAATGCTTGTAGCGCAACATCTAGACTCTCTGCAACCGTTGGGATTTGTGCTTCTTCTTCTGGTGGCAAGTCATACAAGTTCTTGTCAGCAGCTTCACCTGGATGCATTTTGTTCTGGATACCGTCAAGGCCTGCCATGAGTAGCGCTGCAAATGCTAAGTATGGGTTCGCCGTTGGATCTGGGAAACGCGCTTCGATACGTACCGCTTTTGGACTTGATACGTGTGGCACACGAATAGACGCTGAACGGTTCGACGCTGAATAAGCAAGCTTAATCGGTGCTTCGTAATGCGGTACAAGGCGCTTATAGCTGTTCGTTGATGGATTGGTAATCGCATTCAACGCACGGGCATGCTTGATGATACCGCCAATGAAGTACAATGCCGTTTCAGACAGACCCGCGTACTCATCGCCAGAGAAGGTGTTGACACCATCTTTTGAGATGGACATATGTACGTGCATACCTGAACCATTGTCACCAACGATTGGTTTTGGCATAAAGGTCGCTGTTTTACCAAACTGGTGCGCCACGTTATGAACCACATATTTTAATTGCTGAACTTCATCTGCTTTACGTACCATCGTGTTGAAGGCAACACCAATCTCAGACTGGCAAGACGCCACTTCGTGATGATGTACTTCTACGCGGCCTTCACCAACGATCTCTTCGATACGTTCACACATGACAGAACGCATGTCGTGTGAGCTGTCAATGGGTGGTACTGGGAAATAACCGCCTTTAACACGTGGACGGTGCGCCATGTTGCCCCACTCGTACGACTCATTGGTCGACCATGCGGCTTCTTCAGCTGTGATCTTGTGACTCACGCCAGACATATCGACTGACCATTTCACATCGTCAAAGACAAAGAATTCTGGCTCAGGGCCAAAGTAAGCCGTGTCACCGATACCAGTTGATTTTAAATATTCTTCAGCGCGGTGGGCGATAGAGCGTGGGTCACGATCATAGCCTTGTAGCGTTGATGGCTCGATGATATCGCAAGTCACAACCACAGTAACCGCATCAAAGAACGGATCGATAAATGCTGTCTCTGGATCAGGACGCAAGATCATATCAGACGCTTCAATGCCCTTCCAACCAGCGATAGATGAACCATCAAACATTTTGCCATCTTCCATGACATCTTCATCGACAGTCGATGCTGGGAAGCTGATGTGCTGCTCTTTACCGCGGGTATCGGTGAAACGAAAATCAACCCATTTCGCATTAGAGGATTGGATAAGATCTAGTAGTTTATTCGACATGAATGGTCTCCCTTATGATTGTCGTATATGTTTTATTTGTTGACCTCGTAGCGTGGTGACGCATCTTGCGTGTCTGCTACATCACCTAGCGCTGTGTCCATCGTTATGATCCTGCTTATTGCGTAGATTAGTCTACCAATATTTGCCTAACCATGCTGGACTGTTATTGATTTTAAATCAAGTAAAATCCTATTGCAGCCATAGGTGCAAACGCTATGCCAATTTATAACAAGGGCGGATTGACGACAAAATAGCCGTTTATTAATGGATTTTACGTGTTTTTGTAAGACAGCTGTTATTTACCTGTTTCTTTTTGGTGCTTCAGAACCAAAATAGGGCGTTTTTTAAGAAATCGCACTTATTTGGTGCGTTTACAAATTTACTATTATCACCATTTAATAACTATTGCACAGGGCGACAAATAAATACCATCATCAAGGCAGCATGACTCAAGTCGCGCTACCTTGCAGTGCTTGATAGCACGATAAATAATGGTAAGATACCCTATCATCACGGCGTGACAGCGCATTGACTGCACACGTGATGTGACTGAATACTCAACAATATATAAAAGCCTATAGGTTGGAACAATAATGATTCTGATGATCGATAATTACGACAGCTTTACGTACAATATCGTACAGTATTTCGGTGAATTGCAGCAGGACATCACCGTCTGGCGTAACGATCAGGTGAGCATTGATGACATCAAAGCACTGGCACCCGATGCGATTGTGATTGGTCCTGGCCCTTGTGACCCTGATCGGGCGGGCATCTCTTTGGCCGTGATAGATACCTTTCAGGGAGAGATTCCTATTTTGGGCATCTGTTTGGGGCATCAAGCTATTGGGCAAGCTTTCGGCGGTCACGTGATTAAAGCAGGTCAGGTGATGCATGGACGCTTATCAAGTGTGTATCATAATAATAAAGGGGTGTTTACCAACCTCCCTAGTCCATCGCAAGTGACACGCTATCATTCTTTAGTAGTGGATAAAAACGATTTGCCTGACTGTTTGGAAGTGACGGCGTGGACTCAAAATAACGATGACAGTATCGAAGAAATCATGGGCTTTCGCCATCGTGAGTTTGCGATTGAAGGGGTACAATTTCACCCCGAATCAATATTGAGTGAAGCGGGTTATCAGCTGCTGAATAACTTTTTGCAGCAGCATGATTTGGCAGTATTAAGCGCTGATGAGCTGCCGCAAGTGGGCTAATAGTGGCGCAGCAATCCAGCTGTATTTGACAGCATCCTATATAACAATGAAATCACATAGATAAAATAACTGAAGCGAGACCATAATGAGTACAGCAACAGCAGAGGACGCCCTCACACCAGAACACATTACCCAGATGTCTGATGACGACATACATAAATTACTCACCACAGCGCTGGGCAGAATTTTTCAACATATTGATCTGACCTTTGATGAGATGCGTCAAGTGATGCTAATCATTATGCAAGGCCGATGTAGCGATGCGCTGATGGGGGCGGTATTGACTGGCCTGCGCATGAAAGGCGAATCTATCGATGAGATCACAGCGGCAGCAAGCGCCATGCGTGAATTGGCCGATAAGATTGAACCAACAGATTGCCCGCATTTGGTGGATATCGTCGGTACAGGCGGTGACGGTGCCAACTTGTTTAATGTCTCCACCGCGTCCGCTTTTGTCGCCGCTGCTGGCGGTGCGCAAGTCGCCAAGCATGGCAATCGCGGCGTCTCCACCAAATCTGGCAGCTCAGACTTACTTGAGCAAGCGGGCATCAGTCTTGGGTTGACGCCAGATCAAGCGCGGATGTGTATTGAAAATCAAGGCGTGGGCTTTTTGTTTGCGCCCAACCATCACAGCGCTATGCGACACGCCAATCCCATCCGCCGCGAGCTCAAAGCACGCACGATTTTTAATATTTTGGGGCCGTTGACCAACCCTGCCAGCACTCCAAATCTGGTCATTGGTGTCTTTACCGCTGAGCTGTGTGAACCACTGGCTAAGGTGATGCAAAACCTTGGGGCACGCCATGTGATGGTAGTCGGAGCAAAAGATGGTCTTGATGAAATCAGCCTTGCCACGTCAACCACGGTCGCTGAGCTCAAAGACGGCTCGGTCACTGTCTATCAGCTGAACCCCGAAGATGCGGGGATCGAATCGCAAAGCTTGTTCGGACTCGATGTCAGCTCACCGAGTGATAGCCTTGAGCTGATACGCCAAGCGCTGGCTGGTACAAAAACCACTGACCACGCCGTACTCAAAGCACGTGATATGATCGCACTCAATGCAGGCGCAGCCATCTATACCTCTGGTGTGACCACCACTTATGCAGATGGTGTCAAACGTGCGCAAACGGTCATCAACAACGGTGAGGCGTTAGCCAAGCTTGAAACACTGGCCGACTATACACAAACGCTAGTGACCACGGCCTAGCCCACTGTTGACTTACTCCGACCCAATGAAGGCACCACCATGACCACGACTACCCAAGCAAACGCGGCTATTCCCTCTGTATTACAGCGTATTGTGGCAACCAAGCAGCAAGAAGTTGAAGCGGCACGGTCCATATTACCGCTTGCCGAGCTCAAAGCCCAAGTACAGGCCAACCAGCACCCACGCCGCGGCTTTGCTGAAGCACTGCGCGGCGCTGATATTGGCGTCATCGCTGAAATCAAAAAAGCCTCACCCTCTAAAGGCGTCATTAACCATAACTTTGACCCCATCACTTTTGCACAGCAATACCAAGCGGCAGGCGCCTGCTGTCTGTCGGTATTGACCGATCGTGATTATTTTCAGGGCGATGATGACTATCTCAAACAGGCGCGTGCCAACTGTACCCTACCAGTTTTACGCAAAGATTTTATGATTGATGTCTATCAGATTTATCAATCGTATCTGCTGGGCGCCGACTGCGTGCTTTTGATTATGGCATGTTTGGATGATGTTCAAGTACGCACCTTGCACGCCCTAAGCACCGAGCTTGGCATGGATGTACTGATCGAAATCCATACCGACTCTGAGCTTGAACGTGCTCTACAACTGCCGCGTTCAGCGCACAATATTTATGGTGTCAACAACCGTAACCTTAACACCTTTGACGTCGATTTGCAGACGACACTAGATTTGCAGCAGCACTTATTGCAAGCACTGGGCGAAGATATCGAGCGTACCAGCGATACTGATGTAACCAAGCCACTGATCGTTACCGAAAGCGGCATTCATGGTAGTGATGACATTCGCTTAATGCTGGATCATCAGATCCGTCATTTCTTGATCGGTGAGCAATTTATGAAGACCGACCACCCTGGTCAAGCGTTACAATCGGTACTTGCGAGCGTCTCGACGAGCGCGTAAAGTATGGCGTTACGGTCTATCAGACAATCAGATCCATCCGTTTTTTTACCTTATCCACTCATTAATCAGATACGTTAACTTCTATGGCAAATTCTCTATTTTCAAAAGAAATGCAAGACCAACTCAAAGAGCTAAAAGGTCAACTCTCCAAAGGTCGTGACACCACAGCCACTGACGGTGAGCACCAAAAGCCTACCGATCCTGTCGCACTACCAACCCAAAAGCAAGTCAAAAAAGCAGTCAAACGCTTGGATAGTGAACATGTCGATGATGACAAAGTGCTGTTTATGCAAGCCATGCATGGCGTTAATCCGTTAGAAGATAAAAACGTTCGCACACAACAAAATGCTGGCAAATCAAGCAAACCTGATGCGACCACACTCTCAAAACGCGCCGCTGCGCAAGGCAATGCTGATGGCGACCTAAGCGCAGGCTTATCTGATATGAAAGCGCTACTTAACCCTGTCGCGGGTGAAGCTGTCTTATCATACAAGCAGCCAACGCTACAAAACAAAATTTTCACGCAACTCAAGCAAGGTAAACTGCGCTGGTATGACGCAGTCGATATTCATGGCTGCACGATCGAAGAGGCACGCGCGGCAATGACTCAGTTGCTGGTACAAGCCAAGAACAACAATGAAACTGTCGTTAAAATCGTGCATGGCAAAGGCAGCGAAGCAATTTTGAAAACCTGTGTGAACGGCTGGTTGCGCCAATTGCCTGAAGTATTGGCCTTTTGTTCAGCGCCACCAAAAGATGGTGGTAATGGTGCGGTATTGGTACTGCTCAAAAAGTCTAAAACTGACAGCGAATAATAGGCTGACTCATAGCGTGATCACTCAATCACAAAAAAGGACGGCATACGTGCCGTCCTTTTTTATGTTGCTTATTATGCCTGCTGCTATTGTTCATCAGTCACGGTTGCATGCTTTTTTTGCGGTTGGCCAAAGCCCATCGTTTTCTTTAGGCGTTTAAAATGCCGCTTGGCAATGGCTTCAAGGTTGTCCTGATAGTACACCTGATGACTGGCTTGTTTATTGTCGTCACTGACCTGCTTGCTATCCACTGTCACATGATCAGATTGACTTGAGGGTTGATTACCCTCTTGATCATCATGGTTGTCAATATTATCCTCAGCGGCTTCATCACTGACAGCCTCTTCTCGCGTATCTTCGCGATGATGATCAATCTCATTTTGATTGACAATCAATTGCTGCGTAGGTAAGGCGTGCTCCACTTTGTATTTGGATACCTTGTTTAGTACATCAACGAACAGTTCGTTTTGCTTGTCATAAAACTCTATCACGTCAGCTGCATTGAGATAGGCTTGAAACTGAACGACGTAGCAGTCTTGGCGCAGCTCTGAGATATGGACTTGATTCCACTCTTGGTTGGTCAAACGATGCTCACTTATAAACGTATTTAAATCCTTGACCATTTTGAACACCACCTCAATATCGGCGGTGCGTTTTAAATACAACTTGTGGTAAAACTGAAACATATCACGAGCGGTGAAGTTTTCAATTTGCATTGATGAAAAATCGCCATTAGGTACCGTCACAATCGTCCGTGATAAGGTACGCACACGTGATGAGCGGATACCAATATCCACAACCGTACCCTCATACGTGCCAAACTTACAATAATCGCCGATACGTACTGGCGAGTCTGCGACCACCACCACACTACCGACGAGATTTTCGATGGTCTTTTGGGCACCAAGGGCTAAGGCCAAACCACCCACACCTAAAGCGGCAATACCTGTGGTCAAATCAAAGCCCAAATTGCCAAATATGACAATGACAGCAAATATCAACAATAACGCTTTAACGACTTTTCGCAGCAGGCCTAAGATAGACACACGCTCAATATGGTTTCGTCGATAGCTTAGGTTTTCAGCGCGGCTAAAGATGGCATCTATCACGCGCAGCAACAACCACGTCATTGCCAGCCAAGAGGCAATCTCAGTGAAGCGATTGACAGGCTCACGCAGGATCACTGTCACCCCTGCATAGACCATCACCTCTGACAGTATCAAGGCCATAATGACCACCGCCAGCGGTAAAATCACTCGGCTTGGCAGTGGTAGTTGGTTACCACGCAAACGTGGATATACCAGCTTCATCAGGTGATACCACAACCATACCGCCACATAGGTCAGTATAAAACTACCAATAATGATGACAATAGTGGCGATCAAATCTGTCAACTGATAACCAAATACTTTTTTGTCTTGTAAAGATTCGGCGGTATAACGGGATACCAAAGTTGGTTCAGTATTTTGAATCACATCCGCAAGCGGCGTCAGCGTTTCTTTAGAAAATTGCCAGTACTGCGCGCCATTTCTGGCCACCACGCGCTCAAGTAGCAACGAGATATTTTTATCACCGATATTGATCTCACCGACCTTTTCTTGGCTGGGCGGCAGTTGATCGGCCAAATTCCCTTCAGGAACATTACTCAACTGCAAATCTGTCTGAAAGCGGCCACCAGCATCCAGTGCCTGCTTAAATTGTCTGACTACGGTGGCAGGGTTGTCCGCTTTGGACAAATTTAAATAATTACTTGCCAGCAAATAGTCATTATCACCAAGCGCGCTAATAAAACCTTGTATAGTCTGGCGCGGCGTGTCTCGGCCAAATGGGTCTGGCGCGGTACTCCCGCTCTCAGCACTTGTCGCCTCACTACCACTATCCCCTAAGCCAAGCATCCCGCCCTCTGCTGCTAGGCTCACTGCTGGCAGCATTAGACTTAGCGACAGCAACAACAGTGATACCACCCGAAGCGGCGCTTTGATACAGACAGATGCGAGGGCACCTAGACAACGCTCAATAGACAAAACAAACCTCTTAACCAAATCGACCTAAAATATTACCTTGCATCTTAAGCCATTCGGCTGAGAATAAAAACTACCAGACACAACAATCTTTGCTTTTGGCAATATAGCGCTGGCAGAAGGCATAACGCTGACATAAATATTGATAAACGCGGCCATATATCAGTCATGAAATGTATTCAGCTTACTGTGAAGAAACATTAGTTTAAATTGGTTTATAAATAGTTACACTTTGTAGATAATGAGTGCAGTTTGATGCGTCACCTTGTTTTTGTAACGCATCAGTGTCGCTTTCGTACGGTTATCTTCTCATTTTGGAACTGATTATGGCTTTATCACCTTTGTCTTCTACACCTTATCTGCGTCTGTGTGTACTCAGCGCCCTTGGTATACTGGCCGTCAATGCGACTGCACACGCAGCAGAGGCTAACAATAATAACGAGATGCCTCACGTTGAGCTGGATACCATCGTGGTCACTGCCACCCGCACCCCTACCAAAATCAGCAATGCCATTGCCCAAACTCGTGTGATTGATGAAGAAGAGCTCAAGCGTTATCAGGGTCAAAGCGCTCTTGATGTCCTACAACGTCAGCCGGGGGTAACGTTTAAGAAAAATGGCAGCTTGGGCACGGTGTCCAACTTTTATATGCGCGGTTATGATAACAAGCAAATTTTGGTTTTGATTGATGGTATACGTTACAGTTCCATCAGCACAGGCGGCGCAGCACTGAATTTGCTGCCAGCCGAACAAATCGAGCGTATTGAAGTGTTGTACGGCGCGTCAGGCTCGAGTATTTATGGCTCAGATGCCATGGGCGGCGTGATTCAAATCTTTACCAAAGGCAGTAACGTCTACAACAACAATTTTTCTGTGACCGCAGGGGCTGGCTCACACGACCATTATACCTATGGCGCCAATGCACAAGTCACCAACGGTCAAGGTACAACGTTTAGTCTTGGTGCCAGCCATAACGAAACCAAAGGCATCAATGCCACATTACCTAATGCTGATGCTGTTCAAGGTTATTCTTTGTACCATAAAGACAATGATGGCTTTGAGTCTGACAACTTTAGCTTCGCACTAAATCATCGCTTTGGCGACCAATTACTGATGGGTACCAGCGGCCTCTACAGTAAATCAACCACCGAGTATGACAACGGTGCAATCGACAACGTCTATTCAGATCAAGAAAACGGTGCCATGCAAGCGTACGTTGATTGGCAATATATGCCTGATGCCTCCGTCAAACTACAATATGGTCGCTCTACAGATAAGATTGAATCTTTTGACGGCTATCCTGGTGTGTTTGATACCACCCAAGACCAATTCACCTTAGTCGGTAAAAATAAGCTGGCCATGGGACAAGGTGTCTACGGTCTAGAATATTTAGAACAAGATATTGATAGTACCGTTAATTACGACGTAGACAGCCGTAACGTAAAAAGTGCCTTTGCCGGCTATGTGGTTGCCAATGATCGCTTCGATGGCCAAGTCAATGTGCGCTATGATGATAACTCACAATATGATGATGAAACCACCTATAATCTAGGCGGCGCGATACATCTCAGCCCAGATTTCCGCATTGGTGCAAATTATGCCAAAGGTTTCCGCGCACCAGTTTTTAATGAGTTGTATTACCCAAACTCAAGCAATCCTAATCTAAAGCCTGAAGCCAGTGATAATTATGAAGTATTTGCGCAGTATGATGCTCAATACAATACCGTCTATCACAGCACTCGCCTCACCGGCTATCGCAATGATGTGGACAACCTAATTGCTTATTCTAATTCCCAAAGAAAAAATATTAATATTAACGAAGCCAAAATCGAAGGTGTGTCATTGACCTCTGATTGGGAAATGAATGACTATCTGTTTGGTGGCAGCTATGACTACCAACAAGCCAAAGACAACAGCGGCGGCAGTAACGATGGCAATTTCTTACCCATTCGCCCTGAACACAAAGGTTTGGTGTATGTCGGCTACCGTCTACCTAGTCTAGAGGTACACGCTGAATATGAATATGTTGGTAATTATTATGGCAACCTCACCAACACTGATATCCAAAAAGTTGAGCATTACGGCTTACTAAACATCAGCGGTAACTACGAGCTGTCAGACAACCTCTCTATGAGCGCACGTCTCAACAACTTAACCAATGAAAAATACGTTACCGTTCCAGGCTATAACACCGATGGCACCAACTTCTTTACCTCATTGACATACAACTGGTACTAAATACGGACGGTGGATAGTGACCGCCAAAACCAACTGTCAAACGATATATAAACCAAAAGGTCGCCTACGGGTGGCCTTTTTTGCGTAGGTGACAAAGCGCGCACTATCGATTACAATAACCGCGCCGAGAGGTGTTGCGTCATAGCGTATTTCTCTATGTCAGGCTCGGTAGCACAGATGGTTTGATGCCTTCTTTTGCAAAACAACGGCACCTGCGTTTTTATTCTTTTTATCATACGTTAACCACTGATAGGAGCATATTATGGACGCAGTGTCTACGACCCCATCTGCCCATACCATCGATCCCACTTTCACTGACTATAAAGTTGCAGACATCAGTCTTGCCGACTATGGCCGCCGTGAAATCACTTTAGCCGAAGCCGAAATGCCAGCCCTAATGGGTCTGCGCCGTCGTTATCAAGACGAGCAGCCGCTCAAAGGCGCCAAAATCGTCGGCTGTATCCACATGACCATCCAGACAGCCGTATTGATCGAAACCTTGGTTGCGCTCGGTGCTGATGTACGCTGGACTTCTTGCAATATCTTTTCAACTCAAGATCACGCCGCCGCAGCCATTGCCGCCGCTGGTATCCCTGTTTATGCATGGAAAGGCGAGACTGAAGAAGAGTACGAATGGTGCCTGCGTCAGCAAGTACACGTGGGCGGTGAAGAGTCAGACGAGCTTTGGTATGCCAATTTGATTTTGGATGACGGCGGTGATTTGACCGCGCTGATCCATGACAGCTACCCAGAAATGCTCGACAGCATCCACGGTATCTCAGAGGAAACCACCACGGGCGTGCACCGCTTGGTTGACATGTTGAATAAGGGCACGCTCAAAGTACCTGCCATCAATGTCAATGACGCGGTTACTAAATCAAAAAATGACAATAAATACGGCTGCCGCCACAGCTTAAACGATGCCATCAAGCGCGCAACCGACATGTTCTTGGCAGGTCGCCGCGCCCTCGTTATCGGTTACGGCGATGTGGGTAAAGGCTCAGCACAGAGCCTACGTCAAGAAGGCATGATCGTCCGTGTTTCAGAAGTTGACCCTATTTGTGCCATGCAGGCTTGTATGGACGGCTATGAAGTGCTGTCTCCTTACATCGATGGTGACAACACTGGCGGTGCAGATAACATCAACACCCGCCTGCTCGAAGACACCGACTTGATCGTCACCACTACGGGTAACTACCATGTGTGTGACAAAAACATGCTGGCAGCGCTAAAGTCTGGCGCAGTGGTTTGTAACATTGGTCACTTTGACACCGAAATCGACACCCAGTTTATGCGCGACAACTGGCGCTGGTCTGAAATCAAACCACAAGTACATCAAGTGTATCGCTCAGACGATGACAATGATTACCTCATCTTGCTGGCTGAGGGTCGCCTTGTGAACCTTGGTAACGCCACAGGTCATCCGTCACGTGTTATGGATGGCTCATTTGCCAACCAAGTTTTGGCGCAAATGTATTTGTTCGAGCAAAAATTTGCCCAGCTGCCAACTGATGAGCGTTTTGACAGCTTATATGTCAAAGTCTTGCCGAAAAAGTTGGATGAAGAAGTGGCAGCTGCCATGGTTGCTGGTTTTAATGGTACACTGACTAAATTGACCTCAGAACAAGCCGACTATCTAGGCGTGCCTGTTGAGGGGCCATTTAAGCCTAACGAGTACAAGTACTAAATCATTGGTACAACACAAGGAGTGTGATCGTGAGTAAGCCCGCTTTTTCTTTTGAGTTTTTCCCTGCTAAGTCAGAACAAGGACACGAAAAGCTATTGGGAACCTATGACGAACTGAACAAACTGGCACCCGCTTATTTTTCAGTGACTTATGGGGCGGGCGGCTCAACGCGTAGCCGTACTCTAAGCATTGTCGAAGCACTGCGTATACGCGGTGAGACAGACATTGCGCCGCACATCTCTTGTATTGGTGATGATAAGGCAGAAATCTCAGAGCTGCTCGATCACTACAAAGCACTGGGAATCAAGCGCTTGGTCGCGCTGCGCGGTGATTTGCCATCAGGTCAGGTTGGTATGGGGCAGTTGCCTTTTGCCCTTGACTTGGTCAAGTTCATCCGTGAACAGACAGGTGATCATTTTCATATTGAGGTAGCCGCCTACCCTGAAATGCACCCGCAGGCACGCAATTTTGCCTTTGATATTGACAATTTGGTCAATAAATACCATGCAGGCGCTGATACAGCCATCACGCAGTTTTTTTATAATGCAGACAGCTATCTGTATTTGCGTGACGCGCTGGAAAAGCGCGGTATCGATATGACCACCAAGCCCTTAGTCGCAGGCATTATGCCGATTACCAATTCTAGCAGTCTGGTACGCTTTGCCGACAGCTGCGGCGCTGACATTCCGCGTTATGTGCGCAAACAGCTTGCTGACTTTGGCGATGATCGCCGTGCCATTCGAGAGTTTGGGTTTGAGGTTGTCTACCGCTTATGTGATCGCTTGATTGCTGAGGGCGTGCCTGCCATGCACTTTTATAGCATGAATAGGGTCGAACCCAACAAGCGTCTAGTCGAAGCTTTAGGGTTGGTAGACTGAACCTTTTGTGATCAACAATGTATCCTGTAAAAAACTGGCATTCCTAGGAATGCCAGTTTTTTGTTTTTAGGACGGGTCTAATGACTAAAATATGTTCATCGATAGACTAAAAAAGACACACGATCGTCAGAATAAACCGATATTCTCTGATAATAACTTTCATTTTTATCTGCTTTACTGTAGTGTTTTTAGCGTTATTTCCCTCTGTGCTGCTGTGGTTATTTCATATTATTGTCAAAATACAAACATAGCAGTATCATTCATACTTTTTTCATAGTCATCTATTGTGACAACCATTCATCCTGACAGACGAGGTCATCTACATCGTGCGACGTTTTTTTTACCCCACTGAAGCGCCAAATACTAGCGGTAATGACACTATTTTACCATTATCAGCAATAAATATTGGTGAGCGTGTTGTTTTAACCGAAAATATCGTTCATCATTGGTGTAGAGTTTTACGAGCAAATGTTGGCGAAAAAGGTGTTTTTTTTGATGGTTTCGGCGGCGAATATATTGTAGAGCTGACAGAAGTCGGCAAGAAAAGTGCAGCAGCGGTACTGTTAGCGCATGTATCGGGTGATCGCAGCCCAGCTATGACCAGCACCATTGGCTTGGTGATGAGTCGCGGTGATCGGATGGATTATGCCATTCAGAAGGCAACGGAGCTTGGGGTAACCGCCATTCAGCTGTTAAGCAGTCATCATGGCGAGGTATCTTTAAAACCTGCACAGGTAGACAAAAAGCTATTGCACTGGCAACAGGTCGCTATCGCCGCCTGTGAGCAATGTGGACTGAATCGACCGCCGCTGATCATTGCACCAAGGCCGATTAACGACTGGCTACAAAATCGCGCTGATACGTCTATGGATGCCGCGCTTCCCGTTTCACCGCTGGTCGCCGCGTTCAGCCTAGATGATTACTATCGTATGTTGTCTCAAAAACCTGATGTGCGCGTGATGCTGAGCGTACCCGCCACAGGACAACCAGCCATACCGCCAGAGCTGACTGACATGTTGGCACGAAAAATGCCACATATTGAATTATTGATTGGGCCTGAAGGTGGTTTGAGTCCAGACGAGCAAACCCACGCGCAGCGCGTTGGATTTTTGCCATGGCAGATTGGCAACCGTGTGCTACGCACCGAGACGGCACCTGTGGTGGCATTGGCGACGTTAAATGCACTAAGCATCGCTGGTATCAAATAGACTGTCAATCAATACCTAATTATTGTTAACACACCTTTAACCCATGCGTTATTTTTGTGAGCCTATCTTATGAATACTTTTGTCCCGCTTTCAGAGACTGTCCGGCAACAATTACTGACTGCGCTTTGCGATCGCCTTGAAGATGCGATATTTATCTTAGACGCCAACCTACGCTACATGTGGGTCAATCACCAGTATGAAATGGTCATTGGTTATGACAAAGCCTTTTTAATTGAACGTCCCCTTGGTATTTATGCAGCAGAATTTCTAAGCGAAAAAGAACGAATGATCCTAAAAGACATTGCCAATCGCCTAGACGAACATGGCTTCTATCAAAACAGTTTTTCGATGGCCACCCGCTATGGACAAACGCTGAACTGCCAAATGACCTTTCGCCGCATCACGTTGGGTGATGATTATTATCATGTGGCGATGATCAAAGATGAGTCCTCCATCGTACAGACACAAGAAAAAGTCGCGCATCTACTCAACTACGACCAGCTCACAGGCCTGCCCAATCGCAAAGTCTTTTTGAGTCAAACCAGTGAGCTATTATTAGAGAGCTATCTGGAAGTGGTGATCGTGCGTCTGAGCATCGACCGCTATCGCACGCTTGCCAATACCTTGGGACAAGAGAGTATTGATGATTTGATCAAACAATTTGTAACTCGGGTTAACGAGCTCGAAATGGATAATCTACGTTGCTTTGCACATTTTGGTGCGGATGATTTTGCGTTCTTATTTGAGTTTGATGATGCCAATTTGGTGCGCAATGAGTTGGATAAGCTCATGCAAATGTGTGAGCGACCCTTCGTTACCCATAAGCACCCCATCTACTTGCAATTGTCTGCTGGTGTCAGCTATTTTCCAGAAGACAGCCGCCAAATGATGACGCTACTGAACAAATCTGAAAAAGCACTGCATCACGTCAAGCAACAAGGTGGCGATGACATATGCTGGTATAGTGAGCAGCTTGATGTCGATAATGATGAGCGCCTAAAACTAGAATCTGAGCTCAGAAACGCGATCAATCAAAATCAGTTTGAGCCCTATTATCAGCCAAAAGTCGATCTAAAAACGGGCCATATCGTGGGCTTTGAGGCGTTGGTACGTTGGCGTCATCCGACGCGTGGTATTCTCAGTCCTGCCGCTTTTATTGATGCCATTATCCGCCACAAACTGTCGTTTGAATTGTTTTGTCAAATGGCGCATCAGATCGCGCAGCAGCTGCACTCATGGCAAATGATGGGCTTCTCGCAGCACATCTGTATCAACGCGGATGCTGCCGAATTTAGCCATCCTAAATTCTTCACGTTTGTCTGCGGATTGTTTGACAAATATGACATGCAACCTGAGCAACTGCATATTGAAATGACCGAATCGTCACTCATGTTGCGTCACAATCATGTCAAACAGCAACTGCTCAATCTTAAAAACTTAGGTGTGCATTTGGCACTGGACGACTTTGGCACAGGTTACGCGTCTTTGAGCTATTTACAAGACTATGCTTTTGATTTTATAAAAGTAGATAGAAGTTTTGTTTCTAAAATCGTATCTGATAATACACAGTACGCTATTGTCAAAGCAATTTTGATGCTGGCAGAAGCGCTCAATATGGGTGTGGTTGCTGAAGGCATTGAAACCGAAGCACAGCGCGATCTACTGGTTGATATTGGCTGCCAACATGGTCAAGGTTACTGGTTTGGCCGTCCGATGCCTGCTAATAGCGCCACTGACCTGCTGACCATTCAAAAAACAAAAGTTTAATAAAATAGGTTTTGTTTTGTGCACCCCCGATGCTTTTGGTTTTTCTGACTGAAAGTTCATTTATCAACCACGCCTTATCAGTGCTGAATATTGCTTGGATGCAAGATGGGTTCATGACTTATCAGTTTTAGCACGCAACTTGTATAATCCTGACTGAACGCCTATCTTTTATGGTGAATTTACGGAGCGCCCCTACCCTATGCTTGGCAGTGGCAATACGTCATTGACGCGCTCTTATTACCATTTTTATGATTGGCGGCATCGCTATATGCTCAAGCAATGATAAATAAGCAGTCACCGATGTGACGGTGCTGGTTATTATGCTGCTGTTCATACCTTTGAAAAAGGATTTTATACTATGCAATACAAAGCCCCTTTACGTGATATGCAATTTGTCATGCATGAGCTACTCGATAGCGAAAACCACTACAAAAGCCTACCAAAATTTCAAGAAACAGATCGCGAGTTGATGGACAGCTTGTTTGAGATGGCGGCAAGCTTTGCCGAAAATGAGCTGTCTCCACTCAACCAAAGCGGCGACGCTGAAGGTTGCCAGTTTGACAATGGCGTGGTGACCACCCCTTCTGGCTTTAAAGAGGCTTACACTCAGTACTGTGAACTCGGTTTTCCTGCCCTATCTGCAGAAGAAGCGTTTGGTGGTCAAAATTTGCCCATCTCAGTCTCGACCGTGATTAATGAGATGATGGGTACGGCCAACTGGTCATTTTCGATGTATCCAGGCTTGTCTCATGGTGCGATTCAAACCATTGAACACCACGGTACTGACGAACAAAAAAACACTTACCTAGAAAAAATGGTCACAGGCGAATGGTCAGGTACCATGTGCTTGACCGAAGCCCATGCAGGTTCTGATTTGGGCATTATTCGTACCAAGGCGGAACCAAACAGCGACGGTACATACCGCATCACGGGACAAAAAATCTTCATCTCAGCAGGCGAGCATGATTTGGCTGACAACATTGTCCATATCGTGTTGGCGCGCTTGCCCAACGCCCCTGCGGGTACCAAAGGTATCTCATTGTTTATCGTGCCAAAAGTTTTGGTCAACGAAGACAGCAGCTTGGGCGAACGTAATGCGGTGGCATGCGGCTCTATCGAGCACAAAATGGGTATCAAAGCGTCAGCCACTTGTGTGATGAATTTTGATGGTGCAACAGGCTACCTGATTGGCCCTGAAAACCGCGGCCTACAGTGCATGTTTACCTTTATGAACGTTGCCCGTATTGGTACGGCCATTCAAGGCGTCACTGCTGCAGAATATGCGTTTCAAGGCTCGCTCAGCTATGCTAAAGACCGCCTTGCCATGCGTGCGCTTTCAGGTGCCAAAGCCCCAGATAAAGTGGCTGATCCGATCATCGTCCACCCTGCCGTACGTAATATGCTGTTGACCGAAAAAGCCTTTGCCGAGGGCGGTCGTGCCTTGGTGTACTATTTATCACACTTCACCGATACCGTGGCTAAAGGTGAAGGCGAGGCACTGACCTTTGCCGATCAAATGCTCTCTTTGCTCACCCCTATTGCCAAAGCCTTTTTGACTGAGACAGGTTTAGAAGCTGCCAACCATGGCGTACAAGTCTACGGTGGGCACGGCTTTATCAGCGAATGGGGCATGGAGCAAAACGTGCGCGACACTCGTATCGCTTGCCTCTATGAAGGCACGACTGAAATCCAAGCACTCGATTTATTGGGCCGTAAAGTCTTGGGCTCACAAGGCAAGATGCTGGCCAACTTTACCAACATCATCAGCGAGTTCTGCCAAGAACATGCGGACAACGACGAGATGGGACAGTTTGTCCGCCCGCTTGCCCGCCATCTCAAAGAGTGGGGCGATCTGACCGCACGTATTGGCATGCAAGCAACCGAAACGCCAGAGGCCGTCGGCGGTGCTGCGGTGGATTACTTATACTTTAGCGGCTATGTCACCCTCGCCTACCTTTGGGCGCGCATGGCGCTGGTGGCACAAACGGCAATTGCTAATGGTACTGGCGAACACGCATTTTATGATGCCAAAATCAAAACCGCACAGTTTTATTTTGCCAAGCTCCTACCACGTACCAGCACCTACGTGCAGCGTATCGGTACAGGTGTCGAGCCGTACATGGATATGGACGTAGACCAGTTCGCGTTTTAAGCAATCGCTTTACTGAGCGCCGTGTTTGAGTGTTTAGGGCGTGTCCCTAATTATCACAAGTCACCACGAGTCACTTATTTTCTATCGGCAGCATGCTTGGGTATGTTGCCGATTTTATTATCTGCCACCGACGATCTATAACCCATCATTTTTTATAAACCACCTTCTGCAAACTTTTGGTGTACGCACAATTCACGAAGAGATACACAAGCTTAAAGATGAATTTGCTAGACTTTGATTATGCTCAGACGGGCTAGCCCTGATAATAGCAGTATCACCGCTTGGACAAATAGCGTGGATAAATACAGACAATAATAGTGATGCGCTACCGCCTGACGTTAAGCAATTTTATATTAATGATTCAAAACAAAGGACTGATTATGGCTGTTTACAACGCTCCCCTCAACGACATGCGCTTTATCCTAACTGATGTGTTCAAGGCGCATGAATTTTGGCAAAACAATGACAATCTATCTCATGTGGACATGGAAACGGTCGATATGATTTTAGAAGAAATGGCCAAATTTTCTAAAAATGTCTTGCTGCCCATCAACCAAAGCGGTGACGAAGAAGGCGCGGCCTATCAAGGCGATGGCGTGGTCAAGACCCCTGCAGGCTTTAAAGAAGCCTATGAGCAATACGCGGATGCAGGCTGGGTAGGCCTTGGCGGCAACCCGGAGTACGGCGGACAAGGTTTTCCAAAAATGGTCACCATGCTGACCGAAGAGATGCTATTTACCACCAATCAATCATTTACCCTTTATCCCAATCTGACTGTGGGCGCGACACTATGTATGAATGCGGCGGCTTCAGAAGAACAAAAGCAAATTTATCTTGAAAACATGTACGCAGGTACGTGGTCGGGTACCATGTGCTTGACCGAGCCGCACGCGGGCACTGACCTTGGGATCATCAAAACCAAAGCCGTCCCTAACGATGATGGCAGCTACCAAATCTCAGGTACGAAGATTTTTATTACTGGCGGCGAGCACGATTTAACTGAAAACATCATTCATTTGGTACTGGCCAAAACCCCAAATGCACCTGAAGGGTCTAAAGGCATCTCGTTGTTTGTCGTACCGAAATTTTTGGTCAATGATGATGGCAGCTTGGGTGAGCGCAATACGCTGGCAGCAGGCTCCATTGAGCATAAGATGGGTATCAAGGCGTCAGCCACTTGTGTGATGAACTTTGACAGCGCCAAAGGCTGGATGGTTGGTGCAGAAAATACTGGCCTCTCTTCTATGTTTATCATGATGAATTATGAGCGTGTCACTATGGGCCTACAAGGGCTTGGCGGCACTGAGCTGGCTTATCAAAACGCGGCACTATATGCCATAGAGCGTGGTCAAGGTCGCAGTGACACACAAATCCAAAGCCCTGAAAAACCTGCCGATGCTATCATCCATCATGCCGATGTGCGCCGTATGCTGCTCAACGCCCGAGCCAATGCCGAGGCGTCACGTTGTTTTGCCATGTATGTCGCCAAGCAGCTCGATACCGAAAAATTCAGCAGTGACCCTGAAGCGGCTAAGGCAGCGGCAGCGCGTGTGGCACTATTGACCCCAGTCGCTAAGGCGTTTTTGACCGATAAAGCACTGGAAGCCACAGTGGACTGTCAGCAGTGCTTTGGCGGTCATGGCTATATTCGTGAATGGGGCATGGAACAAATCGTTCGTGATACTCGTATCGCTCAGATTTATGAAGGTGCAAACGGCATCCAAGCGCTTGATTTGCTCGGTCGTAAAGTGGCGCGCAACGAGGGCAAATACATCACCAACTTCTTAGCAGAAATTCGCGATTATATCAGTAACATGCAAGCCAATCATGGCATCAAAGACGCCACGCTTGCCGCCGCAGACACTGTTGAGACCCTGACACAAACGGTTCTAACCAACATTGGCTCACGTAAAAATGAAATCAATGGCTGCGCAGTAGATTATATGCATGCGTTTGGCTACCTATGCTACGCTTATATGTTTGCCATGATGGTGGAAGCGGCAGACGGCAAAGAAGGCGAGTTTTATCAAAACAAAGCCAAGCTTGCAGACTACTTTGTCGGACGCATATTGCCACGTATTGAGGCGCACGCTCAGATGGTGCAGGCAGGCAGCGAGCCAATGATGAATTTTGATTTGGACTACTTCAACGTGCCAGCCAGCTAATCTATGCTGATATAGCGCTGTGTTTAAGAGGAAAAGGACAGTTATTTAACTGTCCTTTTTTATGGCAAAAATAAACTTGCTAACAAAATAACTCAGCAGTCACACGCGGTTATGATTAGAATACGTTCATATGACTGCCAAAAAAAGAGGCGGCTTATCCGCCGAACACCATCAGCAGTCACAATTATTTTACTGTGTTGATCACCATATTTAATAATCATAAAGGGTACCATGTGTCAGAGATAAAACGTATCTTACAGCAGATTACCGCACTGAGCGATGTGCCCGAGCCGTCGGTACTCAGGCGCTTGATTGATGAGCTGCGAGCCACGGATAAAGAGCCTGCCCTAGCCAATCAGCACATGCAAACGCTGATTGATACCCTGCGTCAGCATCCTGAATACGCCGATGGCTTGGCCAGCTTTGTGCTACAGCTGATTATTCAGTACCGCCAAATCGCGCTATATACTGATACAGGCATCATGTCCGATCAGGGCTTTTTTAGTAGCCTGCGCCGCTTGGTCGGTCATCGCTTTTTGCCCTTACTGCCCCAAGACGACTCTGTGGTAGAGCTGATCGCTTATCTTTTTCATAAACGCCAAGATGAACGCTGGCTGGCACTGATTGATAAAGAAAAGTGGGATGAGTTGGTGGAGCTGCTGCGCGTTGCCGATACGCATTTGCACTTAGTGGCGACCGTCAAAAATAGCATCTTAAATGCGATTGTGATCTTGTCGTACCGCATTAGCGGCGTGGGGTTACACCCTGACTTGATGGAAGCCTACCCACAAATACTCAATTATTCGGCGTCCTTTGTGGCGCAAAATCAAGAAGCGGTGCTGTTTGTCAATCAATACCGTCAAGCGCACGAGCTGGACACCTTGACTGACATTACGCCAGAGCAAGCGGTCGATCCTGCGCCACTCTTGGTGATGCTTGAGCAGTGCGAAGATATCGTCGCCACGGTGCGTAAACGCATTTATAAGACAGGCATCTCTATCCGCCTGACTAATATGATGCTGCGCCTTGACCAAAGCCTACAGCGGATGCGCATCTTAACCGAGCTGGTCGCGGACTCGACAGACAACCGCGACAAGGCCTTAATTGAGCTGATTGAAAGCCTCATCACCACCGCCAACCGCCGTTACAGTATTGGTTATTTGATCGATAACAATACCAAGCTGCTCTCACGTAAAGTCACCGAAAATGCCAGCCGTGTTGGTGAGCACTACATCAGTACCGACAAGCGCGGTTACCAAAAGATGTTCAAAAAAGCCTCCATCGGCGGCTTTTTTATCGCCTTTATGGCCACCATCAAGATTTTGTCATACGAGCTGGTATTGGCGCCGATGGGACGCGCCTTTGTCAACAGCATGATTTATGGCTTGGGCTTTGTGTTTATTCATGTCGTTCACGGTACCGTTGCGACCAAACAGCCCGCCATGACTGCAGCTGCCATTGCCTCGACCATCTCGCAAGGCTCGGGCAAAAAATCTCATCAGCTGACCAAGCTCTCCGAGTTGGTGGTAGATATTTTGCGTACCCAGTTTATCGCTATCATGGGTAATATCATGCTGGCGATTCCACTGGCACTGATCATCTCTTTTGCGTGGCTGCAATATACTGGCACGCCCATGATTGACACCGATAAAGCGGCACATCTACTGCATGATCTTGACCCCTTTCGCTCACTGGCGCTGCCGCATGCTGCCATTGCTGGGGTGTATTTGTTTTTATCAGGATTGATCGCCGGTTATTATGACAACTTAGCCGTCTACAACCATGTCGGCGCGCGCATTCGCCGCCACCCGCTACTCAAGCGACTCATGCCTGCTTCGTGGCTTAGCCGTTTGGGCGGCTTTGTCGAGGCCAACTTAGGCGCCATCATGGGTAACTTTTTGTTCGGTGTCTTTTTGGGCAGTACCGCCACCATCGGTTATCTGTTCGGCTTACCCATAGACATCCGTCACATCGCCTTTGCCTCAGCCAACTTAGCACATGGATTGTTTAACCTATCAGCGTCAGAGATGAGCTGGCATTTGATCGCCATCTCTATCCTTGGCGTAGCGCTCATCGGTGTGGTCAACTTATTGGTCAGCTTTTCATTGGCCCTGTTTGTCGCGCTACGCTCTAAAGAAGTGCGCTTCTTTGAATGGGGTCGTCTCACCCGCTTGATTGTCGGTCATATCTTCAGTCACCCTTCAGACTTTTTTTGGCCACGGCATGAGCCTATGACTTATGCGCGTATCGACAGTCAAGGGCATATGATTTTTGAGGATCATGTGGCGCAAAAAGGCGGCAAACCGCTACCCAGCAACTACGTGGTCAGACGTTTATCTGATGTCAAAGTACTGCCAAAATCACTGCGCAAAGACAACCAGCAACCCAGTAGCGATATTCATTATGAATCGCCGCAAACCGAAAATAATACGTCAGAGATGGGTGATACCACCACCGTCAAAGGCAATCCTTACGACACCCCTTATATCAACATTATTGATCTTGATGATGGGCTGATAGATGATGATCTGAATAATGTGCCTTACGCCAGTGATATCCATTATGATCAGACAACCAAAACCATACACAGTCGTGCGCCAGAAACCGATAGCACCGACCCTGATGACCCTGACAGCAAAGCCAGCGGCGATGCCAAAACGCCGCTACCAAAACCAAAAAAGCCGCCCAATCTGCCTCAGTAACGAGACACCTTGGACGGCTGATGGCAGTAGCCATATAGGCGGCGCGGGCTAAATACACGACTGCCATTTATCCCGCCCTAGCCTGTTTAAGGCGCTTCGCAACCTGCACTTGAGGTGATCACTTTGCCATCACCTAAACGGTACGCCAGCAAATAGTTACCCCACACGCAGCCACCATCAAGTGCGCGGGCATGGGGCAAGTCAACCTCACCTTTAAGCGCTGCCCAATGACCAAACAATATCTTCCGCGTGCGCGGCACTTGCCACTCAAACCATGGCAAAAAATCGGTTGGCATCGGCTGATTCAAGCCTGCGTTAAAGCTAAACTCCAGCATACCGTCTTGCTGGCATAAGCGCATGCGAGTGAAATAATTGGCAATCGCCCGCATCTTGGCAAACCCATGAATGTTTTTATCCCAAACATCGGCGTGCCTACTATATAGATGCGGCAACATGCGGTCTAACTGTGGTAGGCTGCTTTGCAACTGTCTCTCTAGTTGTTTGGCATAATCAGCCGCGTCATCAATCGACCAATGCGGTGGTATACCCGCATGTACCAATACCGTATGCTCATCTGGATACGCCAAGATCGGCTGAAAACGCAGCCAATTAAGCAGCTCATCGCAGTCCGCTGCGGTAAAAATCGGTGCGGTGTGGTCTTTTTTTCTAAGTTTGGTCGCGCCGCGCCATACTGCCAGTAAATTCAGGTCGTGATTGCCCAATACCGTGGCAGCGGCACCTTGTTCACACAATGCTTTGACATCACGCAAAGTACTGAGCGAATCCTCACCACGCGCCACCAAATCACCCGCAAACCATAACTTATCTTGGTTGGGGTCAAAGTCGATGGCGCTGAGAAATTGACGAAACGCGGCATAGCATCCTTGCAGATCACCGATAACATACTGATGACGAAAACTCATAATCCCTCAAATTGCTGTCTATTGCTAGGGCATGTCCCTAATTCAAACGTTTATCCTACTTACTCGCCTGCCTCTACTTGCGCCGCTTCGACAGCTTTGGCTTGATTGCTCAGTGCCACAAAGTCTCGCACGCTCAAAGTCTCAGGGCGTGCTTGTGGGTCAAGCGCGCAGGCTTCAAAATCCGCCTCAGTCAGGGTGGGCAGTAGTGTTGATTTTTTAAAGATGGCACGCAGGGTTTTTCTGCGGTGGTTAAACGTTTCTCGTACCACGATCGCAAAGTAGTCCTCATCATCGGCGACGATTGGCTTTTGAATGTGCGGCGATAGGCGAAAAACAGCACTGGTTACTTTGGGCGGCGGATTGAATGCACCTTTGGGTACAGTGAGTAAATAGTCGGTATCGCAGTAATATTGCATAATCACCGACAAGCGACCGTAGGTTTTGCTGCCGACGTCTGCGGTGATACGCTCGACCACTTCTTTTTGCAGCATAAAATGCATGTCTTGAATGATGTCGGCGTAACTGAGCAGATGAAACAGTATCGGCGTTGAGATGTTATAAGGCAGGTTGCCCACCACCCGCAGTTTGCCGCGCTCTGGGCTATACAGCTCGCGATAATCGACCTGCATGGCATTGTCTTTGATGATGGTAAAATTGGGGTGGCTGTTGGCACCAATGCGGATCCGCAAGCTGTCGGCAAGGTCACGATCCAGCTCAACGACTGTCATCGCGTCCACTTCCGCCAATAACGGCTCCGTCAATGCGCCCATACCGGGGCCAATCTCAATCAAATTATCATCGCGCTCTAAGCGAATGCTTTCAACGATTTCACGAATCACGCTGGCATCATGCAAGAAGTTTTGACCAAAGCGTTTACGTGGTTGGTGCTTGGCAGTACGTAGGCTATTAGAAAGGGTTTGAGCATCAAATGAAGTTTTGGACATAAAAGAGTCTTAATGTATAAATGGGAAGTAAATTAGGGGTAAAATGCTGCGCAAGTGGCTATCAAGCTGGCGGCTGAAGCGGCGTGTAAGCACGGTCATCGCCCGCAGCAGCATCTTCAATAGGTAACCAATCAGTATAACACAGCTCACAATCAGTCGGTGATCGGACGTTTGGCAGATATGACGTTATGTTTATACTGCCATTCATAGCGACACGTCACATCAATATCGATGCCTTGCTTGCCATGTCATCGGCCATAATAATGGCTTGTAGTAGGCTGCTGGCAGACGCCCCGCCGCGTCCAGCCAAATCCAGCGCCGTGCCATGATCGACGGAAGTGCGAATATAAGGCAAGCCCAAGGTTAGATTGACCGTATCGCCAAAACCATGTGACTTGAGTACAGGTAATCCTTGATCATGATACATGGCGATCACCGCATCACACTGCTGTAAATGACGCGTGGTAAACAGGGTATCAGCAGGCATCGCCTGCGAGATATCAGCGCCAGTTTGGGCAAAGGCCTGTAAGACTGGGTTGATGATGGTCATCTCCTCTGTCCCCAAATGACCACCCTCACCTGCGTGCGGGTTGAGGCCACACACGAGAATACGCGGTGAAGGGATGCCAAACTTGGTTTGCATATCGCTGAGCACGATTTGCACGGTTCGTCTGACATTTTCTGTGGTGATGGCCGCTGGCACGTCTTTGAGTGCCAAATGAGTCGTCACCAGTGCCACCCTCATCGCTGGATTGGCCAGCATCATCACCACTTTATCACAGCCGCTTTGCTGCATAAAAAACTCGGTATGACCGCTAAACATTGTCCCATCAAGCAGTTTGATACCCGCATCAATCAGTGCCGATTTTTGTAGTGGGCCAGTGACAATGGCAGCTACGGTTTTGTTGGTGGCCAATTGGTGCGCGATGTCGAGCTGCTTGACGACCATTGCCGCATTGGTGGTGTCAATTTGACCTGCAACCACAGGCGCAGCGCAAGGCACATTTAACAAAGTAAAGGCAGGTACAGGTTTGGTGCTTGCTGGGTCAGCCGATGCGACCTGCTGGTCGTAAGTGGCGCTGAGCGCACCATCAACGCCTACTGTACCGGCGGCATCAACCTTGAGCGTTTGCCACGAAGGGATATCGGTCAATATGCCTGCCGCCAACAAATCTTCAGCGCGTTCCTGCATCGCGAGAGCATCAGCCAGTACCCAAATGGGACGCTCAAACGCTTGCAGTTTTCCTGCTTGTGCCAGCAGTAACACCACGTCCATACCAATGCCTGCCGGCTCGCCTGTGGTGATCAATAGTGGTAATTTTTGCATTGGAGGGTCCTTGTTTTTAATGTCTTTAGGGCGTGATTTAATGCATCATGTATGCAAAACAAAGGCGATCATTATCGCAATCAAACACCTGTTTATTACTATTTTTGGACTATTTTCGAGCGTCACAAACGACTGTATTATGCAGATAAAATTGCCGATTGCCACCGCAAAAAAAACCATAATGTGATAGACTTTCGCTTTTGATTGTAGCATCAATCACACTGCCATTTACGCAGGTTTTGGTACATTCATTGTTGTCACTTAACAATGACTCTGCCCATATTGGGTAACCAAATTGATCAGCAATACGCACGATTTATTGGTGCTAGGCTGTTGATTGTTGCACCCTCATTTTTGTTCAAACACTTTAGGCATTCTTAGGCACTCATGGCAGATACCAGCAAAACCGACGACTTACTCAATCAGCAACCGCCGCACAATATTGATATTGAAAAAGCGCTGCTGGCCTCGCTGATGAGCATCGAAGAGGCGTACGACAAAATTGCCGATATCGTCACCAAAGATGATTTTTATGCAGGCCGACATCAGCATATTTTTGATGCCATCGCGCACCTCGCTGCGGTCAACGAGCCTTACGATACAGTGATGGTGCATGACTGGCTTGAAGCGCAACAACTGCTCAAAAGCGCGGGCGGTGACAGCTACATGGCGGATATTTTAAGCCAAAGCCCTGCAACCTTATTTAACCTCACCGCCTATGCTCAGCGCGTGCGTGAGTTGTCAACGCTGCGTCAGCTGATCACCACAGGTAATGAAATGCTCAGCCTTGCCTACAACCCCAAAGATCAGACGGTCAGTGACATTTTAGATCGTGTTGAGGCAAAAGTCTTTAGCATCAATGAGCAGCACAACAAGCGCGCTGAGCAGCGTGGCCCTGTCGGGATTACCTCGGTACTGACCAACGTCATTGACCAAATTCAAGAGCTCAAGTCCAATCCCGACGGCATGATTGGTCTACAAACGCCCTTTGCTGAGCTGAATAACAAAACCCAAGGCTTGCAAGCGGGGGATTTGATTATCGTAGCGGCGCGTCCATCGATGGGTAAGACCACTTTTGCTATGAACTTGGCCGAAGGGGTTTTGTTTAATGAGGACTTGCCTGTAGTAGTCTTCTCAATGGAGATGCCCGCCGAATCTATCGTTATGCGTCTGCTTTCTTCTTGGGGCGCGATCAATCAGACTCATTTGCGCTCAGGGCAGATGAATGAAGACGAATGGGCAAAAATGATGAATGCGATCCAGCATTTGCAATCCAAGCATTTATACATTGATGACAGTACCGCCTTGCCACCCTCTGAGCTGCGCTCACGCTGTCGCCGTATCGCCAAAAACCATGATGGCCGTTTGGGCGCTATCGTGGTCGATTATCTACAGCTGATGAAAGTGCCCAGCCTAGATGGCAACCGTGTGGGCGAGATTTCTGAGATTTCGCGCAGTCTAAAGGCCTTGGCGCGGGAGCTTGAGTGTCCAGTGATTGCCCTATCACAGCTCAACCGTAGCTTGGAAAACCGCCCAAACAAGCGCCCGATCATGTCAGATTTGCGTGAGTCAGGTGCGATTGAGCAGGATGCCGATTTGATTATGTTTATTTACCGTGATGAGGTCTATAACGAAAACTCAGATATCAAGGGCGTGGCAGAGATCATCATCGGTAAGCAGCGTAACGGCCCGATTGGTACGGTGCGCTTAGGCTTTGAAGGTCAGTTTACCCGCTTTATCAACCTGACGCCTGAATATTATCAAGGCGTCAGCTTTGATGATGAATAAAACGAACAAACGGCATCACCAACCATTTTTATTTATATGTGCCTTGCGTAAATGACTTTAAAATATCAATGAAAATTCATAAACTGCCACTGGCGGCCACGCGCACTCAAGTCATACGTATTTAAGTGCCGTAAATAGCAAGGCCGCACCAAACGCCATCCCCTTTATCCTATTGCCAGTAGAGAACTTGCCATGCGTACTGTCACCATTAACCGTGCCGCCCTCACCCACAACCTCAACCAAGTCAAACAGCGCGCCCCAAACGCCAAAGTATTGGCAATGGTGAAAGCCAATGCTTACGGTCATGGCGTGGCAGCGGTGCTACCTGCACTCAGTCATGCGGATGGTATTGGCGTGGCAACGCTACAAGAGGCGCTAGAAGCACGAACGCTTGGCTGGGACAAAACCATTGGTATGATCGAGGGTGCCTTTAGTGCTGATGAATGGCAACAAGCGATTGAGCATGATTTGAGCTGCGTGATTCATCACAAACCACAACTAGAATGGGCACTGCAAAACATGCCACCCGCTCATAGTGCAACGAGCGTGGTTTGGCTTAAATACAACACGGGTATGAACCGTCTGGGCTTTGATGATACAGGGGTTATTGAGGCCGCCCAGCAGTTACACGATGCAGGCTATCAGCTGATTTTGGCCACCCATTTTGCCAATGCCGATCAACACGATCATCCCTTAAATGCTGTACAAATTCAGCGCTTCAATGACACGTTAAGCCACTTACAACAGCACATCAGCGCCGATATCCAAGGCTCACTATGTAACTCTGCCGCTATTGTCAACTATCCTGAGCATCACCACGACTGGGTACGTCCAGGTATCATGCTCTATGGCAGCTCGCCTGTGGCGGATCAGCGTGCGGATGACTTAAACCTACAACCAGTAATGGAATTTAGCGCCCAGATCATGGCCATAAAAACAGTCAGCGCAGGGGAAGCGATCGGTTATAGTAGCCGCTGGGTCGCGGAGCAAGATACCAAGGTGGCACTGGTCAGCATCGGTTACGGCGATGGTTACCCACGCGTAGTCGATGAGTGCGCGTATGTCGCGGTGGTTGATGGTCACACAAACGAGTGCTACCGCTGTATGGTACGCGGCCGTGTGGCGATGGATATGATTGTGGTTGATTTAAGCGCCGCGCCTATCGACATTGCCCTTGATAGCAAGGTGGTGCTGTGGGGCGCAGTGCCGCATGTCGATGAGGTTGCCCACTGCGCCAACACCATTGGCTATGAGCTGCTGTGCCGACTGAGCACACGACCAACTCGTGTTTTGGCTTAATCTTATTCCAGACGGATTTTGATAAAATTGGCGTTTACATTAAAAGTAATTGCGATATACTAAAAGTTTGTTGTCAATATAGAATCGCTTAATCACCGATTTTAACCACGCTTTGACGACGCTTCATTGACTGTGATCGACTGCTAGGATTGCTATGAGTTTGCGCCATTTTTTGACCTTATCGGATTTAACCAGACAAGAACTACAAGCGCTGATCAAGCGTGCCAGTGAATTACGCCGCATGCAGCACGCAGGCGAGGTATACCAGCCTTTTGTTGGTCGCACCTTGGGCATGATTTTTGAAAAATCCTCAACCCGTACGCGTATTTCTTTTGAGACGGGTATGGGACAATTTGGTGGCAGCGCCATTTTCTTATCACCAAATGACACACAGCTCGGGCGCGGCGAGCCTATCGAAGACTCTGCACGCGTCATCTCAAGCATGGTCGACATCATTATGATTCGTACCTTTGGTCACGAAAAGGTCGAAACTTTTGCTGAATACTCTAGCGTACCCATTATCAACGCGTTGACCGATGAATTTCACCCCTGTCAGCTGTTGGCTGATATGCAGACTTATTATGAGCATCGCGGTAGCATCGAAAACAAGATCGTCACTTGGGTCGGTGATGGCAACAACATGTGCTCTTCATTCATGCAGGCAGCGAACCAGTTTGGCTTTGAGCTGCGCGTGGCCGCGCCTTATGGCTTTGAGCCTGATCCTGTACTGATGGAGCGCTTCTCACACTGTGTCAGTTTGGTCGAAAACGTACAAGATGCAGCAAAAGACTCCAACCTGATTGTCACTGACGTTTGGGCCAGTATGGGACAAGAGTCGGAACAAAACACCCGCGCTCGCCGCTTTGCCCCTTATCAAGTGACGCCATCCTTACTGGATAAAGCTGATCCTGAAGTGGTCTTTATGCACTGCTTGCCAGCGCATCGCGGTGAGGAAATCTCACACGATATGCTCGATGACCCACGCTCTGTGGTATGGGATGAAGCCGAAAACCGCCTGCATGCCCAAAAAGCATTGATGGAATTTTTGTTACAAGACAAAATCAAGCTATAAGTACTGCCTTACTTATCAGCACTAAAAAAGGCAGAGATCGTTATCTCTGCCTTTTTTATGTGTTCTTTAAACCTATGGTTGCATCTGGCTGTATTAAATACCAGTCTCATCCGTATTGAGCTTATTGATTGTTTAGCGCGTCAACGTGGTCACGCCATCCTTACCAGCACGCAACACGATATCAGCTTGGTTGGCTGCAAAAATACCGTTACAGACCACACCGACGATGTTGTTCAGCTGCTGTTCTAACGCGATCGGGTTGCTGACGTCTAAGTCATACGTATCTAAAATCACGTTACCATAATCGGTGACAAAGTCTTCACGGTAAACGGGTTCACCACCAAGCTGTGCCAACTGACGTGCCACATAAGAGCGCGCTTGTGGTAGCACCTCAATAGGTATTGGAAAACTGCGTCCTAGAATGTCAACGGTTTTGCTTTCGTCCACCATACAGACAAATTTGTTTGATGCTGCGGCAACGATTTTTTCGCGGGTCAGCGCGCCGCCGCCACCTTTAACCATTTGTAGCTGCGCATTGACCTCATCGGCACCATCGATATAAACATCAAGCGTACCTGCAAAGTTCAAGTCAACGATGTCAATACCCAGCGCGCGCAATTTGTCTTCAGTCACTTGTGAGCTTGCAACGGCACCAGCAAGTCTCAGCGTGGGCAACAATTCAATCAGACAGTTGACAGTACTGCCTGTGCCCACACCCAATATCATATCATCTTCGATGTAAGCCAATGCAGCCTTGGCAGCGGCTTGCTTTTGTGCGTGCTGATCACTACTCATTATCAATCCTTAGCAACGTGGAATTTTGGCATCCTAAAATGAATGGACGCGCAGCTATTATAACCGATGTCAGCGCCTTGCCCAGTCTATCTTTCATCGCCATTTTTTGTTATAAGCCATAGATTTTATAGCCATTACCTATTTAGGCGGTAGCTGATGGATAGAAAAATTGCAATTGCATGTTGCAACACAGCCAAAATCAGCATAGGCTAATCTATTTCGTTAGCCATCTATTCAGGAGTTATCATGCTGTCACACTGGGTCCGCGCCATCTTGCAAGCCACCGTTTATGACGTTGCCATTCAAACCCCACTCGAGCCTGCACCCAAGCTGACCCAGCGTTTTGACAATGACATTCGTTTTAAACGTGAAGACCTACAACCTGTTAAATCGTTTAAGTTGCGCGGTGCATACAATCGCATCAGTCAGCTGAGCGATGCGCAAAAAGCACGCGGCGTGATTTGCGCCTCAGCGGGCAACCACGCGCAGGGTGTGGCTTATTCAGCGCGCAAATTATCGCTCAATAACGTGATCGTCATGCCCACCACCACGCCTGACATCAAGGTCAATGCAGTAAAGGCGCTTGGGGGCAATGTTGATCTATACGGCGACAGCTTTGATGAAACCAACCGCTACGCCATTGAGCGCGCTGAGCAAGAAGGATTGACCTTTATCCCGCCTTATGACGATGAATTGGTTATCGCCGGGCAAGGAACTATCGGTCTTGAGCTGACCCAGCAGTGGCGCAACATGGACTACGTATTCGTTGCGGTTGGCGGTGGTGGTCTGATCTCAGGCGTCTCTGCCTTTTTGGGTGAAGTGGCACCACATGTCAAAGTGATTGCGGTTGAGCCAGCGGGCGCGGCCTGCCTAAAAGCGGCGCTTGAAACTGGCGAGCGTGTCAAATTGCCGCAAGTCAGCCTATTTGTTGATGGTGTTGCGGTTGCCCAAATCGGTGAGCTGCCATTTGGTGTGGTACGCATGCAAAAAAGCGATGGTTCAGGTCCCGTGGTTGAGCCGAATGTCGTCACTTGCAGCAATGATGAAGTCTGTGCAGCGGTCAAAGACGTGTTTGAAGAAAGCCGCAGCATCGTTGAGCCTGCGGGCGCTTTGGCGGTTGCGGGTATGAAAAAGTACATCAATGCCAACAATCTCAAAGGCAAAAACTGCGCCGCCATTATTTGCGGTGCCAATATGAATTTTGACCGTTTGCGTTATATCGCTGAGCGCACCGAAATCGGTGAGAAAAAAGAAGCCATCTTCGCTGTGACCATCCCCGAACAAACAGGCGCATTTTTAAATTTCTGCCGCAGTCTGCATGGCCGAAACATCACTGAGTTTAACTACCGCGCCGCCAACCATTGTGCCCCAGACTCGATGGAACCTGCTACTATTTTTGTCGGTATTGCGCTAAAGGAAGGCGAAACAGAGCGTCAAATTATCAGTAACCAACTGGCAAACGATGGCTATACCGCTTATGATTTGACCGATGACGACATTGCCAAATCACATATCCGCCACTTAATCGGTGGTCATGCCAAAGTCGATAATGAGCAGCTGCTTAAAATCAGCTTTCCTGAGCGCCCAGGCGCACTTTTAACATTTTTGGAAAAGCTCGGTGATGACTTTAATATCACCTTATTCCACTATCGCAATCATGGTGCGGCTGAAGGTCGAGTATTGGTCGGCGTGCAGGCGACAGAGAGCAGCTCTCGCCTACTACAAGACGCGCTGCTGGATATCGGTTACGACTGTATCGCAGTCACTGACAATATCGGTTACCAGTTGTTTTTAAAGTAACCTGCACCAATATATGACTTATCGCTCATAGGCGCGGTGCTGGACACCTTACCGCGCCTATTGATGACGACCACTATTGTTGACACTATGCATAAAAAGTTATCACAAGTGAGGTTTTGATGAGTAATGGGAATGACACACAAGCACAGCGAATGCGCATTGATAAATGGCTATGGGCAGCCCGCTTTTATCGTACGCGCTCTTTGGCCAAACAAGCCATCGAAGGCGGACGCGTACATTATGCAGGCAGCCGCGTAAAAACCAGTAAAGAGATTAGCGTGGGCGATGAGCTGACCATTCGTCAAGGCTCAGCAACGGCAATGACCGAAAAGACGGTCACCGTCGAAGCGTTATCCGCACAGCGCGGCAACGCCAGCGCTGCCCAAGCGCTCTATTCAGAAACCAAGGAGAGCGAAGAGCGCCGCGCCTATTATGCTGAGCAGCGCAAACTGGCCAACCTTGCCCGTCCAGACCATAAACCCAATAAAAAGCAGCGCCGTGACTTGCAACGCTTTAAACACAGTCAGGACTGATACGTCTATTTTGAGGCGGATCAAGTAGCGATCATAATGGCAAGAACAGCTTAAATGACTTGATTGTCCAGTCTCATGCCTTGTTATTACAGGCGTTAACGGTTACTCTAACCGCTGCTTGATTCAAGCCATCTGCATGCTAATATCCCGCCTGATTTGTCGCGGTTTGTTATCGCATGTTTTTTTATTGCGACAAAAGGTCATACTATGCTGATTAAAGCCTCTACCCCGTCTTCCGTTTTGGTCGTTTGTTTGGGTAATATCTGTCGTTCACCCACCGCAGAAGAGATTTTTCGCCAGCAAGCGGCCATTGCTGGGCTTAAGATGAAAGTCGACTCAGCAGGTACAGGTGACTGGCACTTAGGGCACAACCCTGATATCAGAGCACAGCGTCATGCCAAGTCACATGGTTACAACATTAGCAAGCTGGTATCACGCCAAGTCAATGCCGATGATTTTCACAACTTTGACTTGATCTTGGCAATGGATGCGCAAAACCTGACTGATTTGCAGGCCATCAAAGATGGCATTATCGCAGCCGATGCTGGTGCTGATTCGGAAACCAAACCACTTGCCAAGCTGGCACTGTTTAGTGAAGAAGACCCGAACTATAGTGGTGACGATGTGCCTGATCCTTATCACGGTGAAGGTGACGCATTTGAAGAAGTCATTGAGCGTATTGAGTCAAGCGCACAAGCGTGGATTGAAAGCTGGAAAGCGATTTAAGCAGCGCCTGACGATATCTCGTAACCTCATATTGATAAGAAAAACGCCCCTCACGATTGAGTTTTATAATAATCATTTGCCACTATTTATAGTGGCTATCTATTATAATGATGGCTCTTATTCCATCACTTCTTTGTTTCATAGGTTCTTTTATGACTGTCGCCTCCAGCCCTGTATCAAGCGCCACCTGTGATAGAGCAGCAGACTTATCACATGCCAACACCATGGCACTTGCTTGCAAGGCTGACACCGTCATCACCTTGACCGATGAGGCGCAGCTCGATGCACTGATGCATCCTCATGATGCGCAGTCGATGGCAGATCAGCCATGGTTTGTACTGTCTGGCGGCAGCAATGTACTGCTTCCTACGCAGTTAAAAGCCACGGTTTTGCGTCCGTTGATGCGCGGTATTATCGTTGTAGAGCAACGTGCTGAGTATGTTGACATTGAGGTAATGGCGGGTGAGAACTGGCATGAGCTGGTCACTCATACGGTCGCCCAAGGCTGGTATGGTCTGGAAAACCTTGCGTTGATTCCCGGTTTGACGGGAGCGGCACCTGTGCAAAACATTGGCGCTTATGGTGTGCAGCTCGAAGACTGTTTGACTCACGTGCAGGCTTACCATCTGCTGAATAAAACATGGCACACGCTGTCAGCGGCTGAGTGCGAGTTTGGCTATCGTGACAGCCGTTTTAAACGTGAACCCAATACATGGCTGATCACTCGTGTCGGCTTTCGCTTGCATACGGATGCGGCGCGAGTATTGGCCAGCTATGGCGATGTGCAGACGGTAGCGCAAGCACATGCCGACGCACAAAGCCGCACCCAACCTACCCCTGCTGATGTGATGCACGCCATTATCACCATTCGTCAGCAAAAACTGCCCGATCCCAAAGCACTGCCCAACTGCGGCAGTTTTTTTCAAAACCCTATTATCCCGCTTGCGCAGTTCACCGACTTACAAACAATCTATCCGAATATCGTCGGCTACCACCTGCCTGACGCCATGGTCAAGGTAGCCGCTGGCTGGCTGATTGAGCAAGCAGGGCTTAAAGGTGGCGGTATTGCACCGATTTTTACCCACAAAAAACAAGCGTTGGTGCTGACCAACCATGCCCCTTATCAAGCCACCCAAGCCGACGTGGCAACCGCGCAGCAGTATATCGCAGCGACGGTTTATGACAAGTTTGCCATCACCTTGGCGCGTGAGCCAGTGTGGGTGAACAGCAATGCGACAATTGGGCATGGCGAGTATGTGGTCTAAACGATTATGGCGCTATTATCTGCGTTCTGCTGAGCGTACGGTCAAGGTATTTCGTATTATCAATATGACTTTTATAATTGGTTCCACGACCATCATCATTGTACTGATCAGTTTGTTTACTCCGCTATTTTCACGAAGTGTGGTCTATATCTTGGGGCACTTGCCTTTGCCTTCCGTCACGGGTGCAGCGCGCAGCTCACCACCTACTGCCTATGTGGTACTTGGCGGCGGTCTAACCAACGATAAAAACAATAATACCGTACTCAATAGCTATAGTCTTCAGCGCGCGCGGGCAGCGGCGACGGCTTACCATGACCTACCTTTACCTGTGGTACTGAGCGGTGCTGAAGCCCCGTGGCTTAAACAGTGGCTTGTCGAGCATGGTATCAGCGGCATCATTAGTGAAAACGCCAGTATGAACACCTGCGAGAATGCGCGTTTTACTGCCAAACGTATTCCATTACATCATGTCTATCTGGTCACAGACAGCTACCATATGGCAAGGGCGCGGCGGCAATTTGCCTTAAATAACATCAATACCACACCGATCAATGCGCCCTTACCTGTTGAGCGTGACTGGATAGCACCTGCCCAAAATCTCAGCCATTCGCGGCGCGCTGTTTATGAAATTGCCGCTTATATGCGCGATATCTTGCATCCTCAGCCTGATTGTCGCAGTGCTGACGATGTCAGTACTGAGCAATTATTAACGCCGCGCGGTAAAGTCCAAAAAACAAAAACGGATGACTGACATAGCCATGATATTTTATCGATAACAGTGCAGTTATCGCCGCCATCGGTTTACAATCGGCGTATAATAAGGTGAAATTGCTCGCCAAGAGGTCTATAATGCTCAGCATATTTTTACTAATTCCATTGAGCTTAATGCTATTTGTAGTCGCCATCTGGGCGGTACGCTACGCGGTAAAGTCCAATCAGTTCGAGGATTTAGACAACGCCTCTCAGCGCATCATTTTAGAAGATCGGCAGGATCGGCGCAAAGTTGTTCAAGCTCATGAGCACAGCACAAATGATCGCAGTGCTGACGAGTAGACAAGATAGTCGTTTAACCCTGCATCATTGATGATGACAGCCAACAAAGCGGCGCACATAATGCCTACTCCCTTAACCTTCATTCATTTTAGGAGCGATGTCCCATGACTACAGCCTTACTTGTTGCGGCGTTATTGATGGGGTTTTTTGGTTCGCCGCATTGCTTGGGCATGTGCGGCGGTCTGGTTGCCGCATTTGGACTGTCAATGAAAGACGTCAGTCCAGCCAAAAGACGCGGCTTAGTACTGACCTATCATATTGGTCGACTACTCAGCTACGCGACGCTGGGTCTGATCGCAGGACTGGTTGGCACAACGGTACTCGCGCCGCTTATGGTAGGCAATAGTACGCCGCGTATTTTACTGGGATTGGTATTGGTCTTTGTGGGCATGATCATGCTTGGCGCACCCTTTTTGTCCAAACTTGAACGATTGGGCATGCATTTTTGGCAAGCTTTGGGGCCACTGCGCCAAAAAGTGTTTCCGCTAAATACGTTTCCACGTGCGTTGACGGCAGGCTTGCTGTGGGGGTTTTTGCCTTGCGGCTTGGTATATGGGGCGCTACTGATTGCGGTCGTCGGTCATGAACCGCTCACTGGTGCGGTACTGATGTTTGCCTTTGGTTTGGGAACCATACCGATGCTGGTGGCCACGCATGAGACCGTCGGCTGGCTGCGTCATCAAATTGGACGCTTGCGCTTACGTCAGATGAATGGTGCGATTATGATGGCATCTGGTCTGGCAGTGATCGCTGTACCCATTGTAATGTCAAACATGCATGGTGGCCATGGTGCACATGGCGGCGCGCACAGTCAAATGACGCATGGCGATCATGCGGCGATGATGTCTGAAGAAGACATGAGTCACATGCACCATGATATGGCTACCAGCCCTGATGGCTCAGAAGGCGCAGCAATGGATCATAGTATGCACGATATGAGTGATATGTCAGATATGGAGCACATGGATCATGAACACGATCATGCCCATTAAGTGGTACTCAATCTATCAATCTGAGATAACATAAATAGCAAGCCTAAAAAAGTCCGCAATGTTCATCATGGCATTGCGGACTTTTGAATATCAGCAGATCCGTAACGAGGCTATTGCCACTGTTCAAGAGTAAACTTGGTATCTAAGTGCTTCTCCAGTGCAGGCAAGTTAAACGCGTCATCTTCACTGACAAAGCTGATGCTCACCCCTGTTTGACCCGCGCGGCCAGTACGACCAATGCGGTGCACATAATCGTCTGGCTGATCTGGCAAGGTATAGTTGACCACATGGCTGATCTCATCGACATGAATGCCGCGCCCTGCCACATCCGTTGCCACCAATATCGAAGCGTGACCGTCTTTAAAACGCTGCAAATATTTTTCGCGCTTTTGCTGAATCACATCTCCTGAGAGCATCACCACTTTGTGGCCTTGACGCAGCTTGTGATACAAACGTTTGACCTGATCTTTACGATTGGCAAACACGATCACTTTGTCTACCGACTCGTCATTTAAGATACCTTCTAGCGCCGCCAACTTTTGGTCTTCGGTCAGCAGATAAAAGTGCTGATCCACCAGCTCACTGGTTTTATGCTCAGGCTCAATCTCGACAAACTGCGGCTCATGTAGCCAGCGATAAGCCAAGTTCATCACATCTTGATTAAAAGTAGCAGAAAACAATAGACTTTGGCGATCAGTATTGGGCGGCATACGACCGACCAAACGCTTGATATCAGGGATAAAGCCCATATCCAGCATGCGGTCGGCTTCATCCAATACCAAGACCTCTACCCGATCCAAATACACCATGCCTTTGTGCATCAGATCAATCAAACGACCGGGGGTCGCGACCAAAATATCCACATATTGACGCTCAAGCTCGTGCTGCTGGGTTTCGTAGTTGGTGCCGCCCATTATGCACACACTGTGCAGCGCGGTATATTTACTGAGTGCCAAACAGTCATCAAATATCTGCTGCGCAAGCTCGCGTGTCGGCGCCATAATCACGGCGCGCGGCTCGCCCAAATAGCGTGCCTCATCTGCACCAAAAGGCCGTTTGAGCAACGTCTCAATAATGGTCAGCAAAAAGGTTGCCGTCTTGCCTGTACCTGTCTGCGCCTGCCCAATAGCATCTTGGTGTGCTAACGTATGCGGCAAAATTTGGGCTTGAATATCGGTCAATTGGGTAAAGCCCAAGTCTTGAACGGCACGCATGGTGGGCTCTGACAATGGCAAATCGGTAAATGTTGTAAAATGACTCAAAAAACTATCCTTATCTGGTATGGTGGCTGCACCCATGACGATATTAACCTTATATTCATCACCATCGGTTGCAGCTCTTGTGTATAAACACAAAAAAAGCCAAGCCTAATGTCTGTATGCTACCGAGTACGCCACACATGGGCGTAGCACCAGTAGGACAAGACAGGCTTGACTTGATAGTATAGCAGCAGTTTCACCCATCATTATTGCTAAACTGCAACAATGACGTATCGACCGAGCTTATGACGATTAGGCGTCTAGTTTGGTCACTTCTTCAGCTTGGAGGCCTTTTTGACCTTCTACCACACTGAATTCAACCTTTTCACCATCTTTTAGTGAGCGGTAGCCGTCGCCTTGAATGGCGCGGAAGTGGACAAAAATGTCTTCACCGCTGTCACGTTGAATAAAGCCAAAGCCTTTTGAATCGTTAAACCACTTTACGGTACCTTGTTCACGAGCTGACATAATAGTATTTCCTAAAAATTACGCTTAGTCCCAACTTCCTTTGCAACATTGCATGTAAACGGGCACTAAGATCATGGAATCAGAATATAAAAGTATCGACCAAATGCCATTTGCCTAACAACCGCTCACAGGTGTAGCACGTTTAGACATTCACCATTTTAGTCTATGGTGACATTTGCTATCGGCGGTATCAGACACACCACTCGTAGATGTATTTGACGCGCGCTAGCTTCTCTCAAGCGAGACGACCTTGTCCTGCCGCATTTGCTAATGATGCCTGTCTTTTGAGAACTGCCTAAAAACGCATCCGTAACAAACTTGCAATATATATTGCTTAAAAAATATCATATCACGGGTTTTTAGCAACATAAAGTCTTTTACCACAATTTTGACGACTCTTAGGTTTTTTACGATATTTTTTTATCACTGACATGCCAAGCTGCTATGATAAAGGGTTACAGTCAAAATAAATCAGCCAATATGGCTTTAGATTACCGATTTTTGGCGTCTAAATACAACCAATGATATATATATCGCGTTTTATGCTATGTATAGCCCTGACATAATAAGAGATCACAATGAGCCGTAACCATACAACCACCTCAGACACACCACCACTAACGCGGCGCTTGCTACTGGTGAATGGCCCCAATCTAAACTTGCTGGGCAAACGCGAGCCTGAGATTTATGGTCATACCACACTAGCCGATATCACCAGCCAATTGAGTACAAGCGCCGCTGCACAAGCGGTTGAGATTATCGCCATTCAGTCCAATCATGAGGGCGAGCTGATCGATGCCATTCAGCACCACGGCTTGCTTGCTGATACTGATGAGCAAGTTGATGCCATTATTATCAACCCTGCGGCCTTTACTCACAGCTCTGTGGCACTGCGGGATGCTATTTTGGCCACGCAAAAACCGTTTATTGAAGTACATTTGTCCAATGTGCACAGCCGCGAACCTTTTCGCCATCATTCCTATTTGAGTGATGTGGCGACTGGCGTCATTTGTGGACTAGGTCATCTGGGGTATCAGATGGCGCTTGATTACTGGCTGGTCAATCTTTATCAAACCACGTCCAATCCCTGATAAACTCGGTAACCAAAGCAGGCTAGTTAAATCTGCACGGCTTGATTAAAATATCAGACATTGTTCATTAAAAACTCAATCAATAACTCAAACATGGTGATATGAATGGCAAAATCTTCCGGAAAACGCTTTATGCAGCTTGCTGGTATGACCGCAAGTATTGCCGGTAAGGCCGCCAAAAACTCATTAAAGCATCTCTCTAGCGATGAAGAAAAACGGATACAAGCGCGCTCTGAGCTGATGCAAGATGTTGGTATTCAGATTGCCGAGACCCTTGGCGAGATGAAAGGCGCGGTGATGAAGGTTGGGCAAATCGCCTCACAGTATAAAGATGTGTTTCCACCTGAAGTTGCTACCGCGCTTGAGAAGCTACAAAAAGACGCGCCGCCAATGCCATATGCGCAAATCCGCGCCCAAGTTGAGCGTGAGCTGGACGCACCTATTGACGAGCTGTTTACAGAGTTTGCTGAGCAGCCTTTTGCTGCTGCCTCTATCGGTCAAGTACACAAAGCCACCTTGCCCTCTGGACAAAAGGTGGTGGTCAAAGTGCAATACCCTGATGTCGACGAAAACTGCGATAGCGATCTAAAACAAGTGCGCATGGCACTAAAAATCGCAGGCGTGCTCAACATGAGCCGCCAGCTACAAGATCAGCTTTTTAATGAGATTCGCCAAAGTCTGCACGACGAGCTGGACTATACCAAAGAGGCGTACAATTTACGCGTGTTTGGCGCGTTTCATGAAGATGATACAGGACTGATTATTCCAAAGGTCATCAGTAGCCATTCCTCAAAGCGCATTTTAACGCTGACTGAGGAGATGGGGGACACGCTCAGCGTCGCTGCCACATGGGATAACGACATCAAACAAAAAATCGCCAAGCGCTTGTTTCACTTTAGTGCAGGTCAGCTGTTTAGCTTGTATCGTATGCACTGCGACCCGCACCCAGGCAACTTTGCCTTTCGGCCAGATGGTAGCGTGATTGCTTATGATTTTGGTAGCATCCGTACGTACAGCGATCAGGAGATACAGCTGTTTCGCCGTTTTGCCCAGCATGCCATTAGAGGCGATGTGACCGCGCTTGAGCAGGATTTAATCGCGCTGGGTATCCGCCGTGACGACGACAAGGACATTCCCGGTGAGTTTTATCAAAAGTGGCTGTCTATCGGTCTCAAGCCTTTGTCCATTGCCCCTTATCATCAGGGCACTTTCAACTTTGGCAGCAGTCAGGTACATCACGAAGCGATCACCCAAATGCGCACATCGTTAAAATATTTTGGACAATTTCAGCCCTCAGCGGTAACGATGATGCTTGATCGTACCGTGTCAGGCCAATACTGGAATTTGGTCAATCTGGGCGTGGAGATTGATCTGTCGCCACTGGTTGATGACTATCTCACCGTATAGTCAGCGTTAATCACGCAATAGGCGGACTGGATTATACGTGTAGCGAATGACCGCAGCGGTCACAAAACGTCGCGCCAACTGCGTGACCGAACTTGCCGCAGTTAGGACAAGTGATAGGCTGTAACTGCGGGCGCATATTACGTGCCAGCTCTGAGGTAAAAATACCTGTCGGTACCGCAATGATAGAGTAACCCGTGATCATCACCATCGATGCAATCGCTTGCCCAAGTGGGGTCTTGGGCGACATATCGCCATAGCCGACTGTGGTCATGGTCACAATTGCCCAATAAATAGACAGCGGGATACTGGTAAAGCCATTTTCTGGCCCTTCAACCACGTAAATCACCGAGCCGAAAATCGTTACCAGCAGCACTAAAGATAAGAAGAATACCGTGATTTTTTGTTGGCTGGTCTTAAGCGCTGAGGCCAGAAAACCTGCTTGCTGCATGTACGCTTTGAGCTTGAGCACACGGAACACACGCAAAATCCGTAAGATCCGCACCACCAGCAGATACTGCACCCCAACAAACATCAGACTGAGATAGCTGGGCAGCACTGACAGCAAATCCACAATCCCAAAGAAGCTAAAAATATACCGCAGGCGGTTTGGCGCTGAAAACAGCCTGAGCAAGTACTCCATCGTGAATAAAATGGTAAAAAACCATTCGGCATAAAAAAACAGTGTGCCATATTGCAAGCGCATATACAGCACACTGTCAAGCATCACCACCGCCACACTGGCCAAAATGGCAATCAATAACACGATATCAAAAATCTTACCCAAGCGCGTGTCTGTGCCTTCAATGATGATATGAATGCGCTTACGCAGGTTGGTAATGGCTTCAGCAGTTGGTTGCTTCATGGCGGCAATAACATCACAAGGTCAGTGGCTATGTCAAAGATAAAGAGAAAATGAGCGGTCTCATCAGGGTATGGGTAAGCTTGGATTGGTATAACCGCCGATAAGTGGTTTATAATATTCAGCACCAATAAAACGCCCTACACTGCGTGCAGACAGCCACAGTGTAGCAAAAAACCGCTGTCAACAACATACCATTCGTTTACTTACCCGTAAGCTTGACTGGCACTGTTGATAAGCGCTGCTCGCAAATCGACATTAATGAGCCAAGCGCTGGGTATTGCTATGTCATGTCCGTGACGATTAAAATGCCTGAGTACACGACAGTGGGTTTTATACACAGTATGCAGTCACACCAACCGTAACAGTTAAGGATAAAGAGTATGGCAGGCCATTCAAAATGGGCAAATATCAAACACCGCAAAGCCCGTCAGGATGCAGTGAGAGGTAAAATATTTACCAAAATTATTCGTGAAATCGTCTCAGCGGCTAAGCAAGGCGACCCCGACCCTGACAAAAACCCACGCCTGCGTGCCGTTATCGAAAAAGCCCTGTCCGTCAATATGACGCGCGACACCATTAACCGCGCTGTTGACCGTGGTACAGGCGGCGGTGATAACGAAAATATGGAAGAAGTCAGCTACGAAGGTTACGGGGTTGGCGGCGTCGCTGTACTGGTCGAAACCATGACTGACAACCTCAATCGTACCGTCAGCGAAGTACGTCATGCCTTTACCAAAAATGATGGTAATCTTGGTACCTCAGGGTCAGTGGCTTACTTGTTTACCAAGCGCGGTGAGATTACGTTTAATGATTTGAGCTTAGAAGAAGACATCATGCTGGTGGCCCTAGATGCAGGCGCGCTCGATATCGAAAACGATGGTGAGCGTTTACTGGTCATCACTGAATGGGAGAGCTTCGGTCAAGTCCAAGATGCGCTCAATGCCGCAGGTTTCGCCTCTGACAATGCAGAAGTCACCATGTCGCCCTCGACGGCGGCCGAAATCGACAATGTGGATGATGCCGAAAAAATCATAAAAATGATTGATATGTTAGAAGACGCTGATGATGTGCAGGAAGTTTATACCAATGTTAACTTCTCTGCTGACGTTATGGCGCAGCTTGAAGGCTAAGCCAACTGTTATCATTCACGCACTTTCTATTGGGTCACCTAGCACCCTTTTTAGGTACCAGATGGCATTGCGCCCTCTGGTGCGCGGCTGATAGCAATCATTTTTTACAGTGGTTGTGTTCCTGATTGTCGAGGCATATAATTGGTTAAACAATAATAGTAATTATTATTATTTGCAAAAATGCAGATAACTAAGGATTCTTTATGAGTGTAACCACACTATCCGATTGTGCCGTGGCGACAAGTAAAATGAAGTCCGAAGACCACCAAAGCACGCATTCACCTGTGTGCTCATTGCTTGATCTAAACAAACGACAACCCGCTATCATCGATGACATCATCGCCAATCCTCGCTTCGGTGATATTGATTCTGCGATCAGTCAGCGATTACAAGACTTGGGCTTTTTACCCAACACCATCATTCACATTGTTGCCAAAGGCCTCTTTGGTAAGCCACCTTATGCTGTGCAACTCAGCACTGGCGCCCAGTTCAGTTTACGTGCCGATGAGCTGCTAAAAATCAGGTGTCGCGCCGTCACCTAAGCTGCATCCCACATAATCATTCTTTTTGAGTCTGTTCCGCCCGCTCGCGTGAACTATAAGACTCTTTGTTATTCATTTTTAAGTGGCGGTGTCTTCGCTTATGTCCTCCTCTGCATCTTTTACTGTACCTACTATCGATACAACTGCTAGTACCAAACCGATAACACTGGCGTTAGTGGGTGCGCCCAACTGCGGTAAAACGGCAACCTTTAACATACTGACTGGCTCCAAAGCCAAAGTCGCCAACTACTCTGGCGTCACTGTCGATAAACGCAGTGCGCCCTTGCTCGGTCATACTCAAGTCAATATTTTAGATCTGCCGGGTACTTATAGCTTAAAAACTGCCAGCTTAGATGAAGAGGTCACGCGTAAAGTGCTGTTTGGTCAGATGGTTGGCGAGGCTGTCCCTGATGGGATCATTTTTGTGGCGGATGCGACCAACTTGCGTATGTCACTACGTATGCTGTTTGAGCTAAAAAATTTAGGGCTGCCTATAGTGGTTGCCCTAAATTTGAGCGATGTGGCGCACAGTCGTGGTCTGGTCGTCGATGAATCAATACTGTCAGAAGCGCTTGGCGTACCCTTTGTCAAGACGGTGGCTATCAAACGTAAAGGCTGCGCGCAGCTACTTACGATCACTAATGATCTGATCGCCTATATTTCAGGTAGCGACAAGCCAATTCATTTCTTTGATACACAATGTGATACTCAGGCGATGTATCAACAGGCCGACGAGGTATTGAGCCGTGCGGTAACCCGCGCCCAGAGACTGCCCAAATGGCATGAGCGTTTAGATCAGTTGACCCTGCATCCAGTCATCGGGGTGATGATTTTACTGGCAATCTTATTTATCATTTTTCAGGCAGTATACGCGTGGGCTACGCCGCTGATGGATGGTATTGAGGGCGTAGTGGGCAGTATCGGTGCGCTACTGACGCAGTGGCTGCCTGATGGCATTTTGCAAAGTCTCATTGTGGATGGGGTTGTCGCTGGTGTTGGCAGTGTTGTCGTGTTTATCCCTCAGATCACTTTGCTGTTTTTGTTTTTATTGATTTTGGAGGACTCTGGCTATTTGCCGCGAGCTGCCTTTTTGCTGGACAACTTATTGGCAAAGGTGGGACTGTCTGGGCGCTCATTTATTCCGCTGCTGTCAGGTTTTGCATGCGCGGTGCCAGCGGTGATGTCGACCCGTACCATCCCCAGTCACAAAGAGCGACTGGTGGCGATTGCCGTTTTGCCAATGCTGACCTGCTCAGCGCGGCTGCCGATTTATGCTCTGATTATTGCTGCCGTGATTCCTAGCCAAACGGTATTGGGCATTTTTAATTTACAAGGTTTGACCTTATTTGTTCTTTATGTTGCAGGAACCTGTTCTGCGGCATTGGTATCATGGCTGTTTAAGCATTTTCATAGTGCAAAATCAGAATCCGCTGCGTTTCCCTTATTGATGGAGCTGCCTACGTACCGTATGCCGAACGTCAAGCACATCACTGGCGAGCTGTGGGACAAAGTAAGCACCTTTTTGCGCCGTGCAGGTACGGTGATTTTTGCCCTTTCTGTGATTTTATGGGTGCTGGTGACTTTCCCCGCTGCCCCGACTGACGCAGCGGGTCCTGCCATTGATTATAGCTTTGCTGGCATGCTGGGGCATTTGATTGAGCCTATTTTTGCGCCCATTGGCTTTACTTGGCAGATGTGTATCTCCTTAATCCCCGGCCTTGCGGCACGTGAGGTTGTGGTGGCCGCACTCGGCACGGTCTACGCGGTCGGTAGTGTGGGTGATGAGGCGATTAACCAGACCTTGATCCCCATCATTCATGCGCAGTGGGGCTTGGCGACAGCATTTGCCTTTTTGGCATTTTATGTCTATGCGCCCATGTGCTTGGCAACACTCGCCGTGATTCGCCGCGAGACCAAATCGTTGCAGCAAACATTGGTCATCACAGGGTATTTATTTGTCTTGGCATATACGATGGCATGGGTCGTTTACCAAATAACGGGACGCGTTTTAGGGTTTTAAGGCATCATTATGAGCATATGGTTAGAGTATTTTTTAATATTTTTGATTGTGGCGGTCTCTATCTATTACGTCTGGACAAAGATTTTATTTAAAAAGTCTCAAGGCTGCTCTGGCTGTAATAAATGTGGCAAGTAGCATAAATACGCTACCAATATTAAGAGGTAACAAAGCCCCAATGCGGTATCTGCATTGGGGCTTTATTAGCGCGTGTCATCATTTAGATAGCGAGGCTTAAAGAGGCGAACGATGCGCCAATCGTTATGAGCGACAACTGACCCCTTCAATCGCTAACAAATACACTTTTTTATCCAGCCCGCCCGTATAACCGCCCAGCTTACCATCGCTTGCAATCACGCGGTGGCAAGGTACGATAATACTAAAAGGGTTTTTGCCATTGGCTTGCGCCACCGCACGGAACCCTTTGGGACTCTCCACGCGCTGCGCGAGCGTGGCATAGCTGATGGTCTCGCCATACTCTATGCCTTGTAAAGCGCGCCATACGCGTTGCTGAAACGCAGTACCGATAGAAAAATCTAAAGGTAAATCCAATATCTGACGCGTGCCAGCAGCGTAGTCTCGCAGTTGGGAAATCGTCTCTATTAACAGTGCTTGTATAGGGTCATTCATGCTTAGGCTATTACTGTCTATAAAGGTAAAGTCACCATCTGTCAGACCATAATACTTTTTAAGCTTAGGAATAGATTTTGAGTGATGCCAAGCGTTACCTGCCAGCAGCCAGTTGGCCTCGGCAAGCATGGGACGACTGTGCTTACCAGTATGCCCATTACTATGTGCAATCAAGGTTAGCTGATAGGAGCCAAAGGCTGCTGTGGTAACGATCATTGTTTACTCCCAACGTCTTTATCAGAAAAACTCTGACCCACTTTACGCTTTATCATCAGTCTCAAACAAGGCCGCCACAAACTGCTTAGGACTAAAGGCACGCAAATCGTCGATCGACTCGCCGACCCCGATATAGCGAATTGGTACATCAGTGGTTTCAGCGATATTGAATACCACACCGCCTTTGGCCGTACCATCCAGTTTGGTGATGGTGATACCAGTGAGCGGTACCGCTTGGTTAAAGATTTCTACTTGGTTGATGGCATTTTGACCCGTGCCTGCATCCAGTACGATCATGCCTTCATGCGGAGCGCTAGGGTCAGCCTTACGCATCACGCGCACCACTTTTTCAAGCTCAGCCATCAAGTGTGATTTGTTTTGCAAGCGGCCTGCGGTATCGGCGATCAGCACGTCGATATTTTTGGCTTTGGCCGACTGCATGGCATCAAAGATCACAGAAGCACTGTCTGAACCGTGGCCTTGAGCGACCACAGGAATATCGTTGCGCTCACCCCATATCTGTAGCTGCTCGGTCGCCGCTGCACGGAAGGTATCACCTGCCGCGAGCATGACCGACTTACCCTCACCTTGTAGGCGTTTGGCCAATTTGCCGATGGTAGTGGTCTTGCCCACACCATTAACCCCAACGACCAAAATCACAAACGGTTTTTTGCTGGTATCGATCACCAAAGGCGCCACTTTTGGCGCAAGGATATCAACCAGCTCGCTTTGCAATGCTTTGTATAAAGAATGCGAGTAAATCAAGTCGCCACGAGCCGTCTGTTCCGTCAAGCTCTTGATGATGCGGTTGGTAGCACTGACCCCAATATCCGCAACGAGCAGTTGATCTTCGACTTCTTCTAACAATTCATCATCGATCTCTTTACCACCGATCAAAATATTGACCATGCCTTCGGCTAAGTTTTTGCGCGACTTGGTTAGGCCTGATTTCATACGGTTAAACCAGCTGCCCTTCTGACGACCGCCAGTTTCTTCAGTCTCGTCGGCAGGGCTAGCTGATAGGTCACTGTCTGGTGTGGTAATGCTGGCAATGGCATTATTGGTCGCGGCAGGTACAGCACTATCGCCCAATTGCTCTTGCAATGGCATGGCAGGCACAGCAGAGGAATTGCTGGTACGCGGTGTCTCAGATTCTGGCATGCTGGGCGTTGTGCTTTCGGTGCCGCTATCGACTTCAGCTGAGACGATCGGTGCACCAAGGGCGATATCCTCTACGCGCTCATGGTCGGCAGGGTTTTTGTTGACCGACTTGTCTGCGTGACGCTCGTTGATCAAGGTATCTGGTGTGGTCTGAGCTTCTGGCTCATCCACGATAGGTACTGCTTGCGCGGGTAAGCTTGGTAAAGTGATGTCATCATCTAAATCATCAAGATCACCATCAAGATTGATAACCACACGATTGCTGTTGTTTGGATTGTTCATAATGTCGCCCTAAAAGTTAGCATAATGTCAGTAAGCGCTGGCACAGCGTTTGTCATTAACAGTCGTTTTTATCTTTTGCCATAGTTTAGCATAATTCGCAGGATGCTCAGCTCCCTGATAACCATACGGGCAGTAGTATCATTTTTATAATAAGAAAGTTTTGCTTAAGGTTTGGACACAAATATATGACGCTGCATCACAAAGGCTGCGCTAGAGTTTGCATACCTTATATCAACAAGCTTGGTGGTATGGATGCTGGCTGGTTGTTCCTTGTCCACCAACCATGCTTACACACGTTTATCTGTTAGGAATCTATCTTTTATGCCAATCGCTCAAATCCCTAAACCTCGATATTCAAAACGCTTTGAAGTGTGTTTATCTGCTATTGTGGTTGCCTTTACGCTCACGGCTACAGGCTGTAGCACCACACCAGCGGTTAAGCCAACCGCCAGTGTGATGGTCGGCGCGCACACGTCATTATGATAACCTTGTCGCGCCTTTTTATATAGATACTCTTTATATCGAAAATAGTAGGCAGCAGTAGGTATACTGCCCACTTTGCGCTACTATTGTTTGCAGTTGCTTATATCATTATTATGCATCGCGTTTGACTGGGACATGCTCCCAGCTTGCGCCGCTGATGTCATTATCAATCATAGAGAATACCATGTCCTCATCTGTATCCTTACGCGTCGCTTGTGCGCTTGCCCTTGCCGCTACTTTATCCGCCTGTCAAACCAGCGCATTACATAGCAATACCACTGCCACGACAACGAATCCTGCCGCAACGCAAAAAACTACTGATCATCAAACCAATGCACCAGAGGCTTTGGCGATGGACATGTCAGGCCGTCATGAATACCAATTAGAAAATGGCCTCAAAGTCATCGTTAAAGAAGATCACCGCGCCCCTGTGGTGATGACTCAGATATGGTACCAAGTGGGTTCAACCGATGAGCCAAAAGACAAAGGCGGCATCTCACATTTGCTTGAGCACATGATGTTTAAGGGCACACCAAAGGTGTCCAGCGATGACTTTGAGCGCTTGATTGCCAAGTTTGGCGGGGTCAACAACGCCTTTACCAGTTATGACTATACAGGCTACTACGAGCTGTTCCCCGCCAACCGCTTACCATTAGCGCTTGAGCTGGAAGCCGATCGTATGACTAATTTGCGCTTTGATGCCAAAGCCTTTGCCAAAGAGCATCAGGTGGTGATGGAAGAGCGTCGCCAGCGTACCGATGACAATCCTTTAGCCAAAGCTTACGAGTCCTTTCGACTGCTGGCGCTACCTGATAGCCCCAAAGGTGAGTCGGTGATTGGCCCGATGGCAGAACTTGAGTCGATCACACTCTCAGAGCTTAAAGACTGGTACCGCACGTGGTATGCGCCTAATAACGCCACCTTGGTCATCGTTGGCGACGTCCAACCTAAAGAAGTCTTAGCGCAGGTCAAACGCTACTTTGGTGAGCTGACCACCAGCGAGCTACCCAACCGCCCCAGCGTGCGCCAAGCGCCGTTCAATGGTTATCAAGAAGTGACTTCAGAGCAAGCAGTACAAGTCCCAGTGTTGATGATGGGCTATAACGTACCCAGCCTATCCACCACAGCCGCGAAAAACGAAAAAGAAGCCTACGCCTTGTCACTGGCGCAAGATGTATTAGATGGTGGGCTATCAGCGCGTTTAGAGAGCCGCTTGATACGTGAGCAAGGACTGCTGGCGACTGTCGGAACCTCTTATGACCTGCTTGATCGCGGTGATGGGCTGTTTTTGATTCAGGCAACACCGCGTGAAGGGGTGAGCCTAGAACAAGCGCAACAAGCCATCACCACTGAGATCAACAAGCTGGCCACCGATCCCATCGCCAATGACGAGATCAGTCGCGCCAAAACCAATACCATCACGGGGCTGATTTATGCTCAAGACAGCATGCAAGGACAAGCCCAAATGATTGGCTCACTACAATCTATCGGCCTTGATGATCGCCTGCTGGCCAATCTACCCACTAAACTTGATGGCGTGACGGTAAAAGACATTCAGGCAGCAACAAAAAAATATCTGGTCAACGACAATTTAACCGTGATGCATGTGGTGCCCCCACAGTCGGCGGCAAAAACCACAGACGACAACCAGCCAGCAAGCCGCCAATGATGACCAAGTAATGGCATGACACATCACACGGCCCTTATAAGAACACGATGATAAGAAGATCATGATGACTGAGCAAACCTATAATACCCTTACCAAACCAAACGCCACGCCTCCAAAGCGCAATCCTCGCTTACGTGTGCTGGGCGTAGGCATCGCTATCAGTATGGCGTCCATAACCTTAGCAAATACATCGGCACATAGCGCGTCAGAATATGGCGAGCGCCATCTTGACGCAAGTGCAACCGTAGATGCCAATACGCCAATTGCAGCGTTATCTACCTTAAGCAGTGTCAAAAACGTCAAACCGTTACCACTCACTGTACCAACAATTGAGCACTTTACCACCACATCAGGCGTACCAGTGGCCTTTGTGCGTGCAACCACCCTGCCTATTGTCGATGTGGATCTACGCTTTAACGCAGGTAGCGCCCGCGATGGCAGTATACGTCAGCAAGGCTTTGGCATTGCCAATATGGCTGCAACCATGCTCACTCAAGGGACAAGCCAGATCGGCGAAGATGACTTTACGCGCGCGGTAGAAACGTTAGGAATAAACCTCAATAGCAGCGCTTATAAAGACATGTTTGTTGTCTCCTTGCGCAGCCTCTCTGATGACGCGCATCTTACGCCCGCACTTGACTTGATGACCCAGATGCTCACGCAGCCCACCTTTGATCAGCAAGTTCTTGAGCGTAATAAGGCACGTTTATTGGTTGGCCTACAGCAGCAAAAACAAGATCCAAGCAGTCTTGCCAGCATTGCCTTTAACAACGCTTTATATGGCGATCATCCGTATGCCCACCAATCAGCAGGCACACTCGATAGTGTCCCAAGCCTCACCCGCCAAGATTTGACTGTTTTTCAAGACCGCTATTTGGTTGCGGCCAATGCGTCACTGGCCATCACAGGCAACCTAACCCTCAAGCAGGCAAAAACGCTGGCTGATAACCTCACCGCGAATCTGCCAGCAGGTCAAAAAGCCGCCGCCCTACCCGAGCCAACACCGCTAACCAAAGCGCAGCACATTCATGTTCCCTTTCCCAGCACCCAAACCACCGTGCTAATGGGACAGCTGGGCAACAAGCGCGCCACTGATCCACAAGCGCAGCAGCAACAAACCAACTTTGCAATCGGTAATGACGTCATGGCAGGTAGCGATTTTAACGCGCGGCTGATGACAGAGGTGCGCCAAAATCTTGGCTACACTTATGGTATCTCAGGCGGCATGAATCCCATGCTGGCACGTGGCCCCTATCAGATCAGCTTCTCGACCCGTAATGATAAAGCGCGCGCGGCGATTGATGCCAGCTTGGCGGTGATTAATGATACATTAGAGAATGGCATTACCCCGTCTGAGATGCAGCTGACCACAGACAACCTTAAAAACAGTTTCCCTATGAGTTTTGCCAGTAATGCTGGTATCAATGGTTTGCTTGGCATGATGAATTTTTATCAACTGCCAGACAGCTATCTTGCCGACTATACCACCCGCATTGACAATGTGACGCTGACAGGTATCAATCAAACCCTAGGTGATACCTTAACGCCAGACAACTTCTTAATCGTCACCGTTGGTCAAGATGATCCGTGGAAAACATCGAAGTAAAGAGGTAATGGTATCAATGTGAGAAGATGATATTGTTAAAAAACAAAGGCAACCAACCAGCGATACAAAAAGAAGCATGTAGGCTATTTTAGTCTGTAATCAGAATCTCAACATCGTACGTGATGTTTTTGGCTTCGGACGCAGGGCCTTCGTATGATAAGCGTATTACATGCTTGTCATACGAAGTCACGGTGTAAGGGCCATTGGCAAAGTCATGTATGCTAGGTACGATAAGCACCGCTTCGATTTGATCGTTATTGACCATCATATCAATAGACTGATTGGTATTGGGATATAAGAAATAATCACAATAGTCATCTGTCATCACCTCAGCTGACCGGTTGATAACCGCGCGGTTTACTGTCTGCTCAACCAACTTTGGACACACGTCGGCACGATTAGAAGCCAAACGTGCATGATAGTCATTGATACTGCGCTTTATCGCGGCCACTTCTTGCTGCTGACGACGTCTATGCTCATCATTATCAGTCATTTCAGGCGAGCTACAGGCCGCAAGCTGCACGCCAATGAGTAGTGCGGTTGTTTTTTTTACCCACAATATCACGCGGGCTTGCAGTTTAAAGACCGAACTCACCTCTGTCCTACCTATCATGTGTACCTATTATCTATGTTTTGGATGCTGGTGCTTATCTGGCGGTATGCTTTGACGAAGCAGTCTCGCCTGTAAGCAATAAAAATAACCTGTTAGCGCAAAGGATAAACAATCATTGGCAATAATTCAAACGCTAATGATTGCCTGAGTCCACCTTTTGACGGTGACACGTTGCCATATTGCAGATTTAATCATAATAGATATTCGTGACCATCACACAAAAAAAAGCTGCCAAAAGGCAACTTTTTTAGGTCGATATCATAGACAGTGTTCAGTTATATGAATCTCATTTGTCTGCCTATCGTTTCAACTAAAAAAACGCCCTAGTAACGACAGGCTGAGCTGTTGGTCGCATGGTTAAACCCCCATTTGCGGTAGCCTTGAGTATCCAAATGAACCGCGCCTGTAGCATATAAGCCTAGGCCGAAGTCATGCGACTGGCCTTGGTATTGCCAAAACTGACACAAACCATCTTGCATCTTTCCCAATAGCCACGGGTTATCCTCGTAATCAGGTACCCAAATATCCATAGCGCCTGCGGTCAAATGCTTGCTACTCTCTGCGCCGCCAGCACACTCATTGAGTGACGGACTGCGATATACCGAACGAATCTCGGTACTGCGGGGCAAAATGCCTTGGCTTTTGAGCGCGCTGTAGAGGCGTAATGTCGGTACGATGTTTAACCACAGCGCTTCTGGCGGCAGCTGATACGGCTCATAGCCGCATTTTTCCCAGCTGCGTGCAGTGGTCAATAGCTGATCAAGTGGTGGGACGTTTTGTGCACCGACTTGGGTGCTTAGATAACGCTGATAACGGGTCACCTGCTGGGCGCGGTAGCGATCGCGGTTCAGCCAGCTACTAAAATCTGGAGCACGGTTGCCGCTATCATCATTGGTATGATATGACACGTTGGCTGAGCGGCGATTGATATTTACGCGTTGGTTTTCTTCTATCAACAATCTGGCATCATCATCGAACTCACGCTGCTTTTGCGCGATCAATCCCTGCATACTGTCACCGCCGCTCATGATGTTACGTGCTGCATGCGTATTGTCATCGCTGCCATAATCGCTGTTGCTGCTATTGCTGCTTGGCTGCATATTTGCTGTACTGCTGGGACGAACTTGGATCGTACGGGTGGTGTCGTTATTAATAATAGCGGCATGAGTGCCAATACTCCCGCCCATCATCATCAAAAGGAATAGCGGTTTGATGGCGCTACGTATTTTTTGAGCAGTATTCATCCTATTGCTATAGCATTGATTATAATTAATATTATCCTCGGTATAAGGGCGCAAAATAAATGAGGGTACAGCCACAGATACAGGTATAAAGAGAAGATGGCGGACAGATATCATTGGGGGTCATAACCACTAAAAACATGGCTTCGATACTATCAAATTTTTGATAGGCAGGCTAAACTATTGCTTAATTCAGCCCTGTAATGATGCGTTATTAACATTTATCCTCATCATTTTTGACAATCATGTGACGTTGATTACCTTCACGTTACGTGCGCTGCAATCGGTATTGGTTATGGTGTAGAATCTATCAGATACATCGGGTATACCTGCCCTGATTTTATCCTATTGCTGCGTAGCCATCTGTATAACTTGCCCTTTTCCAATAAGTTTTTATTTCTATGTCCCCACTGCCGCAGCATCGCTTCTCTTATCAACGCCAACATTTGGGGCCAGACAGTGATGCCTCTTTTTGGCAGCGTCTGCATATTGATCCGTGGATGACGTTGCTATTATTGACCGTTTGCTGCATTGGTCTGACCATCTTATACAGCGCCTCGGCGCAAAGCGAGAGTTTGGTGATCAGGCAGATGATCAGCTACGGGGTGGCTTTTACGGTCATGTTTGTGATGGCGCAAATACCGCCGAGTTTTTATCGCATCATGACGCCTGTGCTTTATGTGCTGGGCATCATCCTACTGATATTGGTCGAACGGATTGGTGAAGTGCGTATGGGCGCGCAGCGCTGGATCAGCATACCAGGTTTTGGCAGTGTGCAGCCCTCAGAGTTTATGAAACTGGGCATGCCGATGATGTGCGCGTGGTTTTTGTCCAAACGTGAGCTACCGCCCTCGATACCCAGTGTGCTCATCACACTTGTCATCATCATCGTGCCTGTATTGCTGATTGCCAAACAGCCTGATTTGGGCACCTCGCTGCTGGTCGCCGCCAGCGGCATCTTTGTGCTGTTCTTGGCAGGATTGTCATGGTGGATGATCAGCGCCGCTATCGCGCTATCTATACCCTTTATCACTTTTGCATGGTATTTTTTGCTACATGACTATCAGCGCACGCGGGTATTGACACTATTAAACCCTGAAGCCGATGCCCAAGGTGCAGGCTGGAACATCATCCAGTCTAAGACTGCGATTGGCGCAGGCGGATTATCAGGTAAAGGCTATCTAGAGGGTACCCAGTCGCATTTGGATTTTTTACCAGAGGGTCATACTGACTTTATCATTGCAGCTTTCTCTGAAGAGTTTGGTCTGTTTGGTGTATTGCTGCTACTGGTGATTTATGCCTGTTTGCTATGGCGAGCGCTATATATTGCTTTGTGTCATCCCGATCATTATAGCCGCTTACTGGCAGGTGCGATTGCAATGTCCTTTTTTGTTTATATCTTTGTCAATATCGGCATGGTCGGCGGTATTTTGCCTGTGGTTGGTGTGCCGTTACCGTTTATCAGTTATGGTGGTACGGCGATTGTTACCTTGATGGCAGGTTTTGGTTTGCTCATGTCCATTCATACTCACAAGCCCAATTGAACCTAGTTTTAGGCTTAACAAAGACTGAGGCAGGCCAAAAATAATATACTTTCAATAGTAGCGTCCATTGCTGCCATCATGGTTGCCAAGCATCACAAAAGCGCAAGTTTCGTTAACATTATCTTAACAATATCAGGTTGATAGCATCGCTGCTATTTTATTTAACTTATTGTTATTTATAATAAATATATAGAACACCTACTCTACCACCATCTAACGTAGCCACGCTTTATATTTTGTACCCATCATTTTTATTCCTTGTTTTTTACAAAAATTTGCGTTACCCTCTTTCTACTGTGAGGTGTGATACACAACCCATACACAGCCACTAAAAAAGTTAGCATTTAATTATACTTAAGTCGCAGCCTATCCGTATAGTGAGCATCTAAGTTTTCAAAGGTACTACCTAAGTAACGGATTATTAACAAAGCGCTACGTAACCCTGTATCAGCTGACAACCAACGCCTGATATAGACGATATAACATTAACCGTTTGACTCGATTTTGGCGCTTGCCATAAGAATATGCATCTACAACCGTTTGTATTCTTATGACAATCAATTAAGAAACTTATCCATATTTCACCCTTTATGATTGCCATACTTGCTTATTCACCGCCTAAGATGCGATATATAGCACAATTGACCCAGTAGGTCATCTGTATCGGCAATACGAACTCACCGCATCAAGATTGAAGATGACGCGTTCACACTCAGAATAATGAGCATAGAGGTTAAAATATCAGTTATAGAGGTATTTATGAATAAACGTCTGTCTGGTTTACTTACAATGTCAGTATGTTTGTTTGCTGGTACTGCAGCGGTCTCTACTGCCCAAGCAGTCGAAGCGAAAACTGCGGTGACTAGCTTGTCTCAAGACAATGCCGCACACATCGACCGTGTTCTTGGTGAGCTGACGCGTCAACATGATAGCGCATCAAGCTTGGTCAAATCTGCCCGTCAGCCAGCATCTTTGGCACTGAGCAGTCCGCTACTTGCCAGCGACACCGCGCAAGTGACCAACGACGAAGATGTTCTAGAGCGCTTGACCGCTGTGGCGTCAACGACTGTGAGCAAATTTAAGCAAACTGGTCTAGCGTCTTGGTATGGTCGTAAGTTTCATGGCCGTAAAACTGCCAGTGGCGATACCTTCGATATGAATGCGTTGACCGCAGCGCACCGTTCACTACCGCTAAACTGCTATGTTAAAGTGACCAACAAAAGCAACGGTAAAAGCGTCGTGGTAAAAGTGAACGACCGTGGCCCTTTCCATGGTAACCGTGTACTGGATCTGTCATACGGTGCTGCCAAGCAGTTGGGCATTACCAGTAAAGGCGTCGGCAACGTTTCTATTGAGCGTGTCGCCGGGCCATAATATTGAGCCTTGTGATTACCTTTATTTGTGATCACCTTTATTACAGTCACTTTAGTACCATAAAAGTGCCAGATCAAAAAAAGCCCCTGATATCAGGGGCTTTTTTGAGTTATAACGATTCAGTAAATAACCGTTATAACTCAAAAGCGCTTTGAATCGCATCGTCCAAGCGCTCTACCGCAATCACGGTAATGTCGTTAAACTGCGGCGAGTTTTTAGCGGGCGCATTGGCTTTGGGGATGATGGCATGCGTAAAGCCATGCTTCATGGCTTCTTTTAGTCGCTCCTGACCGTTTGGCACTGGGCGGATCTCACCGGACAATCCAACTTCGCCAAATACCGCAAGCGAGGAAGGTAGCGGTCTTTCTTTGATGCTTGAAGCACAAGCCAGCAGTACTGCTAAGTCTGATCCTGTCTCAATCACCTTCACGCCGCCGACCACGTTGACATAGACGTCCTGCCCACTGGTGTGGATGCCGCCGTGACGATGCATGACGGCAAGTAGCATTGAGAGGCGCTGAAAGTCAAGGCCAAGCGCCATCCGTCTTGGCTGCCCTTGAGAGTCATCTACCAGTGCTTGCACCTCGACCAACAGTGGGCGCGTGCCTTCACGACTGACCATCACCACCGAACCCGCAACTGGCTTATCGTAGCGGCTTAAAAATATCGCTGATGGATTGGCCACTTCTTTAAGCCCTAGATCGGTCATACCAAAAATACCCAATTCATTGACCGCGCCAAAGCGGTTTTTAACGGCGCGGATCATGCGGAAGCGAGAGTCAGATTGTCCTTCAAAGTACAGCACCGTATCTACCATGTGCTCAAGCACACGCGGCCCTGCCAGTGTGCCCTCTTTGGTCACATGACCGACCAAGAACAGTGCGGTACCCGTTTGTTTGGCATAGCGGGTCAAAATGGCAGCAGACTCACGAATCTGGCTGACACCGCCTGGTGCTGAATTGATGGCATCGGTATAAATAGTCTGAATCGAATCAATAATGGCAATGGCTGGCTGCTCTTGAGTTAACGCAGCACAAATGGTCTCAACGTTGGTCTCCGCCAGAACTCTCAATCGATCGGCAGGCAGGTCTAAACGCTTAGCTCGCATCGCAACTTGTGCCAACGACTCTTCACCCGTGACATACAACGCACTGCCTGCCAACGAGTCCTCACGTGCCATACTGGTCGCGGTTTGTAGCAAGATAGTCGATTTGCCAATACCAGGATCTCCGCCGATCAATACCACAGAGCCCGCCACCAAGCCGCCGCCCAGCGCCCGATCAAACTCACTGATCCCTGTCGGCAAGCGCGTGTCCAACGTGACACTGACCGCGTTTAGGGGCATGACTCCACTGTGCGATCCCGAATAGTTGCCTGCAGGCGCACTGGCATTGCCACCACGCGGTGCGGCGCGGCTATTGCTCTGCTTAGCAGAGGTTTTGTTATGGTGCGGTAAGCTGACATTGGGCGCTTCAACCAAACTGTTCCATTCGCCGCAGTCCGCACACTGCCCTGACCATTTGCCAAAATGGGCCCCGCAGTGCTGGCAGACATAGCTACTTTTATTTTTTGCCATAGATAAAAAACCTATTGATGTTCTATAAAAACTAGAGCAACCCTTTCAATAACAACATGACATTATGCAACGCTAAAAGTGACAGCATCTATAAGACAGCTTTTATCATCGATAACAGGCAGCTACCATCTTAATGCAACTGTGATTAACCGCAATGCCAAAACGCAAAAACACGTCATATACTGTCGTCTACAGTCATGACGTGTCGTTGATAAAAGCAAATAGGCGATCGTTGAAGAAATAGACCACCAATAAAGATCAGCCAGCGATCTGCACCATCCAGACCGATAAAGCACTCAGTAGATTATTAAACCTGAAAGTCTTTACCCAGATAGACATTTTTCACCAGCTCATTATCTAAAATATCTTGCGGCGTACCATCAGCAATGATAGCGCCCTCAGAGACGATATAGGCTTTTTCGCAGATGGCTAAGGTGTCACGGACGTTATGGTCAGTAATCAACACCCCGATACCGCGATTTTTTAGCGTTAATATCACCTCTTTAATATCACCGACAGAGATGGGATCAACACCTGCGAACGGCTCGTCAAGCAAGATGAATTTTGGATCTGCAGCAAGCGCACGGGCGATTTCGCAGCGGCGGCGCTCACCACCAGAGACGCTCATACCCAAAGAATGGCGCACATGCTCCAGATGAAACTCGCCGATGAGCTTTTCCAGCTCTCGACGCTGCTCGGTGTTACTCAGTGTGCGACGCGTTTGCAAGATGGCCATGATATTGTCTTCGATGGACAACTTACGAAAGATAGAGGCCTCTTGTGGCAAATAACCAATACCTGCACGGGCGCGCTCGTGCATGGCATATTTGGACAGATCCATATCGCCTAGCGTTACCCGACCTTTATCCATATTGACCAGACCAACCACCATATAAAAGCTGGTGGTCTTACCTGCCCCATTTGGCCCCAAAAGCCCGACCACTTGGCCTTGCTCAACCGAAAACGAGACATCTTTGACCACCCAGCGTTTGCCGTAGCGTTTGCCCAAATGCTGCATCACCAGCTGCGTGGTCGGTTGTGATTGATGATGACTATGGTTTTCGGCTATGGGACGGGACACATTCTCACTCATATCATACTCGTGTGATTACATACGTGGGCGCAGCGATAAACCATACATCGGCTCATCTGTCTATTTGCTGTCAAACTAGGCTTATTTAGCGGTCTTAATGGGTTTAGCGAATACCGCGCTGATCGTTATTATCGCTAGGCGGAAAGACCAACTCAACGCGCTGATTGCCGCCTGCTGTGGCTTCGACATCGCCCGCTTTTAGGCTATAACGAATGACATTACCCGCAAAGCTGGCACCATTTTGAGTCAATTTTGCATTGCCTGTTAGCGTGATGATGCCAGTGACCGCATTGTAGTCAATTTTGTTGGCTTGGCCTTTAGCCAGTCCCTTTTCAGGCGTAATCACTTGCTGCATGGTTGCTGGGCGACCTGTTGCTACCGCCGAGTTAATGCTGCGCTGCGGCGATAAATTCATGGTAATGTCATTAGCGGTCAGCTTGAGCGTCCCTTGCGTGATGATGACGTTACCGGAATAGCTGGTCACACCAGTACGCTCACTATACGTGGCTTTATCTGCCAGTAGCTTGATAGGCTGGCTGGCATCAGATGGCAGCGCATGACTATATAGCGGCAACGCGAGCAACATGACGGTCGAAAGAGCGCGTAAATAGTGCGGTATGGTGCTTTTGTGCTGAGTGCTTAGGCGCACCGTAGGCAAAACATCAAATTTCATAAACAATTACTCTCACAATGAGGATAGGATAAAGGTCAAGCCAAGCACACGCCGCAGCGCAACAATCAGGAATAAGATAGCATTTATATGGGTGGCAGAAGCCTTTAAAACAAGGCTTTGTCTTGGCGTTTCACAGGGTCAAAGCTGACGGCCACTTGCCCAAACTCATAATCGCCCGTTTCTAGATTGGCAGTCATGCTGGCAGCTTCAAAACGGTTCATGCCTTGTTCCACCTTGACAGGATCATTACTATAAATTTCGCCTGATTTGGTATTACCTTGCAAGCTCTGTCCAGTCACTTTTATAGGTTCAATACCGCCGCCTTGCTCTTGATCCACTTTGTCTTCGCTAATCAAGGTAAAGCCGCCAGAGAGCTGCAAGTCACCAGTTTGCTGATTGATGGCAGCACGGCCCGCTTGAATGCGATAACGCTGAGTCTCAGAGGGCTCCCAGTTCATGGTGATGCCTGACATCTCATCTTGATTGGTTTGCGGGTTGTGCTTGAGCGATTCGGCATTCAGCTCATACTCAAGATCCCCTTGATCGTTCGTTTGCACGGCTTTAATATCGGTCGCTTCATAGTCCACTTCGGAGGACTCAAGCTTGACAGGCGGACTGACCTCACCTTCTTGGGTAAAAAACCAACCTGCAATACCAGCAATGATTAAGGCCAGTACCACTAAAACACGGGTATTCACAGCGACGTATCCTTATCAGCACTTGCGGCATCATCAAGTATATAGTGCGCAATAAAATCTTGATAATGGTCGTGACCTTTTAAAATCAAATCACATACTTCACGCACTGCCCCATGTCCGCCTGCACGAGTGGTGACCATATCACTGCGGTTGACCACTTCAGAATGCGCGTTTGGTACGGTCGCCGCGAAGCCAACGCTTTGCATGGCTTTGATATCAGGCAAATCATCGCCCATATAAGCGCAGTCTGCATGGGTCAAGTCGATATCAGCCAGCAGTTCATTGAGCGCGACCAGCTTGTCATCACGACCTTGTACCACATGATCTACCCCAAGCTCAGCCGCGCGTTTTTGTACCATTTTACTGGTGCGACCTGTGATGATAGCAGTTGAAATGCCATAACGCGCCAATGATTTTACGCCAATGCCATCCTGCACAGAAAAGGCTTTGGTCTCAATACCGTTGGCATCATAAATAATTTGACCATTCGATAAGATACCGTCAACATCCAACACCAAAAGCTTTACCTTGCCTGCCTTTGTAATCAAGTCTTGCATATATCGCCCCTTATCTGATAATAATTATAAAATGATCATTATGAATCTATTGTTGATATCACACATTGGCAGCCAACCTTTAGCGATGCAGTATTAATATTATTTATACTCAGTCGCATGCCAAAACGTTATTTAACCCCTGCTTGTAGCAGGTCATGTACGGTAATGATGGCATCCAGATGTCCTACTTCGTCCATCACCAGCAGTTGACTAATGGCATGCTCATTCATCACGCTCAGCGCGTCTGAGGCACGCATCGATTTATTCACCTGACGCGGATTTTTGATCATGATCTCACGCATGGGCGTGGCCAAATCAATACCCTTTTCCAAACCACGGCGCAAATCACCATCGGTAAAAACCCCAACCACTTTTTGCATTTCGTCAGTCACGACCGTCATGCCCAGTCTGCCGTTTGACATGACAAACAGCGCATCATGTAGCGGCGCATGCTGGTCGATACGCGGCAAGTTTTCCGCCGACGTATGCATCAAGTCTTCTACCCGGGTGAGCAATTGACGCCCAAGGGCGCCCGCAGGGTGAGAGAGCGCAAAATCTTCTGAGGTAAAATCACGGGCATGCAGTAGTGCCACAGCCAGTGCATCGCCCAGCGCCAGCGTCGCTGTGGTGCTCGAAGTTGGTGCAAGTTTTAGCGGGCACGCCTCTTCTGACTTACCCAGTGTTAGCGCAATATCTGCAGCGCGTGGCAGCATACCACGTTGGTCACGGCTGATACTGATCAGCGGAATTCCCAGACGCTTGATAACGGGCAGCAGCATTTTGATCTCGTCTGACTCGCCTGAGTTTGAAATGGCCAGCAATACGTCCCCTTGTACCAACATGCCCAGATCACCATGCCCAGCTTCACCTGGATGCATAAAAAACGCAGGCGTACCAGTCGAGGCAAAGGTGGCAGCAATTTTGCGGCCAATCAGGCCTGACTTACCCATACCCGTCACCACCACGCGGCCTGCACAAGCCAAAATAATATCGCAGGCTTGCGCAAAGCGATCATCAATTTCTGCGGTCAATAGACTCAGTGCCGCTTTTTCAGTATTGATGGCATCAATGGCGTCGTGAATAAATTGCTGGTGCGGTAATGCGCGGGTAGCAGCGGTCATAGCGGGGCTCGATACGTGATAAATCAGTCGTTTATTTTACTATATTATACGCCGCATTAATAATGTGATGCACAATCTGTCACCACAGCGTCATAATACTCACACATCATCAAAAAAGACCCACTAAGTTAGCGGGCCTTTTGATATCATTTGGTTTGGGCAGATAACGAACTATATCAGCAATCGTTAATCTTCATTACCACGGTTATTGGTGTCTTCGTTGGGTTTATTGTCGTAGTCACCGTTATCAGAGGGTTGGTTAACATCACGATCAGCGCCTTGAGCAAAGCCGCCACGTTCAAAACCGCGATCTTGACCAAAGCTGCCGCGCTCAAAACCGCGCTCTTGACTAAAACCGCCACGGTTAAAGCCGCTGCGATTGGCAAAACCGCGCTCTTCAAAACCGCCGCCCATATTGCTACCACGCTCAAAGCCGCCACCCATACCACCTTGATAGCCCATCGGCCCACCTTGACCTTGCATACCGCTACCGGTAGGTGCAGTTGTACCGCTGCCGCGTGGGTTGCGCGCTGGTACAACCGTAGAAATGGCATGCTTATATACCATTTGACTGACGGTATTTTTGAGTAGCACCACATATTGATCAAATGACTCAATTTGGCCTTGTAACTTGATACCATTCACCAAAAAAATAGATACAGGAATGCGATCTTTGCGCAGCGAGTTCAAGAACGGATCTTGTAAGGTTTGTCCTTTTGACATGAATTCTCTCCTAGGTATATATCATTTATTATAAGTACTGATTTAATTATAATGATTGGTGGCAGATACCACCATAAACTTTATATGTGAAACGTATCTAAATACGTCCTATTTGACATTTTTTTATTATACATTATCTGGCAATCATGAGCCCGTTTGCTATAAAACAAGCGGGCTATCAATATTTACCAACAATTATTAAGAATAATTAAAAAATTGTAATTACTTATGCAGTTTTGGATTATACCAGCTCTTGTTATTGTTATTTGAAACTTCTTGTCAGTTATTCTTTACCAATCAGTTATTTTCTGCTCAATCACTGCCCATGTCCAACATGTCACCACATTCAGCTGGCAACTAGCACAGGTAACTGGCGGCTTGCGCCATGGTATTACAGGTTTTTACTGCTGGTACATTTTCGGTACGTAAGTCAGGAGATTGCATCGATAACTGGCTGATTTTTCGCAGCCATGTGTACTGCCGCTTTGCCAACTGCCTTGTGGCATATAGTGCCTTATTTTGCATTTGATAACAAGCAATCGCATCAGGTTGCTCGGATACTGGCATGGCGCGTACACGTTGTTGTTGCTGTTTGTTCATGGTTTTAAGTATCACGGCATGATCTTCTATGGGCGCAAAAGCACTATAAAACTGTGCTTTGTCCAAATGAGCAGCATCAAAAACAGGATGCTGAATGTGTACCAAATATTCCAATACTTGACGGTAGCCCACGCAGCGCATCGAGGCAAGATTGGGCGTTAAAGGATAGCGCTCAAGCAGTGCGATAACTTCAGCCACCAACCCTTCACTCCACATGATATCAAGGCGCTGACCAATACGCGTATGCAGCCAATCCCGATCAGGCAACACCGCTAGCGCATGCCACTGCTGCTCATGGTTGTGCGCCAAGGCGTGTTTGGGCTGGCGCTGCCATTCGCTCATCGGTGTCTGGGTCTGCTGGTACACCTCGACCGCGCGGCTGATACGCTGGGTATCACTGGGTTTGAGCCGCGCATGCGTGATGGGATCGACATGTTGCAGATAGTCATAAAGTGCACTGACACCCTCTGCCTGTCGCCACGCTTCTACTTGCGCGCGTATGCCCTCATCACTATCCGGTACGGCAGACAAACCGTCTAAAAGCGCCATGTAATACATCATGGTACCACCGACCAACAGCGGAATTTTGCCACGCTGATGACAGCCTTCAATCAAGCGTGCCACGTCGCGGACAAATTCAGCCACGCTATAGCTGTCCATCGGGCTGATGATGTCGACCAAATGATGTGGATAGCGTGCCAGCTCTTCAGTTGTTGGCTTGGCCGTACCGATATTCATGTCGTTGTAGATGAGCGCTGAATCCACCGAAATCAACTCGTAGCGCCCTGTATCGTATAACTCATAAGCCAGTGCCGTTTTACCACTGGCTGTCGGTGCCATCAGACACACCACACTATTATCAGAAAAACGATCAGCTACGGGACGCATACATTTGCCTTTGAATATTTTAGACAGTGGTTACAATGACGGGGATGATAGCATAAATGTCAGCAGCTGCTCAGTGCTGATGACGCTAAAGGCTTGCGTGCTAAGCGCTTGATTCATCTGCTGTGGCCAGTCATGTGCGCCGTTAACCGATCGCTCTGCTCGATGCGTATTTAGCTGCTCATTGATGACGGCCGCCGTTGGTAATATTTGCGTCTCACCCTCTATACCCATGTGCTGTTGCCAATCATGTAGACTGATCAGCATATATTGCTCAGCACAGCAAAACAGTAGCCACGGCGGTGAGGGTAGATCATCACTCCCACCATCACTTGGCCGCTGAGTGATGACACTCAAACACTGCGGCATATTTACCGTTTCAGCTTGTACCTCGTTATCTATATGATGAACAGGCTCAGCTTGTATAGCTGGTACAGGCTTTGGTATTCGAGATAACGTAGAGGCCTTTAGTACGTCGGAGACTCGATAAAGCTGCTTTGGCGCGCTAACTGCTCGCTCTTGATATGGCGTGAACGGCGATGTATCAGCGGTCTTTTCTCGTTGTTGAGGTGGCAAGTTTGTTTTGACAATATTTGGTTTATTATTGCTTAGGCTATTTTGTTTGTTATGATTGAGCATTAAGCGTACGCTGTGGCTCAGATGGGCCATGATATTGTTTAGCGCGCTAATTTTGATGCGTTGTTTACTGGGATGCACATTGACGTTGATCCACTGCTGCGGCAGCTCAAAATATAAAGCATAACCCAAATTAGCATATTCAGCGCTGCTGGCCAGTTGACGCAGCTGATTGCTGATCAAGGCTTCTTTCACCAAACGGCCGTTGATATAGAGCAGTTTGGCGGGTGCAGTCGCTGCGGTGTGTTGTGGCCACAGCCAGCCACTGATATGCGCGGTGCGGTCACGGCTGGGTGTACTGATCGCGGCCGGCTCCTGCTGTAATAAGCTGGATAAATCAATATTGATCTCTAACGCGCCATCGTTTAACGTCGTTTGGCCCAATGCCTGCTCAAGACATACAAGCGGCAGCTTGCTTTGTAAGTCAGAGGCAAAGAGCGCCAGCCGCTTTTTGTGGTCGTGAAATAGTGTCAGGGTAATATCAGCGTGCGCCAAGGCAATATCACGCACGATGGCCTCTATATGATTAAATTCAGTGGCCACCGATTTTAGATTGCCGCGCCGCGCAGGGACATTAAAGTACAAATCCTTGACGCGAACTGTGGTTCCGCGTTGCTGCGTGATGAGTGTGAGTTGCGGCGCTTCGGCCAACACGCCAGCGACTTGTAGCTGACGGCCAACACCGCTGTCGTCATAACTGCTGCTTAAGCTCAAGCGCGACACTGCCGCACAGGCTGCCAATGCCTCACCGCGAAAGCCAAGAGTACTGATGCCTTGCAAATGCGCCACATCCGCCACCTTACTGGTCGCATGGCGAGTAATGGCCATTCCCATGTCATCAGGATGAATCCCCACGCCATTGTCAACCACTTCGATCATCCCCATGCCACCTTGCGTGATATGAATCTCGATCTGGGTAGCATGCGCATCAATTGCGTTTTCTAGTAGCTCCTTGACCACGGCGGCAGGGCGCGTGACCACCTCCCCTGCTGCCAATTGGTTGATCAGCAAGGGTGAAAGTTTTTTGATACGGGCGCTTTCAGTACTGTCAGCACTGGTGGATAGATTTGGCATAAAGACTGGTTATTGGCCTGTTTGTATGGGTGATGTTTTGATACTCTATGGTAAGACGCTATAGCTGCAAGGCAGCAAGATCAAACCCTTGCGCTACCCGGGTTTTTGTTAAAATGACCTGCCGCGATTCATCATCCGCTTGAGTCATCTCAATCAGTAGCACAGGCGACGGCAAATAATGTTCAGCGCGGCTTGCCCATTCAATAATCACTAAAGACTCAGGCTCATCAAGATACTCATCAAAGCCAATAAATGACAACTCCTCTGGGTCTTGTAAGCGGTATAAGTCGGCATGGTAGACAGGCTTAATACTGCCATGATCTTGCTTGATATGATAAGGCTCGACCAGTGTATACGTTGGGCTTTTGACCGCACCCTCATGCCCCAGCGCTTGTAGCCAATAACGGGTCAATGTGGTTTTACCAGCACCCAAATCACCTGCCAGCCACACGCTGCCCGATATGGACAGCGCAGCCAACTGCTCGGCCAGTCGCTGCGTGTCTGCTTCTGAGCGTAAGCTGACCGTGACGGTATTTTTGGCTTGATTAAACATCGGGCTGCACCTGCATGGTCACTTCTGGATTGATAAACTGCTCACCGCTGATGAGCTTGTCATACATCTCTGGATCATGCCATTCGGCGCGCACTTGCGGACTAAAGGTGAACTCATCCAAGTGTAACTCGCCCATTTGAGCATTAGCCACATCATCTGCAAAACATTGCGCATAACCTGTGGCCGTCTCGTGAGCAATGACCGAATATACCTCGACATCCGCCTCCCCGTTTTGCATTTTGGTTTGCTGCAATATCTGCTGCGCCCAAAAAAATATCACCCGTGAAAACTGCTCCGCTGACGGTGATACTGGCAAGCTGATCCAGCGCGCACTGAACTTTTTGCAAGCGGCAATATATTCAGGGTCGTCTTTGCTCCAAAAGCATATGGCGTGATCGAAGCTATCAATGATGTCTTTGATTGAGGATTTTAATAGCCCAAAGTCATAGACCATTTGGCCGTGATCCAAACGCTTGGCCTCCAATATCAGCTCAATCTGATAGCTGTGCCCATGAATCGAGTGTTTGCAGCGCTCTGAGCTACAGTTACGCACGATGTGGGCATTTTCAAATTTAAACAGTTTACGAATACGCATAATATAACAACCAAAGCTGCAAGCAGCACTGTATAAGAAAAAAGAATCACTGATTTTATAATCAGCTTATGGAGATTCAATATATTAGGCATATTATAGCAAATCACTAGGTATCCGTAAGTAAGCGCTTATGGCTGAGCGCGTTCATTTAAGTCAGACCGCTACAAATGACGCATTTAGATCGCACTGATTCATTGCTCTACGCTCAAAACAACCTATCACTTATCCATAAAAAAAGGACACGATATTTATATCGTGTCCTTTTTTGGTGTTAACTGCTACGAGCAATCAAACCTTTATGTTCACCAACCGTTTACTGCGCGGCAGTGACAATCATTTCAACCAATAACTCAGGGCGCGCAAGTGCAGATTCGCCGCAAGCACGAGCAGGCGGCGTAATGCCTTCAAACCACTTGTCCCATACTTCATTCATGGCCGCAAAGTCGGCCATGTCTTTGATCCATACGGTCACAGACAACATTTTTGATTTATCGCTACCCGCTTCTTGTAACAAGCTATCGATTTTTTCTAGGCACGTCAATGTCTGTGCTTTGATATCATCTTCTGCATTGCCCACTTGACCACACAAATAGACGGTTTGGTTATGAATGACAATTTTGCTCATGCGTTGATTGCTATGTAACTTCTCGATCATGGATCTATCCTTAATAAAATGGTTCAAATCAAGCAGCCAGTGCTCATAACGGCTGACTGGCTGCTTGATTGTTAATAACTTAACAATGTTACAGATTACTTTGAAAAACGGCGCGCATCAAACGGCGTGACATTAACCGTGAGCGGTTTGTCATGGATCATTTCTTCAACCAAACGGCCAGTGATAGGGCCTAGGGTGAAGCCCTGATGACTATGACCAAAAGCAAACCATAGCTTATCATGCTGATGTGCTGGACTAATGACTGGTTTCATATCTGGCATACAAGGGCGTGACCCTGCCCATGCTTCATCTTCAACCGCATTATCGAGCGGTAGAATTTTGCGCGCCAGCTTGAGAACCGTTTGCAATTGACCAAAGTTTTTCGGTGCATCCATGGTGGTCATCTCCGCCCCCGTGGTGATACGAATACCTTGCTGCATTGGTCCCATCACAAACCCTTTATCCATATCAAACATACTGTGATGAATGGTGTTTTTGTCATCGATAGTAAAATGCTGATGGTAGCCGCGCATGGGGAACAACGGCAGGTCATAGCCGAGTGGCTTGATCAGCTGGTTTGACCATGGTCCTGCTGCAATGACCAGTTTGTCACTATAAAACACGCCTTTGTCAGTCTCAACTTTCCAGCCATCGTTTTCAGGCGTGATAGATTTGACATCACTTTCGGTCAACGTGCCCTGCATTTCTTGGAAGCTTTTGGCATAGGCCTTCACCAAAGCGCTTGGATTTGATACCTGCCAAGAGTTGAGCCAGTGAATAGCACCAACAAAACCATCAAAGTTGGCGTTTGGCTCTACTTTTTTAAGCGCTTCTAGGCTAAGTACGCGATGCTCAACCCCTTGTTGACGCGCATCAACAGCTGCTTTTGCAGCGGTTTGTAATGTTTCCTCAGAGCGATGCAACTGTAGCCAACCGTCACGGGTGATTAACTCCTCAGCATCCGAGGCACTGATCATCACTTGATGCTCACTGGTACAATGTTCAATCAGTGTCTGCCACTCAGATTCGATCTGTTTGACTGACTTAGGCGTTGAATACTTCCAGTATTGGAGCAAGGCTTGATGATAGCGAAACAGCGCTGGGATACGGTAGCGAATATCAGTGCCTTGGTTGGGCAATACGCGAATCATCTCTGAAATTTGGCGTGGGAACGGATGCGTATGAATGGCTTCACGTTGAATCAGACCTGCATTGCCATAAGACGTTTCAGAACCAGGTAGTTTTTTATCTAACAACAAAACCTGCGCATTATTCTTTTGTAGATGCCAAGCGATTGACGTGCCAACCATGCCAGCACCAATAACAATAACCTCATAACGCATAAAGTATCCTTTTCAGAACGAGTGATAGGAAAACAAGAAAATGATAGCACGCTATCAGGTGCAGATAGTAACGCCATTAGCGCCAACAATAAACCTCTATCTGCGAATTTTTTTTGTTGCTCATTACTTTTGGTAATGAATGGTTCACTCTTCAACAAAAACACCGCAAAAAACCCATCATCTATCTGCTACAAACACCTATTGCTGGCGCGATAACAGATCATGATGGGTTTGGTATTCAATACAACGGCGCTAACCGCCAGCCTCATATCAATGAGCGATTATTAACGGCCAAGCACTGCGCGAGGATCAATTGGATTACCGTTTAAACGCACTTGGAACTCCAGTCCCACTTGATTGGTTTGACCGCTACTGCCCATGCTGGCAATACGCTGGCCGCGCTGCACAGGATCACCCTCTTTCACCAGCAGTTGGCTGTTGTGCGCGTAGGCCGTGATATAGTCATCACTATGACGAATCATAATCAAGTTGCCATATTCTTGTAAGCCGTTACCTGCATACAGTACGGTACCTGACTGACTGGCCAATACTGGATCGCCCACTTTCCCTGAAAACCACATGCCAAGATTACCTGACTGTGCATCATAATTGCGGATGACAGGATTGCCGGTTGGATAGGCATAGCCTGAGGCGGCATTGGTAGCGTCTTCATAGCTGGGCGTTGCTGGCGTATTCATCGTCGGCTGCACAGTAGTCGCTGGACGATTATTGGTGGCGCGACTGCGTCCGCCTTCCCAAAGTTTTAACTTTTGGCCCGTGTAAATAGTGTATCTGCGATCTAAGTTATTGAGCGCGCCAATCTGGCGATAGTTCAGGTTATACTTTGAGGCAATCTGACTGACGGTATCGCCACGTTTGACTTGATAATAGTTGGGTACGCCTTGGGCATTGGTGGTGACCGTAGGACCTGATTGTGTCGACGTCTGATAGGTGGGCTTGGTGGCACAGCCAGCCATCATCATGATTGAACCGACGATAACGGCAGTCGCTAGCGGCGCTCCAGATATTAGCTTTTTCATACAAAGGTTCCTGTTTTTTATATTACTCACGAGCATCAGATGCTGTCATACATCGCAGGCTCAATCATACCAATACTTTAGTTAAAAATCAGCCATTTGTAATGCCAAATCTGATAGTGAGGCCAATGTTGATGCAGCAACATGATGCAACCTGACTGGTGAGAGACTGATATAACCTGATGTGACCGCTTGGTTATCAGTATCAACCTGCAATGTCGTTGACCCATTCTGTACAAGCGCACGGGACTCTTGGCACGCGCTATCTTGCGGCGACTGCTGACACTTACGCAGACTGAGCCAGTAGGCATCACGACCACGGGGGTCAACGACCTGATGTACAGGGCGCGCCAAACGATTGTGGCCTAAACGAGTCATTTTGCGACCTTTGATAGCACCCATCTGCACGTTTGGGACATTGATATTGAGCACATGATACGGCAGTTGTTTGATTTTTTCTAATATGTCGGTTTCGCTAATCAGTTTGGCAATTTCATCAGCAGCAATTGTATAGCCGTCCAGTTGATCTTGGCCGTCACCTTTGATCACGCCACCAACCAGTGAGCTGGCAATGGCTGGTATGCCAAACAGCTGCGCGGTCAGCGCCGCACCAAACGTACCAGAGTACATCACATCTTGACCAAGGTTTGCGCCCGCATTGATCCCTGTAATGACACAATCAAAGCTGATATCACGATACAGCTCATGTAGCGCTAAGTAGACACAATCTGCAGGGGAGCCATTGACTGCCACAAATCCTGAGGCCAGCTTCTGTACGTATAGCGGCTGAGAAATGTGCAGTGCGCTGGCGCAGCCACTTTGCTCTGTCTCAGGCGCGACGACGTACACCGCGCCGATAGTAGAAAGTGCCTCATATAATGCCAGTAGTCCTGGTGCATGCACCCCATCATCATTACTGATCAAAAAATTCATAGTTATTGAGCCTCAATATTCCTAAACCGTTCATCTAGTTCTGTGTTTTTTCATTGCCAATCATTGTTATAATAAACCTATATTGGCAGCCAGTATTGCGTTGATAACACTTATTTTTATATGGCTACCTCAATCTGTTGTTGTGTTTTGGGTGGTAGCTATTAACAAAAAACCGCCTCAAGCTTAAGGAAGATCATCACCGTCAGTCACAATAATGTGATGACAGTGATCTATTGTAGTAACGCTACGTCAAAGCGATTATACCCCAATGCCTTACTTCCATAAACTCAGACCATGTAGGGCATAGTGTTGTTACAAGAATCAACAATATGCGTAACAATGTGGTTTGCTTGCTTAAGGCTCAAGTAACTTGCTTGCTGATACAGCAGTTATGTTGCTATACAGCAGGCTCAGGTCACAAGATATCTACACATCAAGCGATATATCATGTGACTTTTATTTTTTTTCCTATTACCATAACCTCATTAAATTATGCAAAGCGGGTGTGATACCGAATGAAGAATCAATCGATATTAGCTATAGTTTCTGTTGTAACAAAAACAGCATCCAAAGTAGGCCTTGCTGGGTTGATGACCTCTATCGCGTTATTGTCTCAAACAGCCAGTGCCGCGAACAGTACCAGTACAACGCCAACGACCATTCCACTTGATATGTCTGGCATGAATATTACCAAACACGAAATCGCAGTTATGCAGGTATTGTCTGAAATTTGTCCACCTATGCTCAGTAACAACCAAAAACAGCGCTTTTACAAATCATATAATGTACAACTACATGAATTAATGCCCTCTTTAGATGACCCAAAAGCAGCCATTCAATACCTCTCAACTCAGCAAGATTATCGACAGATTCTACAAAGTATTCGCAGCTGGACAATGGGATTTTCCAAGCAAGATAATAAAGCGTTATGTGAAGACTTAGCCAACGCAGAATTTTAAACAGTGCTGACAAGCATTGATGAGGAGACACTGAACACAGTCACTATCAATACCTAGAGCATGTCCTCAATCTGAACACAAGTATCTACACAACAACTTACCGCGCCTCTATCGCACTGGCACGGTAAGTTTTTTTGTATCTGATTACCATTGACAAATACCGCAGGTTGTATCGTCTGTTGCTGCCTGTTATATTTTAGATTATTCTGGCGGGCGCGATTGAGGCCTTATTTACCTGCAGTGCGACTGGTATCGCCCTTGGTATAAGACATCTATTTTTTAGATTGGATATTGAGTGTAGAAGTACCCTCTCTTATCCAGTAACCAGATATATTGATTTTTATGATGTGGTGTATATTTATGAGCGTAACACGTATGAAGCGAAATATAATGCCATTAACTGTTGGCATCATGGTGTCTGTATGTACCATGGTGAGCCATGCAGCCACCCAACCTCCAGAACTAGACAACAAAGCTTATGTCTTGATGGACTATAATACTGGGGAAATTTTAGCGCAAAAAAATGCCGACCAAGCGCTACCGCCTGCGTCACTGACAAAAATGATGACCAGCTACATCATTGAGCAGCGTTTGGCATCAGGGGATCTCAAAGAAGATGAACCGATATTGATGAGTGAAAACGCATGGTGCCGCGGTAGCAGCACTCAGTCGTGTATGTATGTACCAGTCAATACCAATGCCAGCGCTATCGATATGCTACGTGGCATCATCATTCAGTCAGGCAACGACGCCTCGAAAGCGATGGCTGAGCATATCGCAGGAAGCGAAACCTCTTTTGCAGCACTCATGAATGAGCAGGCCAAGCAGCTGGGGATGACGCAGTCGCACTTTGTTAACGCCACAGGCATGCCCGCTGAAGGTCATCAGGCCTCTGCTCGTGATTTGGCCATATTGGCACGTGCGATTATCAAAAATAGTGGCCAGTATTATGACCTTTATTCTGAAAAATCATTCACTTTTAATGGCATCACACAAGGTAACCGTAATGCACTACTTGCCACAGACCCAACTGTAGATGGCCTAAAAACAGGCCATACCAATGCAGCTGGTTATTGCTTGGTGGCGTCTAGTGATCGCGATGGGATGCGCCTGATATCGGTGATTATGGGTACCAAAAGTGCACAAGCACGCGCCGATCAGTCGCGCGCCTTACTAAACTGGGGTTTTGGTCATTTTACCACGGTTACCAAAGCCCCTACTGGACAGTTTGTCAGTAAGCTGCCAGTCTGGCTTGGGGAAGATAAAGAGGTTGCACTGGCGACCGCTGATCATTTGCAGGTACTGACTACCAAAGCCCAAAAAAATAAGATCACTACCGTGGTAGATGTACCTGACAGTATTGAAGCACCGATTAAAAAAGGGCAGAAGATTGGACAGATGATGGCAGTAATCGATGGTCAGGCCGTAGCTGCCGTGCCTATTGTGGCCACTGACGATGTGGCACAATCTGGTTTTTTTAATCGCGCTTGGCAACATGTCGTGCGCTGGGTACAAGGATTCTTTGCTTGATTAGACCTCTTGCAAAAGTAGTTGGAAGACGCAACTTATATTATTGAACGCTACTTACTTAATAGATATGCCAAACATAGATAAGCTACTCAAAAAAAGTGACGCTGGTTTTAAACGCTATACAGGCATTCATAAAGCCACCTTTTATGACATGCTTGAGGCCATGCAAGCGCATGAGTCTCAAAAGACTAAATCAGGCAGACCAAGCGTACTTAGTCTTAAGGAGCAGATACTACTAGCCCTGACTTATTGGCGTGAATACCGCACGCTTTATCATATCAGTATGGACTTTGGTATTCATGAATCTTCAGCTAGCCGTATCATTCGTAAAGTAGAGGACATACTGATTGACACCGACCAGTTTGAATTGCCCAAAAAACTGCCTAGTCGCATCGATGAGAACATCAATTGGAGCGTCGTCATCGTTGATGCGACCGAAACCCCAATTGAGCGTCCAAAAAAAACCAAAGAGACTACTATAGCGGTAAGAAAAAACAACATACCTTAAAAGCGCAGGTTATTGTTCATTGGCAAACAGGCTTGATATTAGATGTGCAAACATCCAAAGGGTCGATCCACGATTTTAAGCTCTATAGAGATACTTATGCTGACTGGTTGCCTTTTGACGCTAAGCTATTAGCCGATAGTGGTTATCAGGGGTTAGCAAAACTACATAACCAAACTTTCACGCCATTTAAGAAACCTCGTGGTGGTCAGTTACTGGAGATATGCAAACAGGTCAATCACTATCTGGCAAGGTTCCGTATTGTGGTTGAACACAAAATAGGCTTAATTAAGTTGTTCAAAATCGTGGCTCATAAATATCGCAACCGTCGTCAGCGCTATGATCTTAGAATGAAGCTGTTTGCTGGTATCGTTAATTCCGAGCTTAACCTATGACTTTTGCAAGAGGTCTATTGAATACCACGCAAAAATTACTTATCGCAAAAAACGCATCACGCTTATGGAGTGATGCGTTTTTTATTATGAATTACTGGTCACCATAACATAACCGCTAAGCCTTATACCCAGCCCAGCCATTGTTGTAGCAATGAGTACAGTGCATCACTATCACTGATCGTAGGCTGGCAATAATCCACACCAACTGCTTTGAGCATATACTCAAAATCATTGGCCATAGCGGTTTTGTGCGGTGGATACCAATAAACGATAATGGCGCGCTGATCACCCTCATGCTCACGTATATGACGTGCAATCTGGATCGCCTTTTCTATACGGATATCTGCTGCAATCATCATGATATCAATATGGGTGATGGATAACGTCGCTTTTTGATACTGCTGGCTAACCACATGCGCTCCAATATTTCGCAGCATCGCCACCATCTCTACGTCATCACGGTTATAATAATAACTGACTCTAAGCTCTGAGAGCAGTTTTTGTTGCTGCTCTACCGCGTAATAGGTGTTTTGTAATGGCATGATCACCATAAACTCACTACCTGAGCCGAAGTTGCTGTTAACTTTGATGGACGCATTGAGTAATTGTAACAGTTGTTTGACCACAGGCAGCCCAACTCCAGCACCTTCATATTCACGAGTGCGGCTCGGATCGACCTGAAAAAATGGGGTGAAGATATCATCAAGATACTTACTATCAATGCCAATACCTGTATCAATCACTTTCAGCTGCCACCGAACACTCTCATTGAAATGGCTCAGCTGCGAGTCAACTGTGATTTGACCCACTTGGGTAAATTTGATCGCATTTTCTATTAACGTGCTCAGAACTTGCTTGATTTTATTCACATCACCACGTAGCTCATAATCGGTATGATGCACCCGATGACTGAGCTCCAGCTCTTTTTGTTTGGCAATCGGCTCAAACTCCGTAAAGAGATCTGAAAGCAACTGTAGCGGGCTAAAGGTACTGATATGCACCCCAACTTGGCCTTTTTCTATTTTATTCAATTGAATGATTTGCTCAAGAGTGGTATCTAAGTGATGACTGCCCTTTTGAATAATCGCCAGTATGTCTTTTTGCTCTGCATTAAGGTATTGGGTATTCAGCAGTTGCAGACCACCTGAGATGGCATTTAGTGACGTTTTTAATTCATGGGTAATCATACTTTGAAAGTTATGTCGCTGAATATCCAGCGAGATATCTTTATCACGCAGCGTTTGTTCTAGCTCGGCAAACTCAGCAATTTTCCTATCAGCCGCCGCCAAACGGTTAAATAGCTCAATAAAAGCAAATCGAATTTGCCTTAAATCTTGGAACTCAAAACGCTGCTGAATGACGGGCAATTGTTTGATACTCGGATCAGTACTGACCATCTCGCACACTTTAGTCAGCTCAGTGATGTCTTTCGAGGGCCAGTTCAGCTGACGCAGCACCGACCAAACCAGCGCAATACCCAGCGTCAGTGTCAACAACCACAAAAGCAAATCACGACGCAACCACTGTAAACGCATGGTATTAATATCTAATGTGATATTGATATAGCCCAGTAGCGTTGCTTGATCTGATACCTCTGATACTTCTGCCGTCTGAGCGGTCTCAATAGCATCTCCTGTACCAATTTCTGAGCGCTCTGGTGACTCTCGACTGGTCACGGCACGGTTAAAGCTGACGGTCTGCGCCAGTAAGGCATTGTACCAATCGTTATTGGTTTGCTCGATACTGGCTTGATCAAAGGTAGCGACTGGATAATTAGTACTGTAAAAAACAATACTTTGAATGCTGGGGTCGCTGTCTAGAAGCATATTCACTTGCGCCGCGACCAGATCCGCACCATTTGGTGTCGCAGCATTTTGTGCCAATAACTCAGCAAGCTGCTGGATATGCAGACGTTTTTCTTGATAATGATGAACGAAGCCGTAAATAAAAGACAGTAAAGAGACGACCATGGCCGCCACTACCACCGTTCTGATGATAGAGTGCTGAATAAAGGTGGCAATGGTTTTGTTAGAGTATTTACGCATGTCATGTAACTGAATAAAAGTAACGTCGATCTATATTACATGATAAAAATGTACTGCGGGACAGTTGCGTGGTTATTTATAATGAATGACCGCTATCGTGACCATTCATTATAAAAATACAGGATTTTCAGAAATATAGCGCCCATAAATAGTGATATTTCACAGGAAAAACTCAATGTTATTTTGTACCTTTTTTAGGCGGACGCTGTGAGGCTTTTTTGTCACCCTTTTTAAAGTCGCGAACACGTTTGCGCTGGCGCAGCTGCTGTGCTTTGGCTTTGGTTGGGGTACTGTTACGATTGGCATATGGGTTTTCATTAAGCTTAAAGACCACATTCAGCGGTGTACCTTCAAGCTTAAACACGCCACGAAACTGGTTTTCCAAATAACGCTGATAACTTTTTGGCAACGAGCCTGTCTGGTTACCATGTATCACAATCACTGGCGGGTTATGACCACCAATGTGAGCATAACGCAGCTTGATTCGGCGTCCAGATACCGCTGGCGGCGGATTGGCAGTAACCGCGTCTTGCAAGATTTGGGTTAAGCGGTTGGTCGAGACCTCAAACATTGATGACTGATAGGCGCGCAAGATCGACGGATACAGATTGCCCACACCTGTGCCATGCAGTGCTGAAATCAGGTGCACTTTGACATATGGTATAAAACTAAAGCGGCGCTCCATCTCAAACTTCACGGCATCTTTTTGCACATCACTGAGACCATCCCACTTGTTGATCGCAACCACCAACGCACGACCAGCATCAAGCGCGTAACCTATCATGTGCAAGTCTTGATCCACAATACCTTCTTGAGCATCAATGACGATCACTGTTACGTTTGAGTCTTTAATCGCTTGCAAGGTTTTGATAACCGAGAATTTTTCGACCTTTTCATCGATACGGCCACGACGGCGCACCCCAGCAGTATCAATCAACACATAGTTTTTGCCATCACGCTTATAAGGAATATAAATACTATCACGCGTCGTTCCTGGCATGTCGAACACCACCACACGATCCTCGCCCAATAAGCGATTCACCAGTGTAGACTTACCAACATTAGGACGACCGATGATGGCCAGCTTTAAGCCATCAGGCTCATGAGAGGCTTCTTGCTCAGGCATATCAGCGGTCAATGCTTCTAACAAGTTGCCCACACCGCGGCCGTGACTGGCAGCCATAGGGAACGGCTCACCCAGTCCCAGCGCATAAAACTCCGCTGGCGCTGAGTCATGAACGCCATCGACTTTGTTGGCAACCACGTAGACTGGTTTGCCCAAGGTGTGTAAAAATTTGCCGATCTCAGCATCTGCTCCGATCATGCCCACACGTGCATCGACTACAAATACGATAATATCTGCTTCATGTATAGCCGTATGCGACTGCTCTGACATATAGTCGTCGATGTCACCGCTACCGTCATCTGCCTCGCCAATGCCGCCAGTGTCTACCACAATAAAGGACTTACCTTCATACTCTGCGTCGCCATACTGACGATCTCGGGTCAAACCCGACAGGTCAGCAACCAGTGCTTGTCGGCTTTTGGTGAACTGGTTGAACAAGGTAGATTTGCCAACGTTTGGGCGACCAATCAAGGCAACCACTGGTTTGATACTCATGCGTTACTCTCAGTGACGGACAATGGCAACAACAGCGCTGTTTATGACCGCAAACTTAAATGAATGATAATAAAAATAATAATACAGATATCGCAAGCTATCGGCAACAACGAGATGCTTGGCCGCCGATAACACATGATAGATAAGGGCGCATAGATTACGCGAAACTCAGCGCCAGCACAAGGTATTAAACCAATGGTACGCGTCAGTACCCTGAGTAAAAAGTGGCTGTTAACCGTTTAACCCAGTCGATTTAAAACATGGCAGCAGAACTAGCGTGCCAGCTGCCAGATATTAACGTGGCCTGACTCGCTTTGGCTCATGAGTAAGTTACCTTGAGCCTGCAAACTGCTGAGCGACCCGTTACTTTGAACGCGGCTGACAATGTTGCCCGTTGCTGGATCAAAGACATGGATCACGCCATCAAAATCGCCCACAGCAATATAGCTACCAATCATCACAGGGTTGGTCAAATGACGGTAGGCAAGCTCATCACTTTCCCAAATCACTTGGCCATTACGGCGATTATAAGCCACTACATTGCCATCTAGGCTGGTACCAATCACCTGCTGATTGTTCACCGCGAGCGCCTTCAAGCTGGCAAGTTCATTCATAAACATCACTTGCCGCGATGCCAAATCAATCCCAAGCAGCTGACCGCTATAACTGACTGCAAACAGCTGGTTGTTGTCCACAATAGGCTGACCATCTACGTCGCTCATCCGTTCTACTTCGCTACTGCCCATACCCACACCGACGCGGCGTGACCACTGCGGCAATCCGCTGTCTGTGGTGATGGCATGTAAGCGGCCATCAGCGGTAGCGAGCAGCACCGTTTTGTCATCAAGCAGAGTCGGTGCGGCGCTACCTCGCACACTAATAGCAGGTACTTGAGTGGCAAATTGCCATACTGACTGACCCGTTTGTAATGACAAACCATGTAAGAAGCCATCATTGGCAGATAAGATAACGCGGTTATTGCTGATTAGAGCGGGTGTGAGTACCGTACCTGACAGTTGCTGTTGCCAGCGCTTGGCACCGGTCTCCGTGTCGATAGCCAACACTTTTCCGTCACGCGTAGAGACAATCGCCGTATGACTGAATGCATCGACGGCGACACCGCCTGTAATTTGATCACCCACATTGATCGACCACAAGCTATTACCATTGCCGTCAAAGCCTGTCAAATCACCGCCACGTGATGCGGTGACGATTTGACCATTGTCGTAACCAACGCGCAGGTCCAATGGATCTTTGCGACTGGCTTTTTTGTTGCCCATATCCACACTAAACACCGGTTGCAGCACGCTGATCGGCTGAGCGATTTGTACCAATTTAACAGGATCATTGACCACAGGTTTGATGCCGCGGTTACAGCCAACAACAGCGGTGCTCATGAGTGCCAATACGGCCACATTCATGAGTGCCGCTTTAACGGTTTTGGTTTGGCGAATAGATGGGGTCATTATTAGTTCTCACTACGAATAAGTGTACAGTCATTAATAGAATCACATGGACACTATAGGGTGACATTATTGTTATAAATATGCGCGTTTGTGGATTTATTGTGCTGCTGACTCAGGGGTGTCAGCAACTTCCACTACTGGCTGCTCAGGCGCTGGAGCGGCTTGTATCAACGGTGATTCCGCTTCGATAGGTTCTGCCACAATGCCTAAGCTTTCCATTTTTAGCGCCAAGACTGCACGTGACTCTTGACGATCGCGCAGCAACTCCCAAGCGTTATTGTAAGCTTGGATAGCGGCATCTTTGTCTTCTTGAGCCATATAAATATCACCCATCAGCTCTTGCTGACTGGCTTCAAACGAGCTTGGCAAGTCGTTGTTGGCTTCAGCTAGGGCGGCATCTGCATCCCCTGATGCCAGTAACACTTCAGCATAGCGTAAACGGGTAATGGCGCTCAATCCTGCATCACCTAAATCAACTGCTAAGGCTTGTTTGAGCGTCGCTGCTGCGGCTTCAAAATCATTATTATCAGCCTGCTGACGTGCCTTGATCATCAATGCTTGCCACGCATAAACAGAGTCACCATGGGTCTGTACCAGTGTATCAATATCTTGGTTTAGCTCAGTGCGACTGGTTTCTAGTGCCGCTTTGGCATCGGCTTCAAGATCTGGGTTTTGCGCGGCCAAGCTGACTTCTTCATTAAGCTTTTGAATATCTGCATAATGATCGGCGGCAACGGTGTCCACACGCGCATGGTTTTCTTGCCAGTATGTCCAGCCAAAGTAACCTGCCAATGCCACTATGATGGCGGTGACGATGTAGCCGCCATACTGCTTGAGCGCTTGCATCGAGTTGTCTGCTGGCGGCGAATTAGGAGTCTGAACCATGGTTGTTTACCTGATAAAACGAGTGATTAAAAATGTACGGTTGATAAAACTGGCCAGCGTCACTGCTTATACCCTCTATGCAATGAAGCTGGCGCTATTGATGCACCAATGACCGCGTTACACTGAAAAATTAGCCGTATCTAGCAGCCAATCTTGAGCGACCGTTTGCTGCTCACCATTTCGCATGTCTTTGATACTGATGGTGTTATCCGCCAGCTCTTGCTGCGCCAAAATAACGGTCAAGGCAGCGCCCGATTTGTCCGCTTTTTTCATTTGCGCTTTGAGACTGGTGGCGCTAGCCATTTTAACGCGCAAATCAGTGCGATTATAACGCAGCGTTTGCGCATAACGCATGCCCGCATCATAAACATCAGGATGTGCCACCACAAACACGTCGCAAGCACTGGTTTCAGCAAACGGCGCGACCGCTTCAATCAACAACAGCAGGCGCTCAAGCCCCATGGCAAAGCCAATGGCTGGCTCTGATTTGGCAGGTTTGTCTTTGCCCGTTGATTTAAGCTGACCGATCAGGCCATCATAGCGCCCACCAGCACAGACCGTTGCTTGGCTACCAAGCTTGTCGGTCACCCACTCAAAAACGGTTTTATTATAATAATCCAAACCACGCACCAAGTGCGGGTTGATCTCATAGTCAATACCCAGTGCGGTCAGATAGGCCTGTACCTGCTCAAAATGAGCACGGCTGTCTTCGCCCAAAAAGTCAGCCAACTTTGGCGCATCAGCTAACAGCGCCTGCGTACTGGCATCTTTGCTATCAAGGATGCGCAAAGGGTTGGTGGTCAAGCGGCGTTTGCTGTCATCATCAAGCTGCGCTTGCTTGTCTGTCAAATAAGTTACTAGCGCATCACGGTACGCACGGCGCTCATCAATCTCGCCTAAGCTGTTAAGCTCCAAGCAAAGCTCATCTTGCAGCCCCAGCGCTTGCCACATCAACGCAGTCATGGCGATCAGCTCTGCATCCGCATCAGGGAGCGCACTGCCAAAGCTCTCAACACCCAGCTGATGAAACTGACGATAGCGTCCCTTTTGCGGACGCTCATAGCGAAACATAGGGCCGATGTACCACAGCTTGGGCGTATCACCGCGTAGCAAATTATGCTCAATCACAGCGCGCACTGCCCCTGCCGTTCCTTCTGGACGCAAAGTCAATGGCGTTGGTGGCTCTGATTTGTCAGCAAAGCTATACATCTCTTTTTCAACAATGTCCGTCGCGCCGCCAATCGCACGGGCAAACAAATCAGTCTGCTCGACAATAGGCAGACGAATATGCTCAAAACCATATCTGCCCAGCACATCCGCCAAAATCGACTCAAGATGCAGCCATGCGGCCGATTGACTTGGTAAAATATCGTTAAACCCTTTGATCGCTTTAATCATGATTTGCTTTTATCCTCACATAGTGGCGCAATGGTTGTTGTTTTTTTGGGTATAGTGCTGACTGTCTTGCAATGACAAACCCTACGAGTTACTTGACGCGAATGATCTCATTCTCGCGCTGTTTTGCCAAATCATCGGCATGGGCGCGTACCATTGCTTCGATTTCATCAACCAACTTGTCGGTGTCGATCAGATGGCTTTTTTGACCCATACGGTAAACCAATGACTTTGGTGCTGCGCCCACAATACCGATATCGGATTCTTTGGCTTCACCGGGACCATTAACCTTGCAGCCAATCACTGACAAATCCATTGGCTCGCGCACGTCTTCAAGACGAGATTCAAGTGCGGTCATCACCCGAATCACATCAAATTCTTGACGGGAACAGCTCGGACAAGCAATAAAATTTACGCCATTAGAGCGAATGTTGAGCGACTTTAGAATATCAAAGCCAATTTTGATCTCTTCTTCAGGCTCGGCGGCCAATGAGATACGCATGGTATCACCGATACCATCTAATAATAAACCACCAAGGGCAATGGCTGATTTGACCGTACCTGTACGGTATACCCCTGCTTCAGTCACCCCTAAATGCAGCGGATTATCAATCTGGGCAGACAGCAAGCGGTAAGCGTCCAAGGTCAAAAAGACGTTACTGGCTTTGACAGAGACTTTGTATTGATCAAAGTTTAAACGCTCTAAGATGTCGATATGACGCATGGCAGATTCAAGCATGGCTTCGCCAGTTGGCTCACCGTATTTGCGCTGAATGTCTTTTTCGAGCGAACCTGCATTGACCCCAATACGAATCGGAATATTATGATGGCGGGCGCAAGCCACAACTTCGCGTACTTTGGCATCACTACCAATGTTACCTGGGTTGATACGCAAGCAGTCTGCGCCCGCTTCTGCCACAGCGAGCGCGATTTTGTGATCAAAATGCACATCGGCCACCAATGGTACGCTAACACGTTTACGAATCTCGCCAAACGCGTCAACCGTATCCATCGTGGGCGTAGAGACGCGCATAAAGTCAGCGCCAGCTTCAACGCAGCGCTCGATCTGGGCGACGGTCGCGGCCACATCACAAGTATCGGTGTTGGTCATGCTCTGTACGCTAATCGGAGCATCGCCACCGATCGCGACATCACCAACATATATTTTTTTTGTAGGACGACGTTTAATAGGCGATGGTGTTGACATATAAAATCCTTATCCAACCAAAGGCGGACACATAATAAATAACGGTAATCTGAGCCATCATTAAGACTGACGATAAGCGCAGTCATGCGCATATGATAGTGAACCTAGCTGCATAAAACAGTAAAAAATTGCAGCTTTATCTGCAGCGTGGTCAATGTACCTTAAAAGTATATAAGGCTGCTTCAATAGCAGTTACGGCGCTAAGCTAAACGTGGCTTGCTTATCATCGGTGGCATATTGCGCCAAAGACACCGTTTCTTGGTTCAGCTGTAGCGTTACCTTATCGATATCTGCAATGGTAATATCAAACGGTGGCGTACCCTTTAAGCGATAATCACCACGATTTTGATCGCCTGCCAATAGTGTGTCACCTTCTGCATCTTTAACGGTTAGCGTCACCGCATCATTGATACTAATATCAAGTGCCGCGTCTTCAGCCGTCTCAGCAGCATCCAAATTAAGCGCTGACCCAGCAGCGCCGATACTACTGCCTTGGCTGCTCAGCGCGGCTCCTTGTTCCTGCTCTGATAGACTGACAACCTCTGGGGATGATAGGTCAGCTTGGTTGTCTTTGCTGGCTTGATTGACCATATTAAATAAAAATACAGCCAGCGCCACAAGCGCGATAAGTGCCACGATCAAAAACGGGTTGATACGAAGACGGCGACCGCTGCTGCGTGACAAGCTGCCGACTGGCGCCATCGGCAAGGTTATGGCGGACGCGGCGCTAGGTTTGAGCGCGTCAGGATAAGCGGCATCAAAACGCTCAGCAACCTGATCGGTATCAAGCTGCAGAAACTTGGCGTAGTTGATGGCAAAGCCACGCGCAAACACATGCTGAGGTAATGCCGCAAAATCTTCTGTTTCCAGCGCTTGTAGATGGCGCTTTAGAATGAACAACTCATCTGCCGCCTCGTCAATACTGATCTGCTGCGAGGTACGTGCCTGTTGTAGCATACTGCCAAAAGATCCTAGCTCGCTTGTGGACTTATCTGCTGGCGGCGTGGTCATTTCCATGGGGCCTCTGGATTTTTGAGCCAAGTTTTTAGTTGTTTCGCTTCCCTGCTCAGAGGATATGCTGATAACAATTGCTGCGAGAGCTGCTGCTGGCTACGCTGATCGTTTTGCGCGGCCGCCAGTCTGATACCTTGTAACAGTATACGCGGACTGGTGCCTTGCCCTCGGATGAGCATTAGGGTTTCATCATAAAGGTTTTGCGCTTGCAATATCCGCTTTTGCTCAAGCAACAAATCCACCAGCTCAATATGGGCAATCAAGCTATTGCGGTTACCCTCAAGCGCACGCACAAAGGCTTTGATAGCGGCAGGACTATTGTCAAGCTTTAGATAGGTGCGGCCTAGGTTTTCAAGAGCGCCAATACGTCCATCATACCCCAGCGCTGACCCTGCAATCTCAAACTGCGCCGCCGCCTCGCGGTAACGCTTCATTTGCGACAAATATACGCCATAGTTGTTACGTGCTTGCTCAAACTCAGGATCAAATGCGATGGCTTTTTTAAAGTAGCTATCAGCTTTGTCTAAGTTGACCTTGCTGCCTTCTTTTTGCAACAAAACGCCCATCATATCATAGGCTGGCGCATATCGGCTATCAGCAGCAAACGCTTTTTCTAGCTGCTGCTGCGCGGTATCAAGCTTGTTTTGGCGGATGTACTGCGCGGCTAGTGACGTACGAACGCGTGCCACCTCTTGTTTGTCGGGAGCACGGTCGCTGCGCGGCGATGATGAACCTTGATAGGCGCCAATATTTGATAAGTCATTGGCAGGCACGGTTTGACAGCCGACCAATAAAGTGCTGGTCAATAAACCTGCCAGCAGCAGGCCTTTACGCGCGCCATGAGTGCCACGTGCTATGGTGCCGCAACTTTGAGACAGGTGTGGTAAGTGGGTGGTATGATCTTGTTGATAGTTCATCTGATAAGAGTGTTTAGAAGTCATTATAGCCGCCATCATAAAACTGTGATTCAGTACATGTTTCAACGAGCCCTCAGTTTAATAGATTTGACCCCTTTAAGTACAATTTAGTTGACTCGGCTACATTTCTGTTACCACCCAGACATAAAAATGACAGTAATGACCGCTCTATTGCTCACGATTGATCTCAGTGCTGCTACAACCTACTCACTGGCCTGACGCTCTTGAATGCTTTTTTGCCACGCGGCGGAGCGTCTGGTGCGATCAGCCACCTGCCCCACCAGCTGTCCACAAGCGGCATCGATGTCATCACCGCGCGTCTGACGAATGGTACACACAAAGCCTGCCTGACTTAAGATGTTGCTAAAGGCATGGATTCGGTTGTTGCTCGACTTATCATAAGGTGCATGCGGAAAAGGATTGAATGGAATTAAGTTGATTTTACTTGGCAGATCATCAAGCAAGGCCACCAGCTGCTTGGCATGCTCGTCGCTGTCATTAACACCATCCAGCATCACATACTCGATGGTAACGTGTTTTTTGTGGCGCGGATTGATGTCATAAACATAATTTCTGGCGGCTGCCATCAATTCATCTAGCGGATATTTTTTGTTGATGGGCACCAGCTCATCACGCAGCGCGTCATTTGGCGCATGCAATGAGATGGCCAATGCAACATCGATTTCTTTTGCTAGATCATACATTTTAGGCACGACACCTGAGGTAGATAAGGTCACGCGGCGCTTGGACAAGCCATAAGCATGATCGCTTAGCATCAGCTCCATGGCACTGACCACGGGACGATAGTTAAGCAGCGGCTCACCCATACCCATCATCACCACATTGGTGACTTGGTTTTCCCATGTACTGTGATCGACATGCGCTAGGCTGTCATTTTCATCGGTCATATAAGACGCATTGGCCACCCAAAGCTGCCCCAATATCTCAGCGGCACTGAGATCACGCTCAAAGCCTTGCTTACCGGTACTGCAAAAACTACAATCTAGCGCGCAGCCGACTTGCGATGAGATACACAAGGTTTTACGGCCATTGGATTTGCTGTCATCAGCGGGGATCAACACCGTCTCAACCAATGAACCGCCAGTAACTTCAAACACCCATTTACGCGTGCCATCATCGCTAAACTTGCGGTGCAATACTTTTGGCGGCGTCACATGCGCATGCGTGGTCAACTTGTCACGCAGTGATTTGCTCAAATTGGTCATTTGCGCAAAGTCTGTCACCCCATGCTGATAAATCCACTTGATCACTTGGGTCGCTCGAAACGGCTTTTCACCAATACTCTTGAAATATTCGGCCAGCTGCGCAGGCGTCATCCCCAATAAGTTGGTTTTGGCTTGGGCTTCATCAACAAGCGCAATATTACCGCGCTTGGCAGGCGATGATGTTGGCTGAGAGGCAGTTTGAACAGTGGACATAATCGGTGACCTATTGGCATAAAATGAGGGGTTTAAAACCCATAAAACATAAGCAAGCCGCTATCAGCACGAGGTGTTGGTGCTCGGTAACCACAGCGGGCTGATAAGGGCTTGCTAACGTGTGGTTTGGTATCGAGGCTATTATTAGCATAGCCACTTACATATCATGAGGTGAGATGGGGCAAATTTCAATCGACAACCCCAGCTGGCAACCACAGGCGTCAAATCTGATTTGTACCAAAACCATTTTTATTATAACTCAAACGGCTTATACCCGATTGGATATAAGCCGTTTGGCAATACTAAGCGTGAAAGCACATCCGCGTTATCGGCTGGCAATCATACTGGCATTAGCGCGTACGAGCGCATACTTCGTCGTCATTGAAGAAGTAGCTGATTTCACGCTGTGCTGACTCTGCTGAGTCTGAACCATGAACCGCGTTTTCGTCGATGCTACTCGCAAAATCAGCACGGATAGTGCCTTCAGCCGCTTCTTTTGGGTTGGTCGCGCCCATAATTTCGCGGTGCTTCGCGATAGCGTTGTCACCTTCAAGTACTGATACCAATACTGGGCCTGAAGTCATAAAGGCTTTTAGGTCGTTGTAAAATGGACGCTCAGCGTGCTCAGCGTAAAAACCGCCCGCTTTTTCGTCGTCCAGTTGTAGCATTTTTGCGCCAACAATGGTCAAACCCGCTTTTTCGAAACGGTCATAGATGGCGCCGATGTGGTTGCCAGCAACAGCGTCAGGTTTGATGATCGATAGCGTACGTTCGTTAGCCATGTAAAGCTCCTAATAAAAAAATTAAAATAAAATGGTATTGTTGGTGCTCACCACGCAGACATGGCCCAGCCGATATGCTTGATTATTAACACATAAGAGGGTCAGCGCGTGCTTGCTGCCTATTATAATGATTAAGCCCATAAATGATAGCGGTAATTTGACAATACAGGCAACGAAAAGGTAACCGTCAGCCAGCATCATAAGCCACCACGCGGATAGACAAAAACCCCACTGCTCAGCACTGGGGTTATTTGTCATACGCGTCACACTACAGGGTGATCAATTATGCATCATATGGGTCGCGCAATACGATGGTTTCTTCGCGATCTGGGCCAGTTGAAATGATATCTACTGGGCAATCGATCAATGCTTCGATACGCTTGATGTAGATTTTGGCATTTTCAGGCAAATCATCATACTTGGTCACGCCTACAGTCGACTCAGTCCAGCCTGCCAATGTTTCGTATTTTGGCGTTACGGTTTCATAAAACTCAGCATCATGCGCGCCTTCACACTCGGTTTCAGGCAAATCATAGCCGACACCGATGCGAATTTCATCAAGGCCGTCTAGTACATCAAGCTTGGTCAAGCAGATGCCTGATAGTGAGTTGAGTACCACCGCGCGGCGTAGCGCTTCAGCATCAAACCAACCGCAGCGACGTGCACGGCCTGTGGTTGCGCCAAACTCGTGACCAACTTTGGCCAAATGTGCGCCCACATCATCAAACAACTCTGTTGGGAACGGGCCGCTACCAACACGAGTGGTATAGGCTTTGGTGATACCAAGAACGTAATCTAAGTACAATGGGCCAATACCAGTACCCGTTGATACGCCGCCAGCGGTGGTGCTTGAGCTGGTGACAAAAGGATACGTACCGTGATCGATATCAAGCAAAGTACCCTGCGCACCTTCAAACATCAGGTTTTTGCCTTCGCGGCGCAACTGGTCAAGCTCTTCGGTCACATCAGTCACCATGCCTGTGATCTCAGCTTTCCACTCTTGGCATAGCTTGTACGTTTCGTCAAAATCAACGCCTTCAACCTTGTAGTACTCAGTCAACTGGAAGTTGTGGTATCCAATCAGGTTGCGTAGCTTTTCTTCTAAATCGTTACGGAACAAGTCAGCAAGCTTGATCGCACGGCGGGCTACTTTGTCTTCATAGGCAGGGCCAATGCCGCGACCAGTGGTGCCGATTTTGCCAGTGCCGCGCTTGGCTTCACGAGCTTGGTCGAGTGCCACGTGATAAGGCATGATAAGCGGGCAGTTTGGTGAAATGCGCAAGCGCTCACGAACTGGTACTTGATTGGCCTCAAGCTCTTTCATCTCTTTTAATAGGGCATCAGGAGCCAGTACCACACCGTTACCAATAAAGCATTTGACGCCTTCACGCAAGATACCAGAGGGGATAAGGTGCAAGACGGTGGTTTTGCCATCCACAACTAGGGTGTGACCAGCATTGTGACCGCCTTGAAAACGCGCAACCGCTGATGCCTTTTCAGTAAGCAAATCGACGATTTTACCTTTGCCTTCATCGCCCCATTGACTACCTAAAACTACGACATTCTTACCCATGTTTAATCCTTACCATTGTGTATTGAGGTGTGTACGATATAGTCAACCGTGTCGACTAATATGAAAAAAGTAAATGGCCTAACGGCGAATTAGATGGCCTGCAGGTGCCATAGTCCATCTGTCAGAGACAATCGGTGCGTCATGCCAGCTGGCTGATCGCTGTCGTCAAGCGGCATGGTTACGCGATAGCCTTGCTGACGCAGCAGCGCCACTTGCGCGTGCAGACTCTGCTGCTGTTCCGTATTTGCTGAGGCTGCAGATGCGTGGTCAACCAAGACCACCATAGGGGCAACCAGCTGAATGTGCGCCAACAAGCGACTGACATCCATACTAAAGCCAGTCGCCTCACGCGGCGTCTCGCTATAGCGCTGCATACCATCAAAACGACCACCACGTACCAAAGGCTGGGTTTCGTTATTGATATAGCCGTTGAAAATAATGCCAGTGTGATAGTGATAACCTGACAGCTCAGTCACATCAATACTCACTTGGCACTGCCACTGCTGCTCTAAATGGGTTTTTAAGCGCTGTAATTCATCAACGGCTGTCGCAATCAGCGTATCTTGCTGCGCTTTTTCTGATAGCGTAGCAAGCAGCTGACTCATGTCATGACCATGACGGGCTAACGCATAAAAATCACCGCCCATCGGTAACGTCTGGCAGACACGTTTTAGCTCTGGCAAGTTTTTGTTGGCATACAGATGCATCAACTGCTCAGTGTCGTTATCCGTCAATTCTGCAAGCACTGACAAGCGCTTGAATATCGCCACATGACCCAAGTCAATGTGCAGCACCGCGCTCATCTGTAAGCTACCAATCATACCAAATAACACATCAACCAGCTCGATATCAGCGCTCAGTGATGCACAACCAAAAATCTCTGCACCCAGCTGTAGCGGCGTGCGTGAACCAAATAACCCTGAGGGCAAGGTATGAATCACATGGCCTGCATAGCAGTAGCGTGCGATGCCCTCACCACCATGGTGCGCATCAATACGCAAAATCTGCGGGGTAATATCCGCGCGCACACCCATCAAGCGACCCGTCAGCTGGTCGATGATTTTGAAGGTTTGACGCTTAAGGTCTTCTGATGCTTCGCTGAGCAGCGATTCGGTATACTCAATCATCGGCGGGCATACCAACTGGTAGCCATGAGTGATGAGCTGCTGGGTCAACTGATGGCGCAGGACTTCTTGTTTTTGCGCGTCTTCAAACAACACATCGACCACCCCATCTGGCAGCAGCCAACTGTTGGCAACCTCAGCGGCAAAATTGCTCAAATAAGGCAAACGACTGGACGCAGAACTGCTCTGAGAGTGCTCATGTGAGTCGCTATGCGCCTGCGGCTGAGTGGCAGAAAGGGTGGTCGATGAAGGGGCGAGCGTAGCAGAATCAGAACTGGCAGACACAATAAATCCTTGTTTGGCGTATCGCTTACCAAAAAACGCGGCATGATAAGAGGATAATGACAATTACAATAATAGTAGACGCAGCAGGTTTTTAACACACAACATCATAGACCCAATTATCATCAAAAATATTAGGTAACCCAAAAGGGCAGACAAATAAGTATGGGTTAGAATGATGGCGCGACTGTTATTGCGACTACATTAATATGATCAGTGTTCAAGGCACTTTACGCCTCAGTTTAGCATAGCCATTACGTTTCTCCTAGTCACAATTTAGTCGGGTTTATCAGCGTACAATTCGCTGAGTTTTCACGATACAGAGGGCGGTTTTTACGGCGAATTTGTCTATACGACAGATGTGCTGATTAACCGTTTCTGGGTGATAATAAGTCCCCTAACTCATGGTACACTAGCGCATCAGCTCGGCACTGGCGATACAGGCGCAATCAGACCGCGTTATCAGACCATAGCTAGGCTGTTCTTTTTTATCACAAAACAGACAAACGCTCCTGCTTGTTTGTTTTTTTATGCCGCTTATTTTTGGAGGGTTTATGCCATCTGACTATCACCCAAGTCCCGAAAACAACCAAGCCAATGTACTGGGCACTGCACTTGCCAGCTGCTGCTTTGACCCGCTCACGGGCTACTACCGCAATGGCTTTTGCCATACTGGTCATCGCGATGTGGGACAACATACTGTCTGCGCCAAGATGACCAGCGAGTTTTTGAACTTTTCGGCCAGTCGCGGCAATGATTTGATCACCCCGCTGCCAGAATATAATTTCGCAGGCCTGCAGCCAGGGGATTACTGGTGCATCTGTGCGCTACGCTGGGTTGAAGCCTTGGACTTTGATATGGCACCGCCGCTCAAGCTTGAAGCCTGTCACGAGAGCCTGCTGACGCTCGTCGATATCGATACATTGAAGCGCTACGCGCTATAAATCAGCACGATCTGATGGTGATGTGTCTGTCACCACATATATTATCACCACTCTTTGATTTAGGGTAAGGATGTACGCATGAGCCGCGATGACGACCACACCATAAAAACAACCACACGTATCGTCCCTGATTCTAATACCGATCATCTCACCGAAGATACTATCGAAGAGCACGCTTATCTGAACGACCTTGACAGCTATATCTATGGTGATGCGGACTCATCACCTGAAAATACGCTTGAGACCATGACCATCTACGACCCTGAGTCCGAACGTTATGAGGATATTGAGCAATCCAATCCCAATGAGGTGGTCAACTGCTATGCCTATTCGCGCAAAACGGGTAAGCAGCTCAATGCCGTCGCGCTCGATGATGTCAGTAAAGCACTGACCAATAACAATCAGTTTATCTGGCTGGGGCTGTACGACCCAAGTTTTCAGACCATCTCTGAGGTGCAAAGTGCCTTTGACCTCCACGAATTGGCGATTGAGGATGCCTTTGGCGATCATCAGCGTGCCAAGGTAGAAAACTACAATAACGACACCATCTTTTTGGTGGTACGAACGGCAAAACTTGAGGGTAATCTGATTCGCTATGGCACCACCGCCATTTTTATGGGTAAAAACTACCTCATTACCATTCGTACTGGGCCGTCAAACTCCTACGCACCTGTGCGCGAGCATTGCCATCGCCGCCCTGAAAAGCTGCGGATGGGGCCCATTTTTATCTTGCACGCGATTTTGGATTTTATCGTCGATAACTATATTCCGATCACCGACCGCTTGGGCAGCTATTTGCGTGAGCAAGAGCGCAATATTTTTACCTACGAGTTTAGCAAACACACCCTCAAAAACCTGTACGAACTCAAGTCGCAGCTGGTTCATATGCGCGCCGTCATCCTGCCCGTACAAGACATCTGTAACTTTTTTATCAATCACAAAAAGAACGACTTGGTCTCCTCTTTTCCTTACGCAGCGAAGCCCTACTTTCGCGACGTCAATGATCACCTGCTGCGTGCACTTGATGCAGTCAATGGTATCAACGAGATGCTGAGCGTGGCGATGGACACCTATATGGCAATGGTCAATATGGGTCAAAACGAAGTGGTGCGTAAGCTTGCCGCATGGGCGGGTATTTTGGCTGTCCCTACGGCTGTGGCAGGTATTTATGGCATGAACTTTGACTTTATGCCAGAGCTGCATTGGCGTTATTCTTACTTTGTCATTTTGATATTGATCGCGGTGCTGTGTAGCTACTTGTATTACAAGTTTAAAAAATCGCATTGGTTGTAGTGGTCATTGATGTTGACGTTATTTTTTATCTGTTGGCTTCGTTGGCTATTCATCCCCTTGCCCTAAAATGGATATTTTTGCACCAAATTAAGGCAACAAACCATCAACACACTGATTTGGTGCAATAGAGTATCCGTGATGGATACTAACAAATAATCAAACCTCCCCCTCTTTGTCCCACCTAAAATGCGCCGCTACTACACTGGCGGCGCTCATCATGCTGTTTTCACTATGGCCATTCTAGCAGCGGTCATTTTTACTTATTTATTGATAATGAGTCTTATTTGTAATACTATTATCATTTATTGTTACTCGTCTTTTACACTCGCGGTGCCACGATCGTGTTCATCATCATTCTCCCTTGAGGTATTTATGCGCTTTTCCCGTCTGACTCAGGCTCTTTTACTTGCTACCACGACCATGTTATTGACCGCTTGCGGTAATGATACTGACTCAACCACCACCACGTTACCTGATGTCACGCCGCCCCTACTGACCACGGGCGACAATTTTACCAACGGACATACTGCCATATCGTCCGTATCTATTGCTGGGATGGTAGAAGATGATGGTGGTGTTGCGTCACTCACTTATCAGCTAAACGATGAGGCGCCGCGCGACATACCGCTCGACAGTACTGGACATTTTGAAGATCAGATTTTCTTAAAAGCAGGCAACAATAAGATCACGCTAACAGCAGCAGATACTACTGGCAATCTTTTGAACGTCAGTAAAACCTTGTATTTAGGCGATAAGATAGCGGCAGGTAACGCGCATACTGGTGCGCTCAGAGAAGGACATTTGTACAGCTGGGGTCGCAACAAGTCTGGGCAATCAGGCATTGGCACTGCCACGTCGCGGGTCTTAGACAACGCCCTCAATCCGCAGCACCCCAACACGCCGACACTTGTCAATACCGCGCAGACCACATTTGCCAGCCTTAGCTTTAACCAAAATCACTCACTGGCTATTTCCGAGGACGGACGCGTCTATAGCTGGGGCGATGATCGATCTGGACAGTTGGGACGTGGGTCGCTTGGACACAGCAGCTGCGTGCGTACCGATGATTGTATTCTGGACATTGGCGCAGTCGATAACATTGACAATGCGGTGATGATTGCCGCAGGTTACAGGCACAACCTTGTACTGACAGAGGATGGCACGGTTTGGGCGTTTGGTAAAAACTCAATGGGTCAATTGGGAGATGGGACAACGGACAGTAGCAATGTACCCGTACAAGTTGACTTCTCAGAAGCCGATAACGTGGGCCGCATCATTCAAGTAGCGGCAAGCTCTGATAGCTCTTATGCACTCGATGATAAAGGGCAAGTTTGGGGCTGGGGCACCGATGACTATGCCAACCTTGGGCGCGGTACTGCCTGCAAAACTTCTGAAGACTGTGACAATGTGACGGCCACGCCTGTACGGATCACTGTTATCGCGCCAGTGACAGATAGCCTTGCTACTCAAGCAAGTACGGATGCGGCAAATACCGATGATGAAAAGGTCATACAAATTGCCGCCGGACGTGATCATGTCTTGGCACTGACCAACCACCACTCAGTATACGGCTGGGGTCTTAACGCCCAAAGCCAAGTTGGTTATGAGGCAACGCCGCCTGCTGGCAGTACTCAGGTCTGGGACAGCACCGTGACCTCACCCACTAAGCTGCCATGGTTTGAGGATAAAGAAGTACAGCAGATCTATGCCAACGGCAATACCAGCTACGTCTTACTCACTAACGGTAAGCTCTACCCTTGGGGCATGTTTGGAGAAACCAACAGTGCTGGCAACACCGTATATGAAGATTTAAATGAGCCGACGGACAAGCTGCCCAATCTGATCAATATTGACAATATCGCAATGGGCGCATTGCACTTTATTGCGCAAGACCATAATGATCAATTGTACACTTGGGGCTGGAGCTTTGAGGGCTCGTTGGGCAGTCAAGATGCTGCAAATATATGGATGTATAACACGCCCATTCCTATTGATTTGCCAAGCCAAGCAGCGGAGCAATAATCAAGCTTGGCCATACCTCACACTATCATTATTTTTGGCCGCTTTGCTTAGCTTGTAATATCCCAATACAAAGGCGGATTTGACCATTCCGCCTTTGTAATTGGTGATCAAGATAACTGTGGCTGTCCACTACGTTTTTTAGGTAACCCATCCTTAGGTAACCCCATGTTCTCACCCTTTAACACCATGCGCACTTTGCCAGTACAACCTGCAAAACCAATGCCTGCTACTCGTATAATATGCCCTGCACTCCTAAGCTTAAGTACGATATTGACTGGTTGCGGCGGCTCAGATGAGACGGCTACCAGTCCTGTACCCAATCCAAGCGACCCGACCGTTCCAACGATACCTGATCCTACAGATGACCCGACCGATACCAACTGGTCTCCTGCTGGCGGTAGTGCGACGATTGATGCCGATATCACGCGGCCTTTTTTACAGATTATACCCAGCCTCCCGACCAACACGCTCAGCGGTGTGTCTGCAGGGCGTGAGTTGTTTATCACTGAATGGCGTCCTGCCAATGAAGGCCGAATATTGTTCGATGGTCTTGGGCCATTATTCAATGCCGCCTCATGCTCTGAGTGTCATAGCGCTGAGGGACGCATGCCGATTTATACCGATCATGGCACCCTTAGTGACGCTATACTGTTCCGAGCAGGTGATACACAAGGCGCTGATCATGATCACTATGGTGGGCAAATACAGCACCAAAGTATCGATCCCAGTATCCTTCCTGAAGGACAGGTACGCTATCAATCAATAGCAGCCACTGACCACGTGCCTGCTGGTGTACGCTTTGATTTTACGCCAGCCGACCCCAACCAACCCTTGGGAACCAAATCCTTAAGCGGACGTATCTCACCACAGCTGGTGGGAATGGGGCTGATAGATCTGATTCCAGAAACGAATATCATCGCTGCCGCTGACCCTGATGACCTTGATCAAGATGGTATCAGTGGGCGTGTTCACTGGGTGGGTAGCGGACAACAACGCCACGTTGGCCGATTTGGTTGGAAGGCCATCAATTCAAGCTTACGCATTCAAAATGCCAATGCCATGTCGCAGGATATGGGGCTGACCACGTCTGTCTTTATGGACCCCAGCTGCACTGTTAACCAGCCAATTTGTTGGACAGCAGCCAATGGCGGTAGCCCTGAAGTGTCGGATAGTAGCTTGGATGCTGTTGTGGACTTTATGACAGCGCTGGCAGTACCCGAACGCCGTATCAACAATCTATCGACCTTTAATGAAGGCGCAGTACTGTTCACCCAAGTTGGCTGCGCCAGCTGCCATACCCCCAAACAAACCACAGGAGACAGCACCCGCTTTGGGGTGTTATCACAGCAGACCATCTACCCCTACACCGACTTGCTCTTGCATGATATGGGCGCAGGTCTTGACGATGGAGTCAAAGAAAAAGACGCTGAAAGCTTTGAGTGGCGTACGCCGCCGCTGTGGGGCATTGGCATTGTCGCCCGTGACCCAGAAGCCCGTTTTTTACATGATGGTCGCGCCAGCAGTTTGACAGAGGCCATTTTATGGCATGGCGGCGAGGCCCAGACAACCAAAGCACGCTTTGACGCACTAACATCAGCAGAAAAAGACACCTTATTAGCCTTTGTGCGCGGTATCTAGTACACAAAGACGGTGCCCATGAATAACAGCGGTTGGTCATGGTTTCTTTTGGCACGGTGCGATTAAACGCATAATGGCATCTGTGAAATCACAAAACGGGCAGTCATAACGACTGCCCGTTTTGTATCATGGTCACCTTAAAGTGTTTATTCACCTCAGGCGTGATGCACTATTGCCCTTACTCGCGCCGACGTTTGGTATTGTCATCATCATAAAAAGTGCCCATACGATGGCTGGCTTGATGGTCGTCCAAATAATCTTCGGGGCGACCAAACATTCTGGCCGTCCAAGTCAAAATCACAATAGACGCGCTAAGCGCCATAATCGCCACTGCAATCGTTGCCAGTAGCCACAGATGGAAGTAATCAGATACCGCCTGCACATCGACCACCAAGTGGCGCGACAGAGCCGTAATGGCAATAAATATCAAAAACTGCACGGGTAAGCGATGGGTTTTAAAATAAATACCGATCATCGCCAGCAGCTCCAGATAAATAAACAGCATCAAAATATCTTTGAGATCCGCCGCGCCTTTACTGGCAATGATCAAAAACTCTTTGCCTGCTGTCCAAATCACCACCACACTGATCAAAAATAAAATAACGTAGTGGCAGACATCGACAAACTCACGACCGATATACTGTAAGCGCCGATGGATTGCTGCATATTTGTTAGACATTTGAGAACCTATCAACATAAAAGTGGTCAATTGACACTGATATCTGACATCATCAGTACCCGCTTTAATCCTCTCTCAGCGGGTTTGACAGGTGATTACTCGCCTGCGTCTGCCGCGCTGATACCTGCTGACTGCTCTGCCGCCTCTACCGTCTGACGAATCAAGGTATTGATGGTCATCGGCCCCACACCGCCTGGTACTGGCGTGTATGCACTGGCAATCGCGTCAACGCCGCCAAGCTCAATATCACCCACACCGCCGTTGTCTGTTGGATGAAAACCAGCGTCAACGACTACTGCACCTGACTTGATCCATTCGGCTTTGATCAGCTCAGGTACCCCAACAGCACCAACAATGATATCAGCGCGCTGTACGTGCTCGGCCAGATTTTGTGTTCTTGAGTGGCAAATGGTCACGGTACAATTAGCATTAAGCAACATCTGTGCCATCGGCTTGCCCAAAATCGCACTGCGACCCACCACAACGGCTTCTTTACCTGCCAGATCAATCTCATAATGACTTAACAAATGCATGATACCCTGCGGCGTGCATGACCCATAAGCAGGCTCACCCATACTCATACGACCAAAGCCAAGGCAAGTCACGCCATCGACATCTTTTGCAAGGGAAATACGATCAAAGCAAGCACGCTCGTCAATCTGCTCAGGCACAGGATGCTGAAGCAAGATGCCGTGCACGTCTGGATTGTTATTCAGCTCATCTATTTTTGCGAGTAGCTGTTCAGTTGTGGTGTCAGCTGGCATCTCGACACGGATAGAGTCCATACCCACACGGCGACAGGCATTGCCCTTCATACGCACATACGTGGCTGAAGCGGGATCATCACCGACGAGAATGGTCGCCAGACTTGGGGTACGACCCGTTTGTGCCTTGATGGTATCTACACGTCCACGTAGTGACTGTTCTATCTGTTTTGCAAGTGCTTTGCCGTCGAGAATAGTAGCGTGTACATGGTCAGAGGTTTCAGAGGTCATAGTAACTCCATAAGTAAAAACAGATAAAAAAACACAGCGCCAAGCCGTTGGCACCATATCCGATATGCAAGGTAAATGAAGTCCTATATTGTACCTACCCTGTACCCAAAAACCTATGTCTAAAACGTGCTTTTGGCTTATTAAGTGCCCTAATAACATGACCAAAAACCCGCTATTTGGCAAAATAATGCCGCAAAATAATAAAAATCTGGCTTATTTTGATAAAAAACCTCAAATCGAGTAAAAAATGACTTGTAATTTAAAATATTTTTGCTAATATAGGCCTCCTTGATTGGCTGGGTGGCAGAGTGGTCATGCAGCGGACTGCAACTCCGTTAACGCCGGTTCGATTCCGACCTCAGCCTCCAATTATTTATAAGATGTATCTTGCAAAAATAAAGATAATCTTTAGTAAAAATTTGGCTTGCTTTATTGGTATAAATACTTATAATAGCGACCACTTATCTGACAGATTCTAGCACTTGCTACTGACAGATAACACAAGTTTTGCCCGGGTGGTGAAATTGGTAGACACAAGGGATTTAAAATCCCTCGCTAGCAATAGCGTGCCGGTTCAAGTCCGGCTCCGGGTACCATTACATAGTCCTATACTACCTTATAGAACAGCTAAAGCCCCTAATATCAGGGGCTTTGTTGTATCTGGCGTTCTATATTGTCCCGCTCTATCTATTACAGTCCATGCATCTGATATACACTACTATGTACACTGGTTTTTAAATGTACATTGGGGGTGTCAGTCATGGAAGCACGCAAGCCCATCAGTTCTGATCGCAGCATCAGCAGTCATAAAGCCGATGGCAAATAATATCTGGTCTCTATCAAAAACCACCCCTTGCTGTATCTCATGGTCTAACCTAATGGCACTAAGTCTTGGCTTTATCGCTACCTATCTCCTACTCATTCAAAAAACAAACGTATATCGCTTGGTATATATCAAAGCGTGTCGTTTACGCGTGCCTGTGAAATTTGGCGTGACTACGAAGAGTTGTTAAGCCGTAATATTGATCCCAAGGCCCATCATGAAGCATTAAAAAAGTCTTGTTAGGGCGTGTGGAATATTGCAAATAAATGATGACACCAGTGATAGTTTCGTAGCAATAAGCTTATCGCGCTGTTTACTTTATTAATCAAAGACTCAGACTGTGAATAGATCTTTATTGATGGCACTCATATTAAAGCGCACCAGTATAGCAGTGGTCATAACGAGAACCTGCAAGGTATCAGTAAACGTGTAGCAGGATGCGCGACTAAAATCCACTTAGCTCTTGATGCACATGAAAATCCCATCACTTTTCTCTTATCAGATAGTATTACCCATGATGTGAAGATGACCCCAAATTTAATTGATAACATAGATTTGAGCGCAACAATGACTGTATGTACTGACAAGGGCTACGATTCTGATGCGCTACGCGCGCATATCAAACAAGTGGGCTGGTGTGACTACTTAAGCTAACTGACCTCTACTCTGTTTAAGTCAAATAATTACAAGAAATATAAAAGCTTATCGACACAATTTTTCAGCACTTCGCTTTCCTGATGTACCATCGTTATCAAATACATCTGTAATCTTACAATTACCACTGTTGCAGCTTAATGAAAAGTATCTAATCCCCACTACATCGCCGTAATAAAGAATAGATGCTCTGACGCTTCCATTACCTAGGGCTCTGTAATTTATATTTTCTATTTCGTCTAGAGTCATTCCATTACTCGGATTCATACCAAGTGCTTCATAGGCACTGTGACATTTAGCCATGCCCATCCCATCTTCACTCATTCGTCCAAACTTGGCTAAAGTAATCGCATTTTGTAGACCTGAGTCTGAATATCTAAACAGTGTACGTAAAGTATCAAAATCTTGGTTATTACGATTCGCTTTAGTAGCATCGTTATACATATTTTTTACCGTCTTAATTTTTACACTATCACTGTTTGCCGAAGCAGGCATTAAACCAATTGCCAGCAAAGGCAGAACTAATATCAATCTCTTCATTTATGACTTCCCTTTTAAATGAATCTTGCTTCTACATTCATGAATACGATCTAAGTATCGCTTATTTTAAAATACCTTTGCTCGTTGATGGCACACCCTAGATGTTTAGTGACCTTAAACTTAACCTGCTCATTCATCATGACGGTATTATATACACTCTCGTAACTATCGATACGCTTTAAAAATAAGTCCATTAGACTTCCTAAAAAATACTCAACAAATATATCTAGATTATTAGCCTTCATAGATTAACACCTCTTCTACAATTTGATCAGTAGGCGTGACACCTGTTTCAAGATCGTCTTTAAGCTCAGTTATCATTTTAGATACATGATCAGTGGCTTTGGTTCGTCCTGTGCCTATATCTGTAGAACCGTTTTAGTCTTAGGCAGCACCGTTATTTAGGCCTGTTCAAGTCGGTCTTCGGTGAATGTCATTATGCGTTCTCGATATGGTTTATTGTATTTTAGCGTATTTGCAAACGTAAAGGGCGTATCAGACTCTGATTTATCAGCGGAAATATAGGATTAATGTTTACTAAAATATGCTAGGCTTTGTCAAAATCATCATACAATGACAGAGACGTCCATTATATTTTTATCCTACAAGCCCCTAGCCTTAATGACTGTTTCATTACTGTTTGGCGCTAGCAGCCAAGCCTCTTCTTTGCCCTGTCAATTAGCAGAGAGTTATGAGTTGCCAAAAGACGTCGAGTTTGCCGAAGCATGTACGAACACTGATATGGATTATGACCATATGCTTTGGCTGGTAACCAAACAACACAGTGAGAATCCTTTGGATAAAAGGTACGGCTTTGTGAATAATCACGGCAACATCGTCATACCCTTAAAATTCAGCTATGCCAATGGCTTTTATCATGGGACAGCCAATGTCACGCTTGATGGCGAATGGGGAATGATAGACACCACTGGCAAGCTGATTATTCCTAACGAGTATGACTATGTTTCTGGTCTTAGAGACGGGCTAGTCATGGCCAGAATCTCTAATGACGACAATAATAAAAAAGGCAAGCGCTATGGTTTCTTGAACCTACAGAATGAAACTGTGATTCCTTTTGACTATGCATCTGCAAGTGACTTTATCGTCGGTTATGCCGTCGTTGGTCACCACGACAAAAAAGGCGTGATTGATAAAGAGAACCGTCTGATCGTACCCATGAAGTATGACTATATCACTGCGTTTGACTCTGATGTGCTAGAAGAAAAAGATTGGAAGTTTAGAGTGGAGATGACAGAGCCTGCCAGCACCACTATCTTGAATGATCAAGGCGTGCAAGTTTTTCCGACTTATGAAGATATGGGTTTTTTTAAACATGGCTTACTCAATGTCAAAAAAAACGGCAAATGGGGTTTTGTGGATAGTGCCAATCAAACCAAAATCGATTTTATTTATGACGAGGCGATTGGGTTTTTTAATGGTATGGCGCTCGTCAGCAAAGACGGTAAATCTGGCTTTATCGATCCAAAAGGCGACGTGGTCATCCCATTAGAATATGACGAGATAAAGAGCGCTTTTCATGACGATTCCAATCAAGAAGTGGTGTCAGCAAAAAAAGGCGAAACTTACTATTTGTTAGACAAACAAGGCAATGCCACTAAGACCGATTACGCGACGATTGGCTATTTTACCGATGGCTTGGCTCCTGTCACAAAAACAGATCCCAATAGTCCGACAGGCGAGTATTACGGGGCCATCAATACGGATGGCGAGCTGGTCATACCCTTAAAGTACATCTCTTTAGAAATCAAGTATGGACGTCTATACCATGGTCTGCCAAGAGTGATAACCGATGATGCTAAGCATTATGTCCTTGATAAAGAGGGCGCTATCGTCGCTGATAAGACCGAAGCATATAGAATGCTCATGCACTACTAACTTGTCACCTCTTAATCCTATAAACGCTTAGCTGGGCTGTCCATTTTATGAAAACTGATGTAACAAACCACCGTCTATTGATGACGCGCTTAACCCATACCATGAGCCGTGCCTTTATCCCTATGCTAGCGAGTCTGGCATTATCAGGATGTTGGCACTTTAACTATGCGGTAAAAAAAGAAGACTCCCCCATCCCCTATAATAACGCGTATTTTTATGAGGGCGATCCAATCCCCAAATATGAGTTCGATAGCACGCTATATCGGTTAGATAAGGATCAAAAAAGCTATAACCATGTCGAGATCATGCACTTAAATGACGTCGCCAACAGCAACAACGCCCATCTCACGCCTGACAATATCTGGCGCAAATCCCGCCTCAACTTTTATTTTTCCAAAGACTCTAATGTCGAGCTGATAGAGGAGTCTGTGGTTTTGGCGCATTACTCAACAGATGGCACACGCTACGAGCCACTAAAGCGCGTCTCGAACTTAGAGGGCTGTATAGGAACGACGGATTGTGCCAAGAGCCTTGTCTTGCACTATGGCGCAGGCATGCCCAAAAACATCATCGAAAAGGTCAGCTTTACACTGATAGTCAATGGCAAAGAGAAGCATATCGCTTATACCATTCCGCTTGAGTACAAATACCAGTACTCTTATTTGACTATTTTGATGAGTGTGTGATCGATAAGAACTTAGCAATAGACTGCTTTCATATCCATCAATAGCTATTGCACAACAAACAAAGCCTAAAGATAACTGATACAGGCGTGCTAGGGCATGTCCCTATTTAAAAACAGTGATAACATCTGCTACAATTATCGGATAATAGTCCAGTATTATGACCTTCTCTTTTAAATCATTTGCCATCTTCACCACAGCGCTTTTATACAGTGCCTTTAGCCATGCTGATTTTTATTGTGAGTTGGCAGCAGGTTACGAGCTGCCTCAAGGCGTTGAGTTTGCAGAGCGTTGTATTGACACCGATATATACAATGAGCACATATTGTGGCTGGTCAAATCAGAGGGGCGCTATGGCTTTGTGAACCATCACGGCAAAATTGTTATACCCCTAAAGTTTAGTTACGCCAACAGCTTTTATAGTGGGCTAGCCAAGATTAGGCTTGATGATAAATGGGGACTGATCGACACCACTGGCAAGCTGATTGTTCCTAATGACTATGACTCTATCTCCCTACCCCATGATGGTCTGGTACGTGCCAGCATCGGCGGTGAGGACAGCCGCTATGGTTTTTTAAACCTGAACAATGATGTCGTGATTCCTTTTGACTATCACTATGCTGAAGACTTTAGCGAAGGTTTTGCCATTGTGGGTAAGGGTGGCAAACAAGGCATTATTGATAAGCAAAATAAACTTATCGTACCCATGCAGTATGACTATATCTCCCCCTCTGCCACAGATACGATCTATATGAAAGACTGGAAATGGCAGGCACAGACACTGAATCCAAGACGTGTCACTATCTTTGATGCTCAAGGTGAGGCTGTCTTTCCGACTTATAAGGATTTAGGATTTTTTAGTCAAGGTTTAATCAATGTCAAAAAGAACGACAAATGGGGGCTTTGTCGGTAGGCACAATCAAACCAAAATAGACTTTATTTATGATGAAGCCAGCAGCTTTATCAATGGTTTAGCATTAGTCAGTAAAGCGAGTAAGTCAGGCTTTATCAACCCACAAGGGGATATCATCATTCCCTTAGAATATGATGATATCAGCATTCTTTTTTATGATGATCCCAATCAAGAAGTGGTATCAGCAAAAAAAGGTGAGACTTACTATTTGTTAGACAAACAAGGCCACGCAATCAAAACCGATTATGACTATATTGGCTATTTTACCGATAACCTAGCACCTGTGAGCGAAGCAGATGCGAATAGCCCAACAGGCAAATCCTATGGCACTATCAACATCAAAGGCGAGCTGGTAACACCGCTAACGTGTTCAGAGGATTAAGTCGTCGATCAAAAAAACTACTTATAGACTTTCTTCATCGGATTAAACTTCGCGATTTTACTGTAGTTAACATGCTCAACATATTCATAGTCATTCATAGGCATCTCACCTGTATAAGTCAGCATTATTGGATAATAAGCGGTATTATCCTGCATCACCTGTAGACTGCCTTCATAGTCATAAGATAAAGGCGAGTCTTCATCATAAGGCTTGGTCGTCGAGCCACCATCGCCAGCATAGTACTTATTAATGAAATCATCTTCAGGCAGGTGCAATACCTCCCACCAACTATCCTTAACACCTGTAGACATATCAGAATTCATAAATACACTGCCTATCAGGTTTTTCCCTAATGGCTGTATACCTTGTTCGATATCATTAATATTTAAATTCACTCGACCGTATTTACTCGAAAAATTAACATCCTTTGGTGTGCGACTCACCAGCTGGAACATTCCCGTATTTAATTTTTTAAAACTGTATAGGTCTGCTGTAGCGTGGCAAGCATGACAGCTTACGATTTCTCCTTCAGACACTTGCAATATCTCAATGATAACCAAATAACGGTCTGCGCCCACTGTATTTTTATATTGTAAGACAGGGTGCATGGTAGCAATAGAGATATCACCATTGTCACTATATTGCCCCAAGCCAATATAAGGCATGTCTTCCATGCCATTTGCATATGCTTGGATCATTTGCCCTCTATAAAACTGACGCATGACCTCTTTGAAAGTTAAATCTCTAACTTTAACATTCGCCATCTCACTGGCAGAAAAGACAGGCGTCTGTGCCATAGCGGGCGCTATCGCCAAGCTGCCCAAACCAATTACCAAGCTCAGTATTATTTTTTTCATATGACTGTCCCTTAAAGTTAACAATACGCCACAGTGCAGCGTTGCTTATCTATGCGCCCAGCTACTTGACCGACTCAAAAGACTGCTTCGATGGGTTGTACGTATAATGCGTCGTATCTGTCGTGCGCGGTGCCATCTCTTTATCCGTATCATAGTTGATTGATGTATTCTCTATCGTCACGGTCAGCGGATAAAAGCCATCAGTCATCGGCTCATATCACTGATAGCGCACATTCCCTTCACCCTGATGATAGACAAATTCGCTCGCTATCTCAGTGCGATAGTCAATCACGATCTCAGCGACGGGCTTTATCTTGCCCTCTTAATGTTTAATGTGATGTGTCATAGACGGTCATGTTCTCATTAGGATACAGGCATGGGCGTACTCAAAGCAGCACCGAATAGTGGCAGTCACTACAGTATCAAGATAAATACATCCTACATACCCACCATTAGCCCGATTATTGAGCCAGACTCTCATTTTGTGCTCAGCCCCTAACAGACATGTGCTCAACTCAATATCAAAACGATGATTGACTGTCAGGTCTCAAAAGATGTTCGCGATAAATAATGTGTTATTAAATTGTCTTATAAATCAACTAATGTTAACATTATTTTCTAATATGTTACCAACACGTAACCATATACCAATATAGATCATAACGAAAATCAAGTGCTAACCCATATGACTGCACCGTATTCTACTATTGTTAGAAATTCAGGAGAATTTTTTGAAAAAGCTTTTACCTTGGTTGGCAGGCGTATTCGTAATGTTTGCGATCTATCTTTATGCGTCACCCTATATCGCGCTGCATGGCATCAAAACCGCGGTAGAGCAAAAAGACGCCGATAAGCTGTCAGGTTATATTGACTTTCCTAGTGTCAAACAAAGCATAAAAGATCAAGTTAAGGCGTTCATGGTTCAAGAAATCACGACTGGTGAAGAGGAAAGCGGTTTGGAAGCATTGGGCGTCATGCTAGCGGCCGCAATGATAGACCCTATCGTCGACAGCACAATCACCCCTGATGGCGTGGCACTCTTGTTCCAAGGGCAAGAACCAGATTTTGGTTTAGACGATGCCGCCAAAGATAGCTCTGAAGCGCCAGATGACGATATTGACTATCAGACAAACTACCTATCATTTAACCGTTTTAAAGTTCAGATAAGTAATGCAAATGACGTTAATCATTCAATTGATGTGATTATGCACAGAGACTGGCTGAGCTGGAAAGTCACCCGAATTACCTTTCCGTTAGGCGCTAACAATAAATCTGACAGTAGCCTTGAAGACACTATGGCCGCTGGCTTGGTCACGGCTGATGAAAATGCTGGCATAGATACTGACGACATTGATATTTATGAAAGCGATGAGCTTGACACCGTGCTACAAGATTTGCATGCTGCACAATCATATGAGGCATATGATATGGACAGCGCAGCCAGTGACGCTATAGAGACAACTGAGGCGCTCACACCCGCACAAGCGGCGTACATCGACTACCTCGCTGATAACGATATAGAGGTATCACAAGACATGATCGATTCGTTAAATGACTTTACCCTCGGTGGTGGTACAGAAGCTGATTTGCGCCAATTTATTATCGAACGTTCTGGTTATGAAGATGGGTATCGTGCATTGGAAGATTGTCGCAATCCAGATCTGACAGAAGCGCAGTTTGTGAGCAACTGTACTTAGCAAAAAGGTTAAATCACTATCCCAACCTAGCGTAAGCCGCCACGGATGGCTAACGCTTAGCGAAGCGCTCTTAGAATGCCAAAGAAACATAACGGTCAATAATCATGCTGATAAAGAGGATCTTCGTTATCAAAGTCGATTTGGTGGCTTTTACAATCTGGGTGAGCGCATTCTTCGACAACAGCGCCCTCGACAATGTACATATTGACCGTATCCATGTCAGCTGGACGCATAGCGTCTAAATAATCCTGAGCCGATTTATATCCTTGATTGGCCGATTTTTGGAGCCATTTGATTGCTTCTTTATTATTTTTAGGGGTGCCAATACCGTCACTATACATTACCCCAAGATTGAACTGAGCTAATGGATCATTTTGGACTGCCGCCTTTCGGAACCATTTTATGGCTTGGGTATCATTCTGTGCGACGATATCGCCCTGATAATATTTGTAACCAAGATTTGTTTGCGCGGGGGCGTATCCTCGATTGGCAGACATTCTAAACCATTTCATGGCCTCAGCTATATCTTGATCCGCGTCACCATCCCCATATTGGTACATTATCCCAAGATCATACTGAGCCTCAAGATCCCCTTGGTTGGCCAGCCTTTTTTTATTGGTTGTAAATTCAGTTTCAGCGAATGCTGACATCATCAGTCCGAACGACATATAGATGATCATCATTGTATAGGCCGTTTTACGTTTAGTGGTTTGCACTTCTATTCTTCTCCTTGCATATGTCAAAAGCGGCAAAAGGTTTTTTGACCGATGACGCTACCAAGTGTACTTATCGAACACTAACGTCATCATTGCCATCATTGTACCCGCTGCCAACTTTGCTTTAAAAAGAATATCTAAACATTTATTCAATGGTGATACCCCCTTTATCTTATCTTGTTTATAATATGCACCAAAAAATAAACCGCCCTATTCTCAGCATTAAGGCGGTTTGATACGTTTGTGTTGAACCATTCACAATCTTAGCGTTCATTCGCTCTGCAATCTCACTTACGACCGATACCACGCACACTTGTGTGAGTGATACTGCTTCAGGGAGCAGGCGAGCATCACAAGCAGAGCTTTTATTCATCAAAAACCGAGACAAAAGTCATTGGAGACAGGACGCATGGCTGAGATGAAGCCGCAAGTCAAAAATAACGCCAACTATTTTACCATTTGGCGCTGGCATTTTTATGCAGGGATGTTTGTTGCACCATTTTTGATCATCCTTGCCTGTACAGGCCTTGGTATGGTGCTGCTTTCTAACACGGTAGGACGCGATGGCGACCACATGACCATCGTCAGTGAGCAATCCGCCCCCGCCCCACTGTCTACCCAAGCCAAAAATGCCCTCGATACGCTTCCAAATAGTACGCTGATACAATACATCGCTCCGCGCAGCGAGGATACAGTTGCTCTATTTCGTATCAAAAGCGATCAAGCCCAGCGCATGGTATCAATCAATCCTTATACGGCAGCAGTGGTCACCAGCGTACCTGCCAATAGCACCCTCTATCATACCGTTGATAATATCCATAGCGATTTGTTACTCGGTGATGTGGGTGATTACCTGCTAGAGACCGCCGCTGCATTGACGATCTTGATGATTTTAACGGGTTGGTATTTGTGGTGGCACAAACGGCGTTCGGTTAAGGCCATGCTGCTGCCTGACAATAACAGTAAGACCTCGCCCAAACGACTGTTGTTTCGTACCGTTCATGCCACCCTTGGTAGCTGGGTATCTGTGGTGTTGCTGTTTTTTTGTATTTCAGGGATGGCGTGGGCTGGTATTTGGGGCGGCAAAGTGGTGCAAGCGTGGAGTCAGTTCCCTGCTGGCAAATGGGGCGTCGCGCCTATGCCGCTATCAAGCGACCCAAACGCACATGATATGCACGATATGGACATGGCGGAGGCTGCGCCGCACGTTCATGGCGAGAGTGCCACACCTACACCGACGCATGGCGAGGCACTCAATCATGGCGCCTCTAAGGAAGTGCCATGGGTATTGGAACTGACGCCGATGCCACAATCGGGCACAACGCTGGGCACGGATGGGTTAAAGACAGGCGTGCCCATCGTCTTGGATACGGTAGATCAATTTGCACGCGAGAGCGGCTTTGTCGGACGTTATCAATTGAGCTTGCCCCAAGGTGCGACAGGGGTTTGGAGCATCAGCCAAGATTCGATGAGTTATGACATGCACAGTCCAACGGCAGATCGCACCATGCATTTGGATCGTTATTCGGGCAAGGTACTCGCAGACATTCGCTATGATGATTATAGTGCCTTTGGTAAGTTTATGGCTGCAGGTGTCGCGCTGCATATGGGCACGCTGGGCTGGTGGAGCGTACTGGCCAATGTTCTGTTTTGCCTATCAGTGATTGCGATTTGTATCACTGGTTATATGATGTGGTGGCAGCGCCGACCCAAGAAAAAAGAAGCGGCGCTTGGGCTTAACCCGCCTGCACGTGGCAAACCAGTTAAGATCCGCTGGACATTGGCCCTACCGTTACTGGTCATTGCGGCTATTTTTCCGACTGCCCTTATCGCGATTATTGCCATCGCGTTACTGGACTATTTACTCATCTCACGGCTACCTGCCTTACAGCGGTGGTTTAAATAGCTGGATGATAATAATAGCAGCGCAGGTTTATGGTGTCTGCCAAAAGCCTGCGGTATACAGCGCATCTGGCGCAATGGTTGGATAATCACTAAAGCACAGCTGATACCCGCCTTGGGTATCGGCACTGATTTGACAGTGTGCTCCTAAAGGAAAGCTGTGCTTTTGTCCAATATGACCAAAGGGCATGCCGCTATATACGGGGAGTCCTGTCAGTTGTTGCAGCTGGCGAACCACCATTGCCACGTCATAGCGCGCATCATAGCTGTCTTCGCCGCTACCTGATAACGCACCAAAGACAATGGCCTGCTGCTCTTTAAACACGCCTGCCAGATACAAATCATAGAGCATGCGCTCGATACGGTACGCCTGCTCGCCCACGTCTTCTAAAAATACGATACCGCCTTTGATACGTGGCAGATACGGACTACCCGCCAGTGCTGAAACCACACTCAGATTGCCGCCCCACAGTGTGCCAGTGATGCTTTGACTGGCCTGAGTCTCACTGGTTGCCAATACCGCAGGCAAATTGGCACTGGTCAGTGCCGCGCTATCAATGGTCACGATCAATTTTGGCTCTGTCAGCGCCTGTGCAAACTGCTGACAGCTGATGGTATCAGGACTGGTTTTGCCAAACTCACTATAGAGCATGGGCGCTGCCAGCGAGCTCATCTGTCCTTTGGCCAGTAGCGCGCACTGAATCGCGGTCACATCACTAAAACCTGCCAAAATCGTCCCGCGCTCCTGCATCACTCGTCCAAGGGTGGGCCAATCCACCAGCGGTAACAAACGCATCGCCCCATAGCCGCCGCGGACGCCAAGTAGCAGCTTTGGCGCAGCAATCGCCCCTGTGGCAATGTTTTGCAAATCTCCAGCCCGCTGAGTATCAGTCCCTGCAAAGCGCAAATACTGACGACTGACGATATCGGGATTTTGCACCGCAAAGCCGGCACAGCGCAGGCGTTCCAGCGCCAACTGATTGCGCGCCTCAAAGCCACCGACATTAGAGCTGGCAAACAGACGTGTCTCAATCGTCGGCGTAGCGCAGTGGGACGCAGATTGCGTTGGTACTTCCCCTGTTATCACAGTCGGCAGGTCATCTTTGGTTAAATCATGCCGATTTAAAAAATCCTGCTTCAAAACATCAGCAGCAAGGCTACGGGATATACTCTGTGCTGCCAATAATCCTGCTCCCGCACCCATACCCACTTGCTGCAAAAACCGTCGGCGATTAAATCCCTGCGCGGTGCGCTCTTGTTTTTTGCCTTGCTTATCGATACTCATATCCACTGCCTATACGATCCATAACGCTAGAGCGTGTCCCTAATAGCCACTGTCACCCATGCGATCAATTGTCTTTTAATGGCTGACTGATATTTATGCTATTGATAACATAACTGTAACCAACATACCCATGATGAAAAAGTGCGTCCATCAATTGGGGACATCATACTGTGATCGCTCAGGATTTAGGCCAAAAGAATAGACGAACGTGGCCACCGCACTATTGACCAGCACAAAAGGCATATCGAGCTGCACATGACCCAGTAAGTAGCGACCAATCAGCCATGAGATGACCATCATGATGATAAAAAATGCGGCCAAGTAACCCAAGATTACAGGGTGTTTGAGAGTATAAGGCGGCGTTGGCGCAGGCTGCTTGTTAAGTACATACATGCGTATGGCCCACCCTGCACCGTAAGATAGGCCGCCCAGCAAGACATAACTTAAAAAATTCATAGATATTGACTCGATTACAAAGCAAATGGTTGGTTAAAACGGTATGAGCGACCCATCACTGACTGCCAAGCGCCGTGTCATGGTTGATCACCGATTCTTCCGTTATCACCACGCTATCGCTTATGGCCTCTGTCAATCCTGCGTGCGGGTCGCTTAGTAGATCAACATTGACCTCATCGCACGCAACCTTATAAATGGTATTGGCACCTTTATAGATATAAGCCAAATACTCACTGTCTAACAGCGGGTCAATATTGGCATAAACAGGTTTGACATGCGCCATGACCAGTACGCGGTCGGGGCGAGCAAGGACAGCATCAACATTATCAGGATCGATAGAAAAATATTTGGGTAGCTGTGACCCATCTACTGACTCTAACACTTCTGGCTCATCCCACACACGCTGCGCTTGGACTGCCTCTTTCATTTGCATCACCCATGTGCCGTTTTGCTCAGAAACTTTGATCTGTGCAGGCTCATCGTGGCTGACGGTATAACAGCCTGCAAAGACGGATAAGTCAGCCGCAGCGGGCGTGTCTTTGATGACGGCAACTGAGTCCTCTGTATAACAGCCTGTCAAAAACAGCGCGCTACACGTCGCTACCATGGTCGCCCTTATGGCGAATTTTTTGCAAAACATATCTGCACAACGTGGCATCATAGGGTCATCCTGCGAGCATACATAAAAAAGATCCTGTATATTTTAACAGAAAAGTCATGCCCTGCTATTTTGATCTGCGCTTTTGCAGTTTTATCTGTCGTGATGACCCATGTTGGGTATGGATTTGTTATAATCAAGCACTATCAGATGACCCAATATTGCTTACCATCGAGATGGTAAGCTACTGGGCATCTCCGCCGCCAAACACCTCATCGTTAGCACTTTTTTCAGCTATGAGGGGGGCACGCATTGTTATTTATTTACCGTAGGTTTTCCCATTTTTATGTCTGACACTTCTCGCTCGACCCCGTCCGTAGCTGATCCCTTAGCAGCACAAGCAGGTACGACTGTGGCCTATACTGATGGCGCATGCAAAGGTAATCCTGGCGCTGGTGGCTGGGGCGCACACCTGATATTTAGTGATGGCCAGACGCAAGACTTGTACGGCGGCGAGCCTGACACCACCAATAACCGTATGGAGCTGATGGGCGCTATCAAGGCGCTCACGCATAGCCCGCAAGACATGACACTGGCGATCTGGACCGACTCCAGCTATGTACAAAAAGGCATCACAGAATGGATCGCTGGCTGGAAAAAACGCGGCTGGAAAACGGCAAGCAAAAAACCTGTCGCCAACCAAGACTTGTGGCAACAACTAGACGCGCTGTGTCAAAACCGCGACGTCGAATGGCACTGGGTAAAAGGTCATGCTGGACACGCTGGCAATGAGAAAGCCGATACACTGGCCAATCTGGGGGTTACGGGCAGCAGTGACCATGCGGACTTTGAACCTTGTGCGGCGGATGACTCGGCCGCTAAAAAAAAAGCGGATCACGCAGCTGAGTTAAGTACGTCTAACGTCAACACCAGCTCCAGCACCCATACGGATAACCACACACTTGATGAAGACTGGTTAACCTCGGATCCACTTGGGTTTAATATGATGACCGAGACTTTAAATGATGCTAATGTAGAAGCAGAGACGATAATGGATACACCCGTACATAATGATGCGGTGCCAGTGAGCGCAGCAACCATACCTGAGACAGAGACTGTCAAATTTGATGGCGATACCAGCCGTGCCAATCCGCATTTTCGACCTTTATTGCCAAAACCTGTTCACCGTCAAGAGAACAGCCGCCAGTTGATTATGGATACTGAGACCACAGGGCTTGACGCACTCAAAGGCGATCGGGTCATCGAAGTGGGTATCGTCGAGATGGTGGGACGCAAATTTACAGGCGAGAAGCTGCACGTTTATATCAACCCGCAACGCGGCATGGATGAAGAAGTCATTCGTATTCACGGGATCAGTGAGGCATTTTTGGCAGACAAACCCACGTTTGACCAAGTGGCACAGTCTTTGTATGACTTTATGGATGGCGCAGAAATTATCGCCCACAATGCGTCATTTGATATGACCTTCTTATCTATGGAATTTGATAAGGTGGGCTTGCAAGGCTTTGCCCAGCGGGTACAAGTGACCGATTCACTGGCCATGGCAAAACAGCTCTACCCCGGCCAAAAGAACACCCTAGATGCGCTCGTGCGTCGCCTTAATGTTGGTAAGCAAGACCGTACGTTTCACGGTGCATTATTGGATTCGGAGATTTTAGCCGAAGTCTATCTGGCGATGACCGGCGGCCAAGTTGCATTGGCTATTGAAGAGGATAACCATTCTGATAACGGACAGGCCACACACAGTAACTTTGCAGCGCTCGCAGAGTTGCTACTGACCTCACCGACCAGTGATCGTGCTCATCAAGATTGGTTTGCCAGTTTGGCCACTGATTATCCTGAGATGAAAACAGCATTGTCACAGTGGTAAATAATGTTAATATACAAAAAAGCAGGTCTTATTTGACCGACCATAGATTATCGTTTTAATCTTGTCGACTATTATCAGCATTTTATGGAAGAATAACTATGAGCCAGTCAGAGCAACTCACCCTGAGCACCCCAAACCTTAGTATCACCAACTTTGGCTTGCCATCGTTACATTTGCTACGCGATGAAATTGTGGTTATTTTAAAAGATGCCGAAACGCATCTGAGCGATTTTAACGATGACCAAGAGCAAGCGCCATTATTGCTGGATTCTATTGGCGTACTGACACAATTGGCACGTATTTTTGAGCTGATTTCACTCACAGGGGCTAAGCTGCTGAGCACTGCGATTGCCGACGGCATGCAGCAGCTTTATGACCATGGTGACAATACAGATGCCACACTGATTATGGATCTATCAGAAGCCATCATGACACTCGATCGTTATATTGAGTTTGTATTATTGACCGAGACTGTTGAACCAACGTTGCTGCTCTCTATTATCAATAAATTGCATAAAACATCAGAGCAGCAGCCCATTGCCGCCGATTATTTTGCCAATTTTGGTAGCAGTAGTGTCATCATTGCCAACCCCGAACAAAACTTTCAACCGTTAAGTGAGCTTGGCTTAGATACCGACCTGTTAAGCCGAGCCTATCGCAGTGGCCTATCAGTTGCCCTCACTCAGACCTCAGCAGCGCTGACCGGCGAGGAGCGCCAAAAGCTCTCAGCAATGAATGCAGCATGTGCCCTTATCGCGGCTCACAGCAAGACGTTATTTTGGCAGGCGGCAACCGCTGTGGTTACTGATCTTGATGCCATATTGCCGCTCAGCTTAACTCAAAAACATACTCTGATTTATTTAGAGCAGCAGTTCCATCATTACCTGCCTATCATGGATACCCGTTTTGCTGACTTGGTCAACTTTGCCTGTCAACGTGACAATGCTTTGGCACATGATATTCGTAGCCAATATGCCACCAACCAACTCGACAATCCGCAATTAGAACAGCTCAAAGGCTTCTTATTTGGCCCCAACCGTCAAGTGACCGATGCATTAAATGACTTGATACAAGCGCAGATCAACAACATTAAAGAGCAGGTAGACGAGTACGCGCGTGGTGACTCGATCAATGCTGCCACCATGCAAGCGAGTCAAATTTCTGATCAAATGGTCGTACTCAGCTCAGCACTGCGTTTGTTAAAACTCAACAATGCGGCAGCCTCACTCAATACAGCAGCAACTGCTGTCGCAAGCTGGCAAACCCCAGCACCAAGCGACTTTGATCATTTGTTATTGGCATTGATGAGTGCCGAAAACGCCACCATTTCGATGGCAAAAATGCACACCCCAGGCGCGATCAATTTGCCACTGAATAATAAAAACATCTCATTGCATCAGCTCGATACCGCCTACGATACATTGATCGAAGAGAGCCGTACCGCCATCGCAGGTGTTGAACAAGCCCTTAATGATTACTTGGCAGACAGCGATCGTGATGTGGTCAATATTCAAAATGTGCCTGAGATCATGCGTCAAGTGTCTGGAGCGGTGCGCTTTTTACATTTACCCACAGCAGCCAGTATGCTTAGTCAGCTAGCCAGCTATATCGACCAGCGTTTTGCCAATCAGCAAGCGCTTGACGACTATATGTTAAGCCACATTGCCGATGTGATCATGTCTGTCGATTATCGCTTAGACAGCTTTGAGCACAACCGACCCGTGAGCCAGCAATCATTGGATATCGCGCAGCACAGCTTGAGCCAGTTGCTGGCTGCGTAACCTACCGCTATAAAGACAGGGTCAGCGTTACTCTTTTATTGAGATGACGCTGACCCTGTTTCTTTTGTCGCTTTTTTTCTTTTGTAACGCTGTTATCCCAACTACCTAATAAGCATGCCGATAGCTGCTTTGGATTGTCTTATGAGCACCGCCTTTGTCCTTGATGGTGACGCCATCTTGTGCCGCTATACCTCTTCTGGCTGGCAACCAGCCGTCCTAAGCCTGCCTGACCATCTTGCAATCACTCATTATCAAAAAGAGCAGCATGATACCAATCATCACGAGGTTGATGCCGCAACTCAAGATAATGCTCCTTATCAGTTGGGGTTTGTCTCCTTGTTTGCGCCGCTGCCACTACAACAGCAAGAAGCGCCTGCATCCAATGATGATAACCGCCTGTCCATCATCGCCGATGCTGCGATCAGTACCACCTATGCCCAGCAGCAGGGACTGGCGTTACCTGCTGTCATTGATTTAGCGGCTAATGATTTATCACCGGTGGTCGGTCATCATGCTTTTGTGTCCTATCGGCAACTGATTAATCAGCTACCGACCGCTATCAGCGATCTTTTGAGTCAAGCCATACAGCTGCTACGCTGGCAAGCCGATACCCAGTTTTGTAGCCGCTGCGGGGCAAAAGTGCATCTGGCAGATTCGGGCGAGCGTGCAATGGTTTGTCCGCAATGTCGCCTGCGGCAGTACCCACGAGTACAACCCTGCGTCATCACTGCCATCACCCGTGCCAATCCGCATACAGGTGAGACCCAGATTTTGCTGGCGCATCATCATCGCTATGGACAACAAAAACTGCCGCTTATGTATGGCTTGATCGCAGGTTTTGTTGAAGTGGGCGAAAGTTTTGAGCATGCAGTGGTACGTGAGGTGGATGAAGAGGTGGGCTTGGCCATAACCGATATTCGCTACGTTAGCAGTCAGCCATGGCCATTTCCATCCAACTTGATGCTTGGGTTTCGTGCCACGTATGCCAGTGGTGACATCGTTTTACAAGAAGATGAGCTGTCACACGCTGATTTTTTTGATCTCTCAAACCTACCTCAGATACCACCCAAAGGCAGTATCGCGCGCGACTTGATCGAGCAGATTGCTGATGAACATGGGGTGATGATTAACGACTAACTACAGCGTGCTCAGCAGTTGGTTAACGCAGGTTTGCGCGCCGATCGCTGCTGCTGCCATATCACAAGCCTCGGTATCAGTAGCCCTGCAATCACAATTGCCATGCCCAGCAGTTGCAGCACCGTCACTTGCTGACCGTACAAAAAGGCGGTCAGTGCCGCAAATACGGGCACAAAGTTAAAAAATAACGACGCATTGGTTGCGCCCAGTTGCTTGACGCCAGATATCCACAATAAGTAACCCCCTACGGTCCCAAACAAGCCAATAAATATCAAATCACCCAGCACGCTACCGCTAATGGCTATGCTCTCTTGAATGGGATGGACAGCAGCGCTAAACGGCACCATCAGTGCAATCACCCCAAAACCTGCCAGCATGCCGACCAGTGTATAAGGAATCATCGGCATCCAGCGGCTGATACCTTGGGTTAAATAGGTATATAGACTCCAGCACAGCATCCCCATAAAAATCATCTGATCGCCATGATTAAACGCAAAACCCAGCAAACGTGCAAGCTCGCCATCAGTCAATACCAGCAGCACTCCTGACAAACCAACCACCAGACTAAACAGCGTCCCAAGCGTGGGCAATTTGCGCTGTGCCACAGAGCCAATCAATGATGTGACCAATGGGCTAAGTGCCATAATCAACGCACCATTACTCGCATTGGTTTGCTCAAGTCCCGTGAACAGACCCAAATTGAGGCCGCCAACACCGATAATAGACACACCAATGGCCCAGACCCATTGCTTACTCGTCAACACAGGCATCGGCATGTGCTTGTATTTGGCATATAAAAACAAACATAACGCCGCCACGCCAAAGCGCCACATCACCAAGGTTAACGCATGTACCTCGGTCAGTGCATGTTTGCCGACAGGAAAACTTGCTCCCCAAAAAAACGTGCACAACAACAAACACAGGACGGCGTTGGTGCTCGCTGAACGACTCATAACCTCTCCAAAAATAACCAGCATAGAATGCAAAATATTATTATAGTCTATAGGTTTTAAATACGGTATAAATAGGCAATAACGAGAGTATAGATTGCAAATATGAAAGTTAATTATTCACTGGATGATATGCGCAGCTTTTGTGCTGTCGTTCGGCACGGCAGTTTTCGACAAGCGGCGCTGACATTAAACATGCCGCTGTCGACCCTCAGTCGCCGCGTGGCAAAGCTTGAGACAGATTTGGCACTCAGATTGCTCAATCGCGACGCGCACCGCGTGCAGTTGACCCATGCTGGACAGCAATATTATGAGCGCTGCGCTCATCTGTTTGATGAGCTAGAGAACGTATCGTTTTGTTTGCGGCAAAACAAAACCAAGGCCAAAGGCATCATCAGAGTCAGTGCACCGATCAATTTTGGCAGTACCATTTTAGCGCCGCATTTCAATGCTTTTTTGCAGCAGTATCCTGATATTGATTTGGATTTGCGCCTGTCTAACCAGACAATTGATATTGATGAGCAAGCTATTGATATCGCCTTTCGTATCGGTGAACACAGTGCCGATCACTGGATCGGACGTCCGCTGACCAACATTCGCTTTATGATCTGTGCCGCAAGTGACATGGACATCGCAGCCATCCATGCACCCAGCGACTTGATCGGTTATCCTGCGGTATTATGTAGTCCCATGTCCACGTGGCATTTGCAGCACCGCAGCACGGGCGAGATATACACGCATCAGCCGATGCAGCATGTGCGTCTCAAAGTGGACGATATCAGCCTGATTACGCAGGCCATAGCCGATGGTATTGGTATTGGGTTTATCCCTGATTATGATGCACAGCCACTGATCGAATCTGGTCATCTGCAATGGGTACTGCCTGACTGGAACAACCAGCCTAGAGGCTGCCAAATACTTTACCGTGACCGCACCAACATGCCCTATCGCTTGCATTTGCTGATTGATTTTGTTCTTAAACGCTTTGGGCACTGACGACAATACGGTCATGGTATGATGGCAGATCAGCATTGCTGTTTTGCGTGCCCAAATATGTTACGCTTTTGTGCGTCAAACCTGCGTATGATTATCTTCACCAACCCAATTTGCTACCTATTTTGGATGCTTTTATATTGACAGATACCAGCGGCGTGCGCATGATACGCCAGCCAAATATCTCTGACATCACTGACGTTGAGGCCAGTAACCCCATGTCCCAAACTGACACCCAAACACGCCTAACCGCAGATAGCAGCGCTATAGCTACTCGCTTGGCAGATTTGCCCATTTTATTTGATACATTGGCACTAGAGACGCTATCAGAAGACACCCGCACCAAAATCGCGCTTGTCGATGCATGCCTACCGCAAACCCAGTGCGGGCTATGTGATCACCCTGATGGCTGTCTGCCGTATGCTGCTGCCATTGTCACCAAAAGCGAAGCGCACAATAAATGCGTGCCGGGTGGTCAGCCGGTAACGGACGCTATCGCTGAGGTTTTAAACCGTGTGCCCATGCTCGATGCCGCGCCCTCAAAATGGCCTTTAGACACGGATAACGGTCGCCCAACCGAGGTGCGCGCCGTCATTCGTGAGGATGACTGTATTGGCTGCACCAAATGCATCCCTGCCTGCCCAGTCGATGCCATCGTCGGGACAGGCAAGCACATGCATACTATTTTTACCGACCTCTGCACAGGCTGTGAGCTGTGTCTGGCACCCTGTCCTGTAGATTGCATTGACTTGGTTACGGTTCAGCGTGAGCTGTCACCTGTGATGCGCGCTCAAGAACAAAATGAGCTGCGCCAGCGCTATCACACCCATTTGCAGCGCACCGCCGAGCAGTTGGCCAACAGCAGTAATGCCAAGCCGGTGGTCAGTATGGTCGAAGCCAAACTGAACAATGCCGCCTCCCAAGCCGTAGACATCAGCCAAGAGCAAGCGCGCAATACCATCGCCGCGGCCAAGCTACGTACCAAGATTAAAAAACTCGAAAAACAACTGAGCGTACGCGAGCATGCTACCAAACGCGCCGAGCTGATCGAACTGCAAAACCAGCTTGCTCAGTTATAATCTGCTCCGTTATCAAGGATACACCCCAGTGTACCCGCGATAAGTTATTGTTATTCACCAGCCAAGACAGCCCCTAGCTATGAGTAAAACAGTCCAACACAAAACAGCCAACACACCGCCGTCACGGCGCATGCCCAACCGTGACGTTGCGCCTTTTTTTGAAAAACTCGCCGCCACGATTGATGAGCCTGTCACCGAGCTGAACTATGCCAGCCATTTTGAGCTATTGATTGCGGTGATTCTCTCCGCCCAAGCGACTGATGTGAGCGTGAACATTGCCACTGACCAGCTATATCCCGTTGCCAATACGCCAGAAGCCATTTATGCCCTAGGTGAAGAAGGGTTAAAACCCTATATCAAAAATATTGGCCTATATAATGCCAAAGCCAAAAACATCATCAATACCTGCCGCGACCTCATGGATAAGTTTGACAGCCAAGTCCCAGACAATCGCAAAGACTTAGAGTCGCTCGCAGGCGTCGGACGCAAGACAGCCAACGTGGTGCTAAACACCGCCTTTGGTCAGCCTACCATGGCAGTCGATACACACATCTTTCGGGTCGGTAACCGTACTGGCCTTGCCACTGGCAAAACCGTGCTGATCGTTGAGCAAAAACTGCTAGAACGTATTCCAAAAGAATATATGCTTGATGCCCATCACTACTTGATTTTGCACGGACGCTATACCTGCCAAGCACGGACACCCAAGTGCGGCGCTTGTCCTGTCTATCAAGAGTGCAGGTTTAAGGACAAAGCCGCTTTTGCTGAGCTGTGATAAAGCGCCTTGTTTTTCTGTACTAGAATGAACTGGGCTTGGCATAGACTAAGCGCTGCTCACTAGAGTTTTATTCTATTTCAAGGTAGAATGAGCTTATTTTTCTGCTGCTAGCAGATGCTTTTGTCATCACGCGCACTGAGCGCTAGCAAGATAATCGGTATGAGCATGGTGGCTGTATTGAGTGCCACAACCTCATCCTTTATCAGTCAGCTATGCAGCAAGCGCACAAGTTTTATGATCCCTTAACGTTAATTGCCAAGCAAGTGACGCGTAGAGCGCCCTTATTATACCCAGCGCCTATGTCTCATGCGTTTTCCATCTTTATTGATTCAATTAAGCGACCCCACTATGCGTGACTATAATTTATTTACTTCAGAATCCGTGAGCGAAGGCCATCCTGATAAAATGGCTGACCAAATTTCAGACGCCTTACTTGATGCCATCTTGCGCGAAGACCTGCATGCCCGCGTTGCCTGTGAGACCTTGGTAAAAACGGGCGCAGTAGTATTGGCAGGTGAAATTACCACCACGGCCAACATTGATATCGAACGTATCGTTCGTGATACTGTCAACGGTATCGGCTATCATCATTCAGACCTTGGCTTTGACGGCGAAACCTGTGCGGTTATCAACATGATTGGTAAGCAATCTCCTGAAATTGCTCAAGGTGTGGATCGCAGCAAGCCTGAAGAGCAAGGCGCAGGTGACCAAGGTCTGATGTTTGGTTATGCCAGCAACGAGACCGAAGTGCTGATGCCCGCCCCTATCGAGTTTGCCCACCGCTTGATGGAGCGTCAGTCTGAGCTGCGCCGTTCAGGCGAGCTGCCTTGGCTGCGTCCTGATGCCAAAGCACAAGTCACCCTCAAATACGATGGCAACCGCCCAGCCGCTATCGATGCGGTGGTTCTCTCAACCCAACACGACCCGAGCATCTCTCAAAGCGACTTGCAAGAAGCGGTGATGGAATCCATCATCAAGCATGTGATCCCATCTGACTTGCTTCATGCCGATACCCGTTATCACATCAATCCGACGGGCAAATTTGTGATTGGCGGCCCTGTTGGTGACGCTGGCTTGACAGGCCGAAAAATCATCGTTGATACTTACGGTGGTATGGCGCGTCATGGCGGCGGCGCCTTCAGTGGCAAAGACCCTTCAAAGGTAGACCGTAGCGCCGCTTATGCGGTACGTTACGTGGCTAAAAACATCGTCGCCGCAGGCCTTGCCGATCGCTGTGAAGTACAAGTCAGCTATGCTATCGGCGTTGCTGAGCCGACCTCTATCTCGGTCAATACCTTTGGCACCAGCAAAATCAGCCATGAAGAAATCATTCGCTTGATTCGTACCCATTTTGACCTACGTCCTTACGGCATCACGCGCATGCTCAACCTATTGCAACCGATGTATCAGCGCACCTCAACCTTTGGCCACTTTGGCCGTATTGGCTCTGAGACCGCCTTTACGTGGGAAAAAACCGATAAAGCAGACCTCCTGCGAGCAGATGCTGGGCTATAATAGCGCTGCTTATAGCGTATTTTGATAGCACAGCATGACGACATAGCCGGACTTCATTGCCTCTCATAACGGTATTGGAGTCTGGCTTTTGTTTTTGCTGGTTACTGCTGGCAAAAAATATCCACCCTATCCTATTGAATTATCAACCCGTACCCACATATTTATAATCCCTCACACATAGGAGTAGCTTATGTCTCAAGATAGCGCCAACACCAACGTTGAAATTACCCCAGAAATGCAGGCGTTTTATCAACGTGCCGACGCCATCATTGGTATGGCCAACAGCCAGCTGGGCCCTGACGCACATTCAGGCCAAGTCGGTGCATCATTGCTGTACGCTGCTGCTCGCTATAGCGCTTCAGTAGCCTCTATTGGCTTTGTCAAAGGCGATGATTTTGCCAAAGAACAAGAAGACATCATCGAGTTTTATGTCAAACAATATCGTCAGATGCTCAGCGACAATCTAACCGACTATGCGCAAAACTTTGACAAGTATATTCAATTAAATCAAGCTGATGGTGATGCAAAGTAAATAGTACCTGTTGATACGGGTATTGCTAACTATATCATCAATCGTTGTCAGACATAAAAAGCCCCAGTTCTCAGACTGGGGCTTTTTTTATCTATTACTCCTCAAAAAATGCAAAATATATATGGCTTTTTCCCTCACTACTTAATGCTATTTTAGCCTTTCTAAAATCCATACATTGACTCTTTTTGAAATCAGGTTTAGTTAAGCCTGATATCCTAAAAACCTTGGGGGTCTTTTTCTTATCTATTTTTACTACAAACCATGCATTTTCCCAACCATAAATAAATCGATTGATGTCAGAGTTCAGATATTCAAAATCCTCAATAGATATAAGGCTTTTGATAGAGCTAGGATCGCTATAAGGAGGTAATATACATATCTGATCACCTGAATCGAAAATATCTCGAAACAACAGATCTTTACCCATAACAATATCACTTTCTATAGAATATTCGATTTTCTTATGATTATAAAAAATAATTGTCCATAACACTAAAAGCAAAACGAAGAAAGAAGTGATTAGTTTTATTTTCATTATAAATCTCATTTTTAAAATTCAGTTCTTTATAATATACAAACCAATCATATTCCAAATCAAAAACACTATTATCAGTAAAACATTTTTTGCTAACAAACTGATATTCTTAATTCTAGTCACTTCAAAAAGATAATATACAAGCAGAGCGAACCACAAAAGATAAAGACTTACTCTAAATGACCCTATCAAAGGAAATAAGAAATATACAATAGGTGATAAAAGTGTATATAGTAATCCTTCTATGGATATATGCGAATAAGATTCATAATATGGAGATATCAATCTATCATTGAAAATATATTTGTGGCTATACATATAGTTATGAATAAAAGTGGCCATAACCATAATGAGATAGCTATAAATATATGCTGGTAATAGGACACCTAGTCCTAGGTGATCTTTATCATTATCCATATCTCCATTCTCTTTTTATATACACCTTTTTTAAATTTTACTTTAGTCACTATCTTTCTGTATTTAAAAAATTTGACAACACGCTTGCTATTATCAACAAATCCTTGGATGATCTATTTGGCGTCTACAATATCGCTCATGCTTGGTGCGGTTGCTTGCCCCCAAAGGTAATAAGACAAGACTTCAGCCGCATAGTTACCTTGCAAGTTTAAATTAAAGGTACTCATAATCGCTTTCCTATGGTTTGTTTAATTGACTTTTTTTAATAGGTACTGCCGTGCC
>NZ_JBHNYR010000005.1:0-186742 GCF_054960615.1 Psychrobacter sp. PSi21
TAATAGATCTCTTGCAAAGTTACCAGTTCATTGATTTTCAATGACGGAGTCACGAGGGCTAGCGATGACTTATGCAACAAGTCTATTTACTTTCGAATAATCTTTCTATGTTTCTATAAAATATATTATATGAATTTTTTCACCTTAGGCAAGTAATATTTTTAGTATAAGAAAATAATAAATTTAAATTTTCACTAATTATATAATTTATATTGTTATTTTTAAATGTAATTATATTATAATACTTATGATTTAAGAATTTTGATATGAATACATCGATATGCTTGAAACCGTAAAAAAATTAATTTTCTTGAGTAAAATATTATAATTTATATTCGAGTGCGGCGCGTCGCGAAAAATATTTTAAGAAAAATGACCTATATATCATATATTTATTTACTTTTAAATAGCGTTTGGTTTTGTTGTACTGGTTTTATATTGACTTAACTATATTAAAATTGGTTTAATGAAATAAGTTTTATCTATACGCTAGCCAAAGCCTACAAACTGTCTTTTAATTCATAATAAAAGTAACATCAAAATCATGTGTTGGCACAAAATTAGATTCTTTGATTTCAAACGTCGTTGCTCCAGTTTTTTTAACTTTGCTTTTACCTTTCCAACAAAATGAAACTAGCTCATTAGCATCACGCTCGACTGTGAGCTTAAAGTCCTTGATGGGTTTTGCCCAGTTTGCGCCTGTGGTCAAGATATAGCTTAATGCTTGATAAGGAGGGTTGGGATTATTTTTGCTAAAACCTCGCTGAGTTGACTTATCAATACAAAAGTATTTAATGTGCTCATCTCCCAACATAACTGAGCCGCCCACGAGTGGGGTATAGGTATGCTTTACTTTGGTTATTTTATTTGCTTTAAAGGTTTGCTGCCAGCTATAGATGATTTGTGAATCCCAAGAGAAATATGGACTGTCCCTATCATCTAAGAATTTATCTAAACGTTTATCATCACAATTCAAAAGTTTTCGATTAATATCTTCAAAGTTAACTCGATTTTGCCAAGGGTTTATCATTTCAGTATTACTCATGCCACAAGATCTAAACAGCGCTGTCGTATCGACAGTTTTATTCGTATAGTCTCTGCGACCGTCTTTAATGATAATTGGTTGCATAAAAGTACGGACGTGTAACGTAGGAGTGATTGGTTGACCATCAACCCATACTTTAAAATGGTTATACGTTTCACTTGTATCGGCGTAATCCGAGTCGATAAAGCTGGGTATGGCAGGCATGGGGAACAAAATCGTTTCGGTAATGTCCTTATTGCTGAGGTTTTTAAATTCATAATTGACGCGGATTTCATCTTTTGAGATATACAAGTCTTCGCTGTGCATGCTGATATGTTTGTTTTTAATATATTCAACGCCGCCCGTTCCTATATAACCTGTAGAGTCATTGGCTTGCGCCACAGTGCCACTCAGTATTGCGGTACATACTGAGGTAACGCCGAAAATTATACTGGCGTTGAATATCTGGGGTTTGTTATTCATATGGGTTCACTCAAAGCTATATGATGTATGCTACGTATAGATCATTCTAATGATACGCAAACGGCAAATAATTTGCTATTAAAAGCAAACAAAAATAAGACTTTTTGCAGACTTGCATGGTCTGATTACTTAAAAATATAAGAGCCATCATGTCCCTAAAATCCACCTTCAAAGGCTTTCTCGGCGAAACCGTCATCAACATTACCATGTGGCTCAAGCTTGAAAAAGACGTTTACCATCGCCTAAACAATGTCACCTTGCCGAGAGACAAAGGTGGCAGCACGCAAATCGATCATATTATTGTCTCCGTATACGGCATCTTTGTCATCGAAACCAAGAATTATAAAGGCTGGATATACGGAAAGGAGACGCAAAAACAGTGGATACAAGCCTTTCCAAATGGAAGTAAATTCAAATTCCAAAATCCATTGCGCCAGAACTACTTGCACATTAAGACGCTCGCGGATTTATTAGGATTGGAGCTGAGCTATTTTCATTCGATGATTGCTTTTATCGGAGAGTGTGAGTTGAAAACCCGTGATGAGCTACCCGAACACGTATTGACCAGTGGTATGGTCTCGTATGTAAAGAAAAAGCAAGATAAGCTACTGACTGAAGACGAGGTCACATCCATCGTTGAGCAGATTGAGAGCAATAGATTTAGCAAATCGTGGCGCACTAATCGGCAGCACAAAGCCTATCTAAAAGACAAGCATAGCACCCCAAGCAAGAATACTGATAATCCCACACCTGAACCAACAGTCAAAGAAACCGTAAAGAGACCTATCTTAAAAAGTAGAGAGGTGCAGCGATGGTCTGGTCAAACTGAGATTGAATCTAAAGATTTACCAGTACATCATCTGAATAATCAGCAGACGAGCGCACCACATGTCAGTATGTCGCATGCTATGGCCAATAAAGTGTTTATGACGCCATTTGAGGTTGTAGCGTCTGAATCACAAGTGGATAAATCTGAGGTAATTGAGCCAGCAGGCGATGCTGCTAATCTCGTCCAGATACCAACTTGCCCAAGATGTAACGGCGAGATGGTTGAACGCACTGCGAAAAAAGGTGCACGCCAAGGACAATCCTTTTATGGGTGCGCGCAGTTTCCTAAATGTCGCGGTGTGGTGAGTGTTCGCTGAGAGTGATTACTTGGCAATTGAGATGTTTGTTATCCAAGCGATAAAAAAGATCAAGTGAATCCCTCTAATCTACCAGAACACTCAATCAACCAATCTGCTACTGCTCTTACGCGTGCTGAGCGCCTGACATCAGGATGCATCACCAAATAAAGCGGATAGGCTTGTACCAGTGGAATGAGGGTGTCTGAGCTTGATGACGTGTTTTGTGTGGACAGGTTGTCATAACACGCGCCTGACTCGTGAGCTGGCGGATCATCGATATCCAAAGCGGTGACAGCGCTGCGCTGTATGGGGTCAATGGCGATCAGCTCTGAATAGGGACGCGCCAAAAAATCAGGCAACAAAGCGATACCGATCTGTTGCCGCGCCGCATGACACGCCATATACAAGTCATTGGTATGTAGGGTGATAGGGTAGTCGTACTGCTGAATGAGCATTTGCGCCCATGCCCAAACGCGGCTATTGGCTTCAAAGGCGATGAGTGGCCACGGATTACAGGTCGATTGCTTGAGCCAGTCGCGGTGCGCATAAAATCGATAGGTCGTTGCGCCGAGTCTGCGGATGACCAAGTCCTCTTCTATCGGTCGGCGTGTACGCAGCGCAATGTCGGCTTCACGCTGGTGTAAGTTACTTATGCTCACTTCGCCGCATAATGACAAGGTAATGTCGGGGAACCGCTGGCGAAAGTCAGGCAATACTGGAACAAGCACTTCATTTGCCCAAACGGGCGGCGCAGACAGTGTGACTTTGCCCTGCAGGACATTTTGGTCGATTGCCATCCGTTTAAAAACAGTGATCTCTTTTTTGACCTCTGTTGCCTGCTGATACAATCTCTCACCTTCGGTAGTGAGTACATAGCGTCTGCCCAATCGGTCAAACAGATTGACAGCTAAGCTTTGCTCAAGATGCTCAATACGGCGCGCAACGGTGCTGTGTTGCACGCCCATCTTATCCGCGCATGCCGTCAGGGTTTGTGTCTCTACCAAGCAAATAAAGTAAGCCAAATCATCCCAGTGCATGTCATGCGCCATTTTGTGAATATGCTGTATGTTAGCAGCTTTTATTGTGCATATTTGCACAGATGCTGTGTGTTCATCGCCTGTTTATTGATGACAATCTTCATTAGACTGGGTATCACGATCACTCGTAGGCAGTCCAAAGCGCCGCGATTTCTTTTGGTAATCATAGTGAGAAAACCCATGCAAACAACCGCAAATACCCAAACCCTTGATCAGTTCGTTGCTCATGTTTTTACTGGCGAGTACGAGCAAGCCATGGCGCTATGTGATATAGGCGTTGAGTTTGTCGTCTTTCGAAAGGCGCGTGACAGTCAAGTGCCGATCTACGGAACGCATACCGGACGCGAGGCGGGTACTGAGTTTTTTAAAAGTTTGGCGCAACTGTTTAAATTTGGCACCTTTGAGATGGAAGATGCTATTGAGAACGATCGTTACATTGTCAGATTCGGCGAACTTGCTCACACCGTCAAGCACACTGGTGACGTCTTCAACAGTCTTTGGACGATGATCGTACGCTTTGATGAGTCAGGAAAGATTTGCCTATATCGTATGCACGAGGACACCGCCGCGTTAGAGATAGCGATGCGCCTAGCACGGTAGATAATGTTAACCAACGTATATGCTGACAGTCAGCTGATGACAACAGTTAGATTCACACTGCACACACATCCGAGCGCACGATAAAACGCTTACCTTCTGGAATCTCTAGTGAAAAACTGGCACCGCGTCCATCGACCACATCAATGGTCAGATCGGTATGCTGCCACAGCTGATACTGGGCGCGTCCCATGTAAAAGGGACAACCAGCAAGCTCACCAACCAGCACGTCTTGACCGCCCACCTTAAACTCGCCGAGTGGGTAACACATGGGCGAGCTGCCATCGCAGCAGCCACCTGACTGATGAAACATCAAATCGCCATGCTTAGATTTTAGTGGGTCTATCAGCGCTTGACACGCTGCTGTCGCTGTCAGTTCCATATCATACTCCTTGTCTTGTTCCGTCCGTGGTGATTGGTTATTATCGTCGGTCTCTATCATCAGTATGCCACAGTCAAATCAAAAAGGCCGTATCATCTTTAGGCACATCACAGCTATTATGTGGCTAAATTTGATACGACCTAGGATTGCTTTTTGACAGCTGGCATAGTTATTTAACCCGCTTGTGCCGCTGTCATTTTGCGATCTGCTACTGGTTATAGTCGATGACGATACGGCCTTCGATTTTGCCTTCGTGCATCCGCTTAAAGATATCATTGATGTTCTCTAGTGGCTCGGCGGCAACGGTCGCTTTGACTTTACCTGCCGCTGCCATATCTAGCGACTCTTGCAAGTCAAGGCGCGTGCCAACGATAGAGCCGCGAATGGTAATGCCGTTCAATACGGTATCGAAGATAGATACTGGGAAGTCGCCAGTGGGTAGACCGTTACATACTAACGTACCACCTCGGCGCAGCATGCTTAAGGCCTGATCGAAGGCTTTTGATGATACTGCAGTGACGAGAACGCCATGAGCGCCGCCGATTTCTTCTTGTAGATATTCGCCTGGATCTGTGTTTTTGGCATTGACGACAACTTTTGCACCCAGTTTTTTGGCGAATGCCAGTTTTTCGTCATCAATATCGACCGCGGCGACATTAAGCCCCATCGCAATGGCATATTGTACCGCCATATGACCAAGGCCACCGACACCCGAAATGACAACCCAGTCGCCAGGCTTGGTTTCCGTCATTTTAAGGCCTTTATAGACGGTCACGCCTGCACATAGCACTGGTGCGATCTCAATAGAGTCTACACTTTCAGGAATGATGCCCACATAGTTGGCATCGGCAAGAACATATTCTGCAAAGCTACCATTGACTGAGTAACCTGCATTTTCTTGTTTTTCACACAAGGTTTCCCAGCCGCCCAAGCAATGGGTACAGTGACCACAAGCGGAGTATAGCCACGGCACACCCACGCGGTCGCCTTCTTTAACATGGGTGACGCCGTCACCGACAGCTGTAATGACCCCAACGCCTTCGTGACCAGGGATAAACGGCGGACTCGGCTTGACAGGCCAGTCCCCTTCGACTGCGTGTAAGTCAGTGTGACAGACGCCCGAGGCGTGCATTTTGACGACGATTTGACCGGCACCTGCAGTTGGGATATCGACTTCTTCGATTTGCAAGGGTTGACCAAACTCATGTAGTACCGCAGCTTTCATTTTATTACTCATAGTGCGCTCTCTTTGTTAGTTGTGGTTTTTGGGTTGAGTAAAAATCGTCTGCCTATTACCTGTCTAAAATAACAGGGGCTAAGACAGTCCAAATCGCTTATTTTAGGCGCAAAGAGGGAATGAATGTTTCATCACCTTGGCGCAGGTTGTGCGCCAGAGCTAAGAAACATTCATGCCAGTCTAGTTATGGTGATTTAATAGAAGAATGATGGTCGCTGATGATTCAGCGTGGGCAGTTGCGACCTAGAAGAAGCCCATCGCTTTGGTGCTATAAGATACCAGCATGTTTTTGGTTTGCTGATAGTGCTCAAGCATCATTTTGTGGTTCTCACGGCCAATGCCTGATTGCTTGTACCCGCCAAAAGCAGCGTGAGCAGGGTAGAGGTGGTAGCAGTTGGTCCAAACGCGACCCGCTTGAATACCACGGCCGAAGCGGTAAGCTTTATGAACATTACGGGTCCAAACACCAGCGCCTAAGCCATAAAGCGTGTCATTGGCAATCTGCATGGCTTCTTCGTCATCTTTAAAAGTGGTGACGGCAAGGACAGGGCCAAAGATTTCTTCTTGGAACACACGCATGTCATTGGTGCCTTCAAAGATGGTAGGCTTGACATAATAGCCTTCTGATAGGTCGCCATCATGCTGAGCGCGTTCACCGCCGACCAAGACTTTAGCGCCTTCTTTTTTACCAATATCAAGGTAAGATAGGATTTTTTCTAACTGATCTGAGCTGGCTTGTGCGCCAATCATGGTTTCCGTATCTAGTGGATTACCCATTTTAATGGCTTCAACACGGGCAACGCAGCGTTTGATAAACTCATCATAGATGCTTTCATGAACGAGCGCACGTGATGGACACGTACAGACTTCACCTTGGTTAAGGGCAAACATCACCAAGCCTTCGACGGCTTTGTCTAAGAAGTCATCATCTTCGTCCATGACATCGGCAAAGAAGATATTTGGGCTTTTGCCGCCCAGCTCTAAGGTGACAGGAATGATGTTTTCACTGGCATATTGCATGATTAAGCGGCCAGTGGTGGTTTCACCAGTAAAGGCAACTTTATTAATGCGAGGGTTAGAGGCCAGCGGTTTGCCTGCTTCGACACCAAATCCGTTGACCACGTTGAGCACGCCTTTGGGTAGAATATCCGCAGCACCGATGGTATCAAGAAGGTATAGCAAGGAAGAAGGGGTTTGCTCGGCAGGCTTGAGCACGATACAGTTACCCGCAGCAAGGGCAGGAGCAATTTTCCAGACGGCCATCAAGATTGGAAAGTTCCAAGGAATGATCTGACCGACCACACCGAGAGGTTCATGGAAATGGTAAGCGACAGTATCTTCGTCAATTTCGCTAATGCCGCCTTCTTGAGCGCGAATACAGCCTGCAAAGTAGCGAAAATGATCCACAGCAAGCGGGATGTCAGCTGCTAAGGTTTCGCGGACAGGCTTACCGTTTTCATAACATTCTGCAATAGCGATATTTTCAAGGTTAGCTTCGATGGCGTCGGCCAGTTTGAGGAGGATATTAGCGCGTTCGGTAACGCTGGTTTTGCCCCAAGCGTCTTTAGCGGCATGTGCCGCGTCCAAGGCTTTTTCGATATCGGGGGCTTTAGAGCGTGCCACTTCACAGATCACTTGACCATTTGTCGGGCTGATGGCTTCAAAATATTCGCCGTCAGTTGGATCGACCCACTCATTGTTAATAAAGTTACCGTATTTTGCGCGAAATTGGACAGAGCTGCTATCGGTATTTGGATTTGCGTACAGCATGAAACACTCCTTGTTGTGTTGTTGGTTTTATCAGATAATACAGGCGCTGTTTTTATCGTCAAAGAGGGCCATCATGGTTGCTCAAGTGGGTGATAACCATCAATTGTCAGCGCACTCATTCTATCGTACTCGGCTTTTGCCTATGATTATACGTACTTTTTATAATAAACTGATCATATATGTATAACTTATGGTTATATTTAATAGGGCATGATTGCGTGGTGCAATAATGCCTGTATGCCCCGAGTTATAAGGTGACCGTGCTGTATTTAAAGTGTCACTAAATAACACGATAAATATCATACACTTAAGGTTGGTCTGTCATTTTATGCAGCCTGACTGCTTTATAGACCTTTATAGGTTTAGCGCCGTCTTTTTACTTTTCATATTACTGGTTGGTTTGAATATATGCGTCAATCTTCTGCTCTAAATATTTTAAAAACAGGTCAAAATGTGTTTTTGACTGGCTCAGCAGGCTCAGGAAAAACTTATACACTCAATCAGTATATCCATTATCTGCGTGCGCGTCGCGTGCCTGTGGCGGTGACTGCCAGTACGGGCATCGCCGCCACGCACATGAGCGGCACGACGATCCACAGCTGGTCGGGTATTGGCATTAAAGATGAGCTGACCGATCGCGATTTGGGGTTGCTGGCACGTAAGCAGTTTTTGGCTGATCGTTTAAAGGACACTGCAGTGCTGATTATTGATGAAATCTCAATGCTGCATGCCAAGCAGCTCAATGCGGTCAATCAAGTGCTCAAACATGTGCGTAAAAGTGAGGAAGCATTTGGTGGAATACAGGTCGTGGTGGCGGGTGACTTTTTTCAGCTGCCGCCAATTGGCAATCGCGGTGAAAGTAATCGAGAAAAGTTTGCTTTTATGTCTGAAGCGTGGCTGGATGCCCAATTTCACATTTGCTATTTGAGTGAGCAGCATCGACAGGTGAGCGAGCAGGACAAGGCGCTGAGCTTGGATGATATTTTAAACCAAATTCGCCGCAATCAAGTCAGCTTTGATGCTGTTAGTGCCCTTGAGACGACATACGATCAAGATGTGGACATCAAGCGTACGCGCCTTTATACGCACAACCAAAACGTCAATAAGATCAACGATAAAGAGCTGGCCGATCTGTCAGGTGAGGTCAAGCGCTTTGATGCGGTGACCGACGGCGACAGCAAGCTGGTAGATACGCTAAAGAAAACGGTACGCACCCAAGATGAGCTGCTGCTTAAAGTGGGCGCAAAAGTGATGTTTATCAAAAATAATACTGAGCTTGGCGTCTCAAACGGCACCATGGGCGAACTGGTCGGCTTTACCGTGGTCAAAGTTGCCACCAAAAGTGATGAATCACGAGCGCAAGAGGCTTTGGGTAAAGTAGACAGCGACGATGACGATGATAATGACCATGATGCTGATGAAGAAAGTGACAACGCAGCGGCACAAGCTGGCAAAAAGACCGCCAGTGCTCAGTCAACCACCCAAGCGGCCAGTCAAAAAATGCCAGTGGTACGGCTCAACTCAGGCCGCGAAGTGGTCGCTGAACCTGAAGAATGGATCATCGAAGATGAAAACGGCGAGGTGCTCGCCAGTTATCAGCAAGTGCCACTGTGTCTGGCGTGGGCGATCACCATTCATAAGTCACAAGGAATGACCCTTGATGCTGCTGAAATTGATTTGTCACGTACCTTTGAGCTGGGTCAGGGCTATGTGGCCTTATCGCGTCTTAAGTCACTGGCAGGGCTCAAGCTGCTGGGTATGAACGAGATGAGCTTACAGCTCGATCCGCTGGCACGCGGGGCTGACAAGCGCTTTTTGGTGCTCTCGCAAGAAGCGGACGACAACTATGCCATGCTTGATACCGACAGCATGCAGCAGGCGCATGATAAGTTTGTCATCAAATCTGGCGGTACGCTGAGCCAGTCCGTTATTGACGCCTATAATAGTTTGCAGAAAAAACGCCGCGAGCAGCAGCAAGCACAACGTGATAAAAAGCAAAAACGAGGCAAACAGCTCACCGACAAGTCTAAGAGCACCTTGGCTGCCACGCGCGTATTGCTTGAGGAGAGCTTGAGTATTGCCGAGATTGCCCAGACCCGTGAGTTGGCGCAGTCGACCATCATGGGCCATATCAGCGAGCTAAGACGCCAAGACCCAAGCTTATCTTGCGACCATCTGCGCCCTGACGATGAGGTGATGACAGCGGTTGGCACTGCATATGTCGCTATTAAGGTAGCCAATGATCCCAACGATTTTAATGATAATGGCAATATCAAACTTAAACCCATTTATGAGCATCTCAAACAGACGATCAGCTACAATACCATTCGTTTGGCGCTGATTTTTATCAGCGCATAGTCCGCGCTGTGTCTGTTATGATGGCCTTCACCCGCCCATTCTCCAAGCTTTGGCGCGGTGAGTCTTTATTTTTGCCTTTTTATTTATAGTGATTGTTTCTTTATGCATAGTTTTGCCAGTGCTACCTACCGCTCATTGTCTGCCGCCGCCGTCCATGATGATATCAAAACTGCATCACAAGCGGTGCAGCCACTACGTGTTGCCATTAATGGTTTTGGGCGTATTGGGCGTAATGTGCTGCGCGCCTTGCTAGAGCGTTTTGAAGTGCTGGGCCGCGCCATTCATGTGGTTGCGATCAATGATCTGGCAGACGCAGATATTTTGCTACATTTGCTCAAATTTGATAGTACACATGGCCGCTTGAGCCGTTTGGGTATCAGCGCGGACGTGGTTGATGATGCAGGAGAGACCCAGCTGTGCTTGACCAAAAACGATCATCATTACTGTATCCGCCTACTGTCAGAAAAAAATCCGCAGCAACTGCCGTGGCAAGCGCTCAACGTTGATGTGGTGCTTGAATGTACAGGCTATTTTCGCTCGTATGAGCAGGCGCATCGCCATATTGAAGCTGGCGCGCAACAGGTCATCATTGGTGCAGCCCCATTTGATGACGTCGATGCTTGTATTGTGATGGGTGTCAACACTGACACACTGACTACCAAATTGCCGATTATCTCAAGTGTGTCTTGTACCACACAGGCGCTTGTACCGCTGATTGCCACGTTAGATGCCAGCTTTGGCGTAGCCTCTGCGATGATGACAGAAATACATGCGGTCACCGCTGACCAAAACGTACTCGATCAAGTCCACCGCGACCCCAGACGCGCGCGCGCCTCAGGCCACAACATCATACCGACCACCTCCAGCAGTATCGCCGCTACCGAACGTGTACTACCGTCGATGGTGGGCAAGATCAATGGCCACTCGATACGCGTACCCACCATTGATGTTGCCGCTATTGATGTGACGTTTGTCTTTGACACGCCGCCGACCAGTGTGGCAGCACTACAAAGCACCCTGCAGGCAGCCTGCGCGGGACTGCTGGCGGGTATCATGGCCTATACGGATGAGCCGTTAGTGTCTAGCGACTTTGTCCATCAGCCTGAATCCTTGATTATCGATGGTAGCCAACTGATGCAAGTGGGCAACCAGTACAAGGTTTTTGCGTGGTATGACAATGAATGGGGCTACGCCAATCGCTTGCTGGATATGTGCTTGCACCTGTCTGAACACCAGTAAAATGGGACAAAATAAGCCCCTGCAAAAAAAAGTGATGTTTTTTAAAATTAGGGCTTGCATTATAAACGGATATCTATATAATGATGCACCAATGGAGACGTGGCAGAGCGGTTGAATGCACCGGTCTTGAAAACCGGCAAGGGTTCATAGCCCTTCGAGAGTTCGAATCTCTCCGTCTCCGCCATATTTTAGGTGATAGCGAAAATCGCTGAAAGCCTTACAGAGCCTGCCTTGCGCAGGCTTTTTTAATGCTTAAAATTCGAGTGAAATTCCTTGCCGTGGGCTGGGTCGTGGACTGGATATTTGACTAAAATCGTTGTTATGGTTTTTGAAGCCCTTATAAATAAAGGCTTTCCAGCGTTGCTGCGCTAAAAAGCCTGGTACTTCGTGCGTGGGCTGGAATGGGCTATATCTGTAATGCGTGGTCTAGTATCTTGATGATGTGGCCACTGTCTTGCGGAATGAATTTGCCGTAATGTTTATGGATCATATCAGTGTTGCTATGGCCAAGTTGATTCGCTAGCCATTCGGCCGTAACAACGCCTGTTGAGAGTACTTGACTGGCATAAGTGTGCCGGCCATTATTTAGCGGTCGATAATCTACATCTATACGCTCTAAATAATCAGCCCACTGGTGGCGTAACTGCTCATAAGTATGATGTGTGCCAGTATTTGGATTGTGCCAAAGGAACTGCAGGGTATGCGGTCGTACTGTGCGATGATCACGCTCCGTTATCTCTACCGTTTGCAGCGGTACGTCCTTTATTAACTCAATTTGATTGCGCAATGCTTCGATGACGATAGGTAACAGCTCTACTTGGCGTTTGCGGCGACGGTTCTTTGTTACTCGGTATGCGCCTTTGACCACACCACGTCTGATATAAGCATAGCCATTGTCTAAATCTAAATCTGATACGGCCAGCGCTAATAGTTCATGTGATGACAAGCCTGACCATATCATTACCGTCCATAGATTTTTGCGCGCCTGGTCTTTCTCTTTGCCAATAATCAGGCTGATTTCTGCCTTGCTGAAAGGGTTGATGTCATCTGGGTCATTATAGTTGAGTTTGATATATTGAGATGGATCATTAATCTGCGCTTGATGTCTTGACCAGTAGCCGTATATCTTACGCCACAGCCCTAATATTTCTTTGATGGTATTTGAGCTTAGTTGCTTTTGTTTCATCAGCTCTTTGTATACCCAGTTTTCCACATCTTCTACTGTAATCTTGGCAATTTGCTTATGAGACCAGTATTTGCTGATATGGTTGTCTACTTTGCCTGCGTATGTTTTCCAAGATGATTCTGACACCAAGGCTTCTTCTTTCGTCCTCCATTGACTAATGTAGTAACCGAAATAAGATTCTTTCCTTTTCGGGGAATTAGGAAAGGTTTGGTCACGGTCGAAGGTGCCCATTTCTATTTGTGTTTCTATCGATTGCGCTATGGCGTTTGCTTTTTTTAGATTGGCTTCGGTGGGCGGCGTATCGTATAGGGTTTCGCGGTCACGTTTGCCTTGCTTATCGCGCCACCAAATACGGATGCTGGTTTTTAAAGGTTCTATGCCTGCAGACATTGCGTATCCTTTGATTTCAGGTCAAAAGTAGGTTTATAACGTAGCTGCTGTTGTAATGTGAGCAGTAAAATAGCGGTAATACTACGGTAGTAAAAAAAGAGGTAATAAAGGTAAGATCTTCATTATCTCTTTTTATGTTTCTGATTTTATTTGGATTAATTATTACCTTTAGAAGGTAGTTTTAAGGTAATAGTTACTCATCAAGCCTAATTGCAATTGTCATTGACGCCCCTTTAACTTGTTGTAAATGTAAGCAAGTACCTTTAAATTGGTGTTCTTCCATAACTTCTGCATATCCGATAATGGCATCACGTATGATTTTTGCTAGATCTGCATCTGGACTGTTTGCTAAATCGCTCAAAGTACAATCTTTTATGTCTGTCCTTGATTATCTTCTCCGTTCTTGAACATTTTGGCAGTCAATGCAGCGTTTGACGCCTCCGACTTGCTGCCGTTGGTAGGGTATGTCTTCACCGCAATCTATGCACTCCGGATACGACGGCTCATTGAATTTGGGTGCGTTGGTAATGATCCTATCGATTGATTCTTGAGCGATATCGTTTGCTCTGTCTATATCGCCTGCCACTTAACTTCTCCTTATTTCTTTAGTTTTTTAGGGTTTGTGCGGTAGCTTTGCTTATAGCAATCTTTACACTGTGTGGTAAATTTCTTTCTGCCTATTTTATCCTTACCGTCTTTGTAAAAAAATTCAGACGCAAGTGGATATAATTCATCACATTTAGTACAACGTTTTTCTGAACCAAGTTCGGTTTCGATTATTTTGTTTCTAACCGGAGGCTTCCTTTTGAATTTGACTGGCATATTATTTCCCTATCTTAAGTTCAGTTAATGTTTCAAACCGCCGCTCTTGATAAGATTCAACCTCGCAGCGCATTGTGATTTTGTCGTCTCTGATCGCGTACCGCTTGTTTTGATAAAGCTGTCTCTGTTTGTGCGTTGGGTGCATTGAGCAATCAATCATTTGCCCTGATTCAGTATCAAAGGTTAGCCAGTGCAGGGGACTTGTTGGGTTATATGGGAATAGAGCGCGGACTAGATTCATTTCAGTCAGCCTCTTTTACAGGTCTGAAGACATCTTTAAACTGTCCTATATTTATTCGAGACGACCATCTTATTTCGCCTGAATCTTTGTGGCGATAAATGATAATTCCTTGTTCAACCCTAATGCCGTAAATATAAACTTTGTAGTTATGGTGGATACTTACCCATTGGCTATCTTTTGTTATCTCATCAATTAGTGGCTGAAGCTCGACAAACTCACTCAAAAACTGTTCGATACTCATTTTTCGAGTGTGTTTGTTTCCTAGATATTTGAAAACTACGCCTATAATTTCGCACTTATGCCTGTCAATGCCAGATATACACACTTGCACGTTTTTATTTCTTCTAATCCATCTCTGATTGATATCTAAACTGTTTGGCTTCTTGTTCTCTCGCGTATGTAATGTCCTTAAGTTTTTTTTCTCACGACTATCTTTTAGTTCATCGAAAAGTGTGTCTCCGAGTAAGTAGTCATCTTTTATGTTTTTTGATGAAGAACTATCTTCATTATTAAAATAATAGTTTTTGATTTCGAGACAATCTTGTTTAAGCTCCTTTTTAAGTTTATTGAGGTCTCTAATGTTGAATGTGTAATTGATACTGTCATGCATTGATAAGAGGAAGTCTCGGCATATCTCACTTTCTCTTGACCTATCGTGTAGTGTTGTTCGAGCTGCTGCTTCTAATGCTAAACCTTGCTTTTTAGAAAGCTTTTTTATGTTGTTAGACATCTAATCAATCTCCATTTCGTCTGCAATTCTTAGAACGTCGATAGCACTATTTTTGGCCAACCCTGTTACTTCATGGATAGAGATAACCATCTCATCATCCTCATCATCAATGTCTCTAAGATAGTAATCTCGCAGATGATTAAGACTTTGCTGAAATTCAGCTTCTATCAATTCAGGTCTCACCAAGCGATTGATTGTTATGGCCATTATCAAAGAGCGATTGACTTCGATAATCTCTTTTGTCTGCTGCTGTTCAATATGTTTTTTTGCTAACTCTTGACTGTGTTGCATGGCCATCTGGAGTAATTTATGTAAGTCCATTAGTCTGCATCCTTGTACATTGGGTGATCCTTTGGTATCGAGCATTCACCATTGATTATTTCCATGTCGTAACAGTGGTCGCAGAGGTCCGCGTGAGGTGCGTCACTTTGTCCAAACCAAAGCTCACAGCCACATTCATCGCAAACACAGTCTATTTCAGCAAAGTCGTATTTATTACTATTCATCAGTTCGCTCCTTGTTCAAAAATCCAACACTTAACCGTTTTTGATTTATAAACAGCACTTGATACGGGCACATTTGAGTCGATAAATTTATGTTTACGGCTTGATTTGAGTAGTCGCTTCATTTCGGTCTGGTCTGGTAAGCGCTGACCTTCTGACTGAGCAATCTTGTAAAAGGCCGGTAGGTTGATGGCAATTTTCTTTTTATCCGCTGTGTAGTGATTCATCTGGCAATCAGCTAGGGAGTCTAAATACTCGTATATCTCCCAAAATTGTTCTACTAGCGGATGGTCATTGGATAGTCTGGCTACGCGCTGTTCTGCCATTTTGATGAGCGTGCTTTTGGCAGTCTTGGCTTGTCCATCTGTCATGATGCCGTCTAATACGTGCAAATGAAGACAATCAACCATCGCCGCTATTTGAGCGTGATTCAAGGCGATGCGCGTATGAGTAATCCCCGCTGCATGATAGAAAACCTCGTACTCTCGCACTTTGGTTTTGTACGTTTGCAATATAGCGTCCTCACTTCGAATCGCTTTGGCCATAAATTGACTGGTTATTTCGAGCGGTATTCTATCGAGCTCATCAACAATATATTTGCCCTCAAGCGTTTGTCCTTCACGAGTCAAACGAATATGCAGTAAACGTGTGAGCATGGCTTCAGACGCTTGAATAGGCTCATTTTGACTAATCATGATAGCTGCACGAAATGGTGGTGAATACGTGTCGTTACCGTTATTCTTGACACCGCGACTACGGATCGAGCGACCGTTAAATGCATCTTTTAACTGGTCCCACTCGAATTTTGAATAAGACTTTTTGCCATCTTCATCATTACGGTCGCCTTCAATCAAAGCGATAGGCATATTTGATATTTGGGCAAACTCTCGATAGATAGCGACCGATGTGGCCTTAGAGGGATCAAATCCTTCGTAGTCCTCACGTCCGCTAAGACGCCATAAGAATTCAAGTAAGCGTGACTTACCTGCACCTGCTTGGCCGACTAGTTCAAAAAAGGGATAGCTGCGATCCATGCCGCGTATCTGCTCGGCAAAATAAGTTCCCAGCCACCATGCCATAACGACAGTTCCATAGTCCCCACGTACTTTGTTGAACTTTGGCCACCAGTCAAAGGTAGGTTTATCTTTTGTATTGAGATGAACGGCTGGTGAGTTTGCAAGTGACTTAACTTCTAAGCGGCCAAGTTTGAAATAGTCCTGTTCATTAATTGCGACTGCCTTGCCTTTATGGACAGCAGTATCATTAAAGATATACGCGCCAAACTCTTTGCTATAACCGATATAGTCCGTCGTCTTGACCTCTTTTAGTGCTTCGGTCTGGTGACGCATGATGATATCTAGTTGTCCTGCTGAACCTGTCCAAAATACGCCAGCATAAACGGATAGGAGGCGCGGCTTGAATTTCGAGGGACTAGATAATTGGTCGCCAGTAATGGTTGTGGTCACAGTACCTTTTGCTGTGGCCACGCGAACAAAGTACCAGGATTCATCAGTGATTTCATTGCGCTGAAAATAAAGGGCCTCGAGCTTGGCATTGCATAGTTCAGTGACAGCACTGCAAGACTTCACAAACTCTGGCATCTGCTCATCAACGTCAGTTAAGTCGCTGACGGACTCAAGATAAGAACCAACTTGATGCTTTTCGACACCCATACAGGTTGATAGGGCTTTGGTATCTAATTCGAACCACCATGTACGATAGTTGTATTCAAAGTAGAAGCTGGTGCGCTTGGTGTGCATGTACATGATGACAGCAGCTTCCATTGCTGACGTTGCCGTCAGTAAATTGCCTAAGTAACGATAATGATCAATGTGCTCAGATGTGAGACGGCCCATCTCGTGTAGGTCGTTCCAATCTAATTTGCGATGCGTTTCATATGGCGGCTGCGCGGCCACGCATTTGAAGCCCATATCAGTTGCTAACTTTACAAAATTTTTGGTGTAGTCTTTGCCGGCCTTATCATTGTCATATGCCCATACTAGGGTGGGTAGTGTGCGCTTCTCTTTATTATATTTGCTCTTGAGAGCATACAGACTATGCTCAGGGAAGTTACTGCAGCTGATGGAGCTGGCGGTATCAAGGCCGTGCTCATGCAATGCACTAGCATCAAAGATACCTTCTGTGATCCAAATCTCCGTTGGCAGCTGCGTGTTTGCTGGATGCCACCACCAGTAACCCTTTAGATCATATCCATACTTGAGGTTGGCTTTACGCGGGAAACGATTAGCTTTATCAATGATGCGCTCCCACCAGCCTCCATTGGGTAGCTGGAAACGGACGGTCGCAGATGATATGCCAAGCTCACGATTGGTGTATTGCTCTTGGCTGTAACTGCCTTTGATTGCTTTGATGCTAAGCCCACGTCCCTCAGCTAGATAAGCGTCGGCTGCTGCATTGGGGCTGATGTCAGTTTGTTTATATGTGGCTGACCAGTCGGTGAATAGGTCAGAAAATAAGTCTTTAACATGGACTTCCATGCCGCATTTATTTAGCCGACCGCATTTAACCACGCGGGGCGTTACAGAGTGGGTATAGAGTGATTTTTTACTACAGTCTGGGCAGCGACCTTCGCGTAGCCATTCGCCGCTTACTTTGAATCCGTATTCCGATCTCAGGCGGTCTACGACTTTGTCATTAATTCGTGTCATGGTATTACCTAGTATTGAGTGCTTGTGCATTAAGAGAGCTGTGCGCTGCCACTGAGTGTGGCTGCTTGCTTCACTTTGACCCTATGAAATTTGGCGTGTCTTTATAGCGACTCCAGAGCTGCTGCAGGACCTTGTTGCCGTCTTCTATGTAGTGGTGAACGTCCTTATCTGGACCGTTGAATGTTTGATAATGGAGTACGTCCATACAAGCGCGCCAATTATTCAGGTCAAGATTACGCATACTTGTTAGATCAAAATGCCACACATGACGGTTATAGAGATTAAGCAGCATGGTCGCTGCAGTAAATCCGCCACCAGAAAAGGTTTGCGACAGTGCAATAACCGTCGGTAGAGATGCAATCATCCGTTGGCGTGCTATCTCTCGGTGTTCTTCTATAACCGTTTGTTCCGCCATCCATTTCTCAAGATGGTGCCCGCTTATATTAGGCGCCATATTGCGTAGGTCGCTTTGAATCGCGGCTTTTATCTCAGGTGTGATTACAAATTCGTGCATCGTGATATTCCTTTTATCTGGTCAGTGCAGCCGCAATTTCAGGTTTTGGCTGCAGACTGGGTTGTAGTTGTTTTGATATTTCAATCGTGACTTTTGCTGAAAATAAACAATCAGGATTATGACAAGCTGCTGTGAGCTGTTTTGTTAATGCGCTAAATAGCACATGACCATGTGTACGCATCCGTTTACCACAATGGGGGCAGCATATATATGCAGAGGTTGAGCTTGCCATAATGTCTCCATTTGATTATTTGGCCGCCTTATACTCTTGACCACAAAAAGGGCAGTAGTTAAAGAATAAAGGCATTTTTTTGGAAGTTTTCCGACCGCTGATTTCGACTTCAATCGTGGTACTTAACTTACTTGTTAGTCCCATGTTCTCAGTGATAACTAACTGAGCATCTTTTAGTCGTACAGACTGCACTGACCCGTTATATTCTTCGGTCTTGTTCAATCCTTTAACAATCTGGGCTGGTTTTTCTTCGATACAGTTACAAGACATCGTGGCGTCTCCATGTATGTGAGGTGGCGTTTTTAATTAACGGTAAATTTGCCGCTGGGGAATTGATATTTCACCGTTGGCACAATAACTTGCTGCTGTTTAAACTGCTTTTGACGATGGTTAATGATGATTTGTCTTGATTGCTCGCCAATAAATTCGCGTACAGCCGTTGCTTGCTGGTCTATATCGCGTATACGCATGGCTTCCAAGAAGTCGTCCAGCTCATGCTGATTGAGGTAGCCATATAGACGGTTGTCGCGGACATTGTCCCAGTTCTTATGCGCCATTGTTTTCCCCTTTAGCATTGTTTTTGTTGTCACTGGGTTGTTGTAAGGCTTCGAACTTTGCCATGAACTCGCTATCGTGCTGCTGGTAGAAGTCAATGATTTCGACCATTACTTCTTGGATGCTGCCATTCTTTTTAGTCATGGCTTTATAGCGGATGTAGTCGCGCTTAGATTCAGGTAAGCGCGTACCAAAGGGTACTAGTTCCATCGTGAATACTCCGTGATTGGCTTTTGTGATAAAGTGTTAACTGTCTTACTTGTTAACAACTATATTATTACATGCTCGTTTGGGCATGTAAAGGAGATATTTGGTCAAATGAGCATTTTATCTAATGACGAAATAGCCGTAAGGATAGCTGAAAGATTGGTTCTTGAGCGCAAAAGGCTTGGTTTGGAACAGGATTATGTGAGGGAAGTGCTAGGAATAGCCAACTCTACGATGTCTCGTTACGAAAATGCTAAACGGTCTCCAGATGTTATTTTGGCCAAACGGCTATCTGATATCGGTTATGACATGGCATATGTAATATCAGGTGAACGTTCAACTGAGCCCAAACTAATTGAAAGCAATGCTGAACAAACCATCCAGACTGATCGACTAATTAAAATTAGAGTACAGCAAGATAGTGATGGTTCTGAACTGATTGAGCCTCCCGCTTTGCAAGATATATTGCGTAGCTATGCTTACGATATAGAGACTTCTTTGATAGATGCGGGAGCGAATAAGGGTGAATATACTTTGCTAGATTTATATTCACTAGCGCAACCGTTTGCGCTAGCGGATTGGAACAAAGAATAGTTAAGTCATCGTATACTTATTAAGTGACTAGCCCAATTTGTTGATCGTATTAGCACCATCTGCGCACACTTGGGCAACGTCTTTAAAAATCACTTCAAGTTGTTCAAGTGATAATGTTTCAGGATTAGTTGATAGCTCACATAACTGGCCGAGCATATCTGTATATGCCGCGATGCGTGTGAGTTCGTCGGCTAGAGCCTTGTTATTTGTCATTACGCTGCTTGTTTTATTCATGATGTTACTTTCCTAGATTGATTAACTTGATAGACTTCTGTTTTGTCAATTAAGTCAGGTTCAAGGTTGTCAACCACTATGTTTAACAAAGACTTATTTACTGAATATTATTGCGAGATTCCCGTTAATTAAAGGATTATGGTATTTTTGTCTCTCTGTTTTGATTAACTGCTGTACCGTTTAGACATAATATAGTAAGGTTATTGTTTCGAACGCAGTAGACAAAAATGCAGAGGTCACGATGAAGAAGTTATTGTTAGTAGCAGGGTTATTGACTCTATCTGGATGTAGCGACAATAGTACGGCTACCACCGCATCAGAAGCGCCAGTAGATACACAGCCAGAGGTAGCAGCCGTATCTGGGAGCGAAGTTGTTCCTGAAGCTGCACCACAGGAAGAGCAAGAAGAAGTTATTGAAGTTACTGCGGATGAACTGTTGGCAGCTTACAAAGAAAATGAGTTGGCAGGAGATCAGAAATTCAAGGGAAAAACACTTCTCGTCACTGGTGTGCTGGATTCTATTCAATCAGGTATTGGTGATTCTCCATTCTTACTACTGAAAGCTGGTGATGAGTTTGAGTTCAATATGCCTCAAGCGCATTTTGACGCTTCAGAGACAGACAGTCTGGTTACTCTAAAAAAGGGTGAAAGCGTCCAAATCAAATGCGTGAGTGATGGGGAGGTTATGGGCTCGCCCATGCTGAAAGATTGTAAGGTTGTCTAAGCACTTTCAAGTATGAAAAAGCCCTGCTAGATAGCAGGGCTTTTTGTTGTATATATATAGGGCGCTTGGGGCTGAAATCCGCACCACGATAATACGGCCGCCTTATTCGTACACTCTGCAGTAGTGTCTTATTTCGACGCTCCCAAGCAAGTGTTATTATAACGTATTCAGCAAAAATATGTTTAATTTGAGGATAGAAAATTATGGATCCATTAACGGGTTTTGTCACTATAGTAGGGTTACTTGCTACCTTCCAGTCTGGAAGAGAGGGGAAGAGTGATATGGAGGAATTCAAAGTATGGTTGGAGGCAAATAATTATAGCAATATGGTTTCTATTATCGAAGACAACCAAAGTGTACGACAACACCTTACCGCTTTTATGAACCAAAATCATGAGCAAGTTATGGCTCAGCTATCTACTCTCAATGACCTAATGGTTTCTGTTGCAGGCCAGATACAGGGTTTAGGCGGTATTGCTACAGGTTTTAACCCTAACGGTGGATTATCGGAACAAGCTGTTGATGTATTAAGGCAGTTTGTTGATTCTGGTAGCAGCAATATGTACTACATGAAAAATAATGGTTTGGATGGCAATGACTTTTATATTTTAGAGGGGGCATCTGATATTGAGTATAGTGACGCAAGATTCATAGAAGCTGATATAAATAGTTTAGTAAATTCAGGTCTCATTAATTTCACTATAGGGTCTAAAGGTAGATATGAATATAAAATTACTCGTCAAGCTGTAAAGTTTATAGAAGCTATTGACAGTAAATAATATATCAACCTAATGATGCCAGTAAGTCTAGCTGTGTAAATAGGCCTCCACTTTTGCTATAACTATGCACAGCAATATCAACAGTCCATTTTAAGCTGTCAATCTCCGCCTTAAAGCCCTGTAGTGTTACAGGGCTTTCTGTCGTGATGGCAGGGTAGGCGTAGGCAGTGCTGATGCTAAACTTTGCTTGCTGATCACCAATACGTTTTGCTTCAGCGTGGGCTGCTGCAGTGGCCGCCTGCTTATCTTTGTATGTGCCTTTGAGCTTTTTAGTTTTAGAGCCATTAGCCTTGGTTTCAACCGTACGGCGGGTGGCCGCATCTTTGTCCTGGTAACTGGCTAACACGCTATCATAGTCTGCTTGCCTGTCTTCAATACTATAGCGATAGCGGTCACCAGTACGCTTTGTGATGACGGTTAAATCTAGTGCTTGGCCTGACACGCTTTGATTGCTATTCGCGGTAAAAATAAGCAGCTTACCATGCTTGATATTGACCACCGCACCGTATTGATGACACAAGCGCGTCAGCAAATGAATGTCAGATTCGTCTGTCTGGTCAACGTGACCGACGTCGATATTAACAAGCTCTGGTTTTATAGATAATGTCAGCTGCTGGCGTTTGCTTACAGTCTCTGCTATCGCCCCCAGTGTCGTATTATGATAGGACTGACTATGGCCAGATTTTAATGATGATTTAAAATCTGCTGACTTTGCGCGTATGCTGATAGTATCGGGCGCGCCTGACCATTCCACCGTATCGACGACGTATGTTCCCATATCATGAGTGCCCGTATCTTGATAGCCCATCCAGCACTGTAATCTAACACCGCGCTTGGGTAGTTCTAATGCACCGTCATGGTCATCTAGCGTTATCGTCAGCTCATCGGCGTCAAGGTTCTTGTTATCGGTAATAGATAACGTCATCAGTCGCGCCATGACTTGATCGTTTAAGGGCTTATCATCGGCTGTCAGTTTGAGTATTGGTGTGCGGAGCATTGTTATACCTCTTGGCTATCTGTCGCGACTGTCTTATCAGTCTGTATGCGGTCATCGTCGACCCGCATTAGCTTCATGGTGCCGTCAATCTTGCGTGCTACGCCTAGATTAGTGATATAGCTACGCGTCTCATCGATACTTGTGATGGCAAACACACCGTATATATATCCGCTGCCATCGATGAGCACATAGCCACCACCAGCGTCAGCCATCTCCGATAAATCATCGATAGACTGGCGGTTGCCAAAACCATGTGATTGATAGATCAGGAAAGGTATGGTTACTGTCTCTTCGCCAGTACCTGTGAACTGATACTGATCACGCCCCTGTGCGATGGCATTGCTACCATATGACCATGACCGGCTGCGCTGCAGCTCGCTGTATGTCATGGTATCGACGCTAAAGACAAACTGTCCAAGTGCTAAAAGCATTACCAGTCCTCTGCTAAGTCATAAAGTGCTGTGTTGTTGGTTTGGCTGCGCTGTGCCTTGGCGACTTCTTGCGCGACCAGCTGGGCAATCTGCTGCTCTGATTGGTGAGGCTGCGCGTAGATATTGATGTTGATGGGTGCGACAGCTTGGGGCTGATTGTTACCATGACCCATAAAACCACTGGCCATGATTGGTTTGCGATTATCAAAGCGAATCTCGCTTGTGTCCATCGCAGCGCGTAAACTGTCGCTGGTCTTGATCATGGCTTGCACAGGGCTGTCGTTTTTTAGCAGCCCATTATTCAATCCTTGCATCATAAAATCGCCGTACCCAGCAAATACACGGCTGGGGGAATGGATACCCATTAAGCTTGTGAACGCTCCTTTGATGCGCCCCGCAACGCCCTTGATGCCTTCGACCACTGCATTTGCGCGGCTCATGATACCGTTTTTTAGACCATCCATAATCTGCCCACCGATTGTCACCATCTGGGCAGGTAGTCCCATCAAGAATGCAATCATGCGACCAGGAATCCCCGCTACATAGTTGACCGCTGCGCCACCGTGTACGACGACCATCGCTGCAAATGTGCCAATAGCTGTGCCGATGGTCTGCAGCCCTAACGCTAATGCACCTACTAAGCCTGCAACGACCTGACCAATCAGACCTACAATAACGCCCAATACGTGACCAAAAGACTGTCCTGCTGTGGCTGCTGTATTAAGCTGGGACTGCGTAGTTTGAGCTGGCGTAATCAACCATGCAAAAGCTGCCGCTAACGACTGCAGACTAAAAATAATAAAATCTAAGACTGGCTTGAGCGGTGCAAATGTCTGTTGCAAAAGGGCTTTTAAGTCGCCCAGTGACTGTAAAAATGGCGCAATGCCTGCTAAAAATCCTGTCCACATACCGCCGAAAAAAGCTTTAACTGGTTGCCAGTACTTGATTAATAGCAGTCCTGCCAATGCAATGCCCATAATGATCCAGCCAATAGGTGTGGTTACTAGGGCCACTGACAAACTGCGTAAAGCGGTAATTAAAAACGGCACGGACTGCTTAGCTAAAAAGAGGAAACTACGCGCAAACACCTTGGTGAATAAGAGTAGCGCTTGCCCCATCATCTTGAACTTACCCCAGAAGGTGATACCAAACTTGGCTAAGATGGCATTCAATATCATCATGGTTGCGCCGAATTTGATGAAACTTGCGGCCATACTGAAAAATGTGCCAAACATCAACGCAGCGCCGTACTTTACTGCCCAAATCGCGGCATTGATTTTGATGAATTTTAAGGCCAGCATTCCAATCATTTTTACAAGTTCAGGATTTGCGTCAACCCATGCTTTTACGCGTTTGCTAATCTCAATAGCTGATTTTATAAACTCATTAAGATACGGCAGCACTAAGTTACCTAAGCTCAGCCCCAGCGCTGTTAGGTTGTTTATGAGCAGCTGTATATTATTTGCTGTGGTTGCTGCTCGAGCTTGGTATTCTGCATTCATTGAACCTGCATACGCTGTTTCGTCAGATACCAGCTGTAAATTACCTCTTAGTGCGTCTAAATTATTGAGCAGCGGGGCAATGGCACCGATAGACTCCGAGCCGAACAAATCCTTCAGCGTCGCTGCTTGCTTATACTTTTCTAATTTTGAGATAGACTCCAAGACTTTTAACGTAGTGCCTTCAGCATCTGTTTGCATATCCTTGGCGATCTGGCTGTAGTCTAACCCCAAGTCTTCAAATGCAGCTTTTTGAGACTTTGTAGCGGATTCCCCTGCAGCTAGTGCCAGCATCATATTCTTAATGCCTGTAGAGGCAACCTCTGTGGGCACACCCATACCATGAATGGTAGCCCCTAATGCTGCTATCGCTCCTGACGCATAGCCGCCGACTTCGCCTAAGGGCCCAATGCGCTGCACCACATTCATAATGCCTCTAGCGGCGGCGGGTGTATTATTACTTAGCAAGTTGATTTGGTCAGATAAGGCGACTACTTCTGTTTGCGTCAAGTCAAAAGCGGTACGCATTTCCGCCATTGATTGTCCTGCTTCTTGCGCGGCTACATCAAACGCGACACCCATTTTAATTGCATCTTGACCAAATGTAAGCAGATCCTTTTTTGCAATGCCTGACTGTCCGCCAGCTGCAATGATAGCCGCAATGTCTTTCGCCGCCATCGGATACGCTGTTGATAGACGAATGATTTCATCGCCCATCTCTTTGACGCCTTTTGCCACTGCAACTGGGTTGTCTCCGAAATCAACGACTTTTTTTACGTCTGCCATTGACGATTCAAAGTCAATGCTGGCTTTAATGGGGATGCTGACCAGCATCGCTGTAGTGCCTAGCGTCAGCGCGCTGTTAAGCACTTGCTGCCGCATACGCTGCCGAGTAGCAGCAAATGATTGAGATAATGTGTCCGCCTTTCTGTGCGCTGCAGACATGACTTTGAGCACCAGACCAAAGTCTGATGCCAAGCCTTTTGTTAAACTACGCGCTTTTTGTAGGGCACTATTTGTACGTCCTACAGATTGTGACGCTCTATTTAAATCTGAGTTATTGATATGGCTCATGCTACGCTCGAACGCATTGACGCTGTCTGTTGCTCGCCGCATTGATTTTGAGAGGGCTTCTGACTGTTTGATGATCGGATTGAGCGGTGCAGATATTTCATCAATCAGCTTCAGCGTTGCAGATAAGTCCAAGTTATTTGCCATCTGTTTCCCTTATTTATCTGTCTCACTACGCTTACGCGCGCGTTCGTGCCAAGCCATTAATTCGTCAATATACATATCATCGCAATCAGATGGTCGCCAGTGAAAGACGACCGCTAAATCTGCAATGATGTCGTCTACGCTGGGAGGGATTCCATAGCTTTCGCGCTTTCCGCTTCCTTGCGTGCTTTCTCCCGCTGCGCATTGCTGGCGAAAAAACCGACCACCGCTGTACTGACTTTAAGCAAGTCACTAGGATCAAGTGCGGCAACTTCATGTTCTGCAAGTGGTGGGGTGCTGACACGCGGCACCAGCTTGATGACTGTATCGATGTCTAGCTTGAGTAGGTCGGCTAATGATAGACCACGCAGCGCACCTGTCTTCGGCTTATTAATATTTACTTTGCTGATTTGCATATCGCCGCGCTGGACAGGGCTATCAAATTCGACAGTTTCAATGTCTGGATTGACCGGTAAAGTAGGTGGGGTTGCGGTTTCAACTTGGTTGTCTTCGATTTGAGACGCTGCGCCTGCTGCGATTGCTTCTACTGCTGCTTGCTTACTCATAATGTTGTCCTGGTATCTTTGATTATTGGTTTGGTTAAATGGTTAAAGTAATAAATTGGCCATGTTTGGATGATAGTGACCTCAGTGCCTCTATCGGACGATCGTCGCCTTGGTGAGCCGTCACCTCACCAACTAGCTAATCGCCATTTATCTAAACGGTGACGTTTGGCCAAAAGTTTATAAGCCTAATTTGCTATTGATGTCACTGGTCATATCTTTGCCAGCAACGATAAGGATGCCATTGACAAAATCGACTTCGAGTAGCGGTACGCCATCATCGACGATTTTTAGATACGTCACTGAGTATGTCAGCTCTTGTTCGTTGATATTGCCAAGCTCCATTTCGCCGAGGGGCAAGTTAGTGACTGAGCCGCGCATATACACGTCACGCACGACGTGGGTGCATGTGTCTTGACGCTCATACGCACCGATATAGCGGATGGGGAGGGCATCCACACCGCAATACGACAGCTGGGCAATATGACGAGCATCGACACCCGTGTAGTTGATGGTGGCTTCCATTGCTTCGAAACCGAGGTCCAACTTGATATCGCCAATCATTCCCGCTGCGCGATAGTCTTCAGTCTTTTTGACGATCTCAGGTAGGGTGATTGTCTTGGCAGTACCCGCATGACTGTCACCATCGATGCGGACGTTGAAATTTTTCAATACTGCAGGCATCTGTTTTGCCATGATAGTGTCCTTTTTGTTATGCGGTCTGGGCAATCAACTTGCCAAAGTCGACCAAGTAGCGGTCGGTGATGCGCTGGTTCAAGCCCAAGTTTTCGAGTGTGGGCACTGGCGTATAGTCGTAGTCTATCCGGAGCAGCCCTTGGCTCAGGTCTTGAGGGTTGTTCACTTCGTTGTTGTACCAGCAGCTTGCGCCCAGTAACCAGCCTTTGGTTACAGTTGCGCGCAATTTTGCGTTGATAGAGTCGATGATGTCTTGCACGAGCACAGGTGTCATCGGCTGGTCAACGAAAGGAAAGCAGCCGTTGATAATTGTGTCGAGCATCCACTGCGCCGTTAGTACACCAGTCTCAAATGCAAAGCGTGGGTCAGATGAGCAGGTACGGTTGCCCCAAAAGCGAAACCCTTCATGCTGAATGACCGAGGTCACTTCGTTGGCGTTTAGATAGCCCACTTCAGTGTTTGGGTCTTCTAGGTCCCAAGTGCGCGGGGCAACGATGCCATTGACACCAGGCACAGGGACGTTGGAGATCGATTTGGTAAAACTGGCTGGGGTCGTTTCATCAATGAGTGCTCGCATGGCGAGGGCTGTGGCGATGATTGGGATTTGTTGAGTCATGTGATGTCCTTAAATTTAGAAGTTGGAGAAATCAGGTGGTGGTAGGACAAATGAACATTGAGTATTAAATATAATGCAGTCTTGATTTGTGTCATGCTGTGCTTGCAAAAACCCCATATCTGCAACATGAGTGCTTGTGTTATTGATGCTTGATAGTAAATAATCATATGCATCGACGTGAGGATTATTTTGATCATCAATACGCAGAGCATCAATCTCAGACTGTGTACAGGGTAAGAATTTAACAACTGATGGACTGGTATTAATGATTAGTCCTACTGGCCCAACTGCGTATGTATCAATGATTGACTGTAGCGTGTCTGGCGTTGCGTTATACATTAGCTCTGTAAACTCATTAACACTGACAACATCGTTTGATTCTAGTAGCTCGTCTGTTAGCGCATACTTAATTGCCTCAAATGTATAGCCAACATAATTCAAGCCATTTAATTCAAGTCGATAGTCGCCAATCATCTGCCTATCTGAAGTAGGTAAAGCTACAGGTATTGAGTCATGCCACGTAGTCACACCAAAAAATATATTGCTCATTAGGGCCACGAGCCGTGTATTATCTTCAGATAGCGGTACGACTGATTCGACCTCGTGTGTATATACATCAGTAATGACAAAAATCTGTGGATCTTTGTCATCAATCTGTACTTTTAAACATCCTGATAGCTGCATTATTTTCTCCTATTGCACGATTTTGATGTAACTGGGCGCTGCCACGTTTTGTTTGTTTTGGCTGCCCACAATCTCAACCTCTACCCCCTGTGATACCGTCAAAGCTGCCGCCATCATGCGACCTGCGTTAGAGTCAGTACCGCACAAGGCATCGGCTGAGGCTGTGTCATAGATAGGCTTTGGTACAGTGGGCGCAGTGGCATCACCTGTTACAAACACGATGCTGTGATTCTGCGATGGCAGCCCTGTCCGCTGCGTTTGTGTATTGATTTTGGTATAGATACCTGGCGTACGTTGCATACTGTATATCCTTGTTTTTTAATGGTTTAAATGGGCGGTATCAGATGCCAGCACGCGGTCATCATCTGTATAGACATAATCAATATTGACCGTTTCAATCCACGGCACATCATCGTCACGATCAGGGTTGGTCAGCGTGGCGCTGGTATGCCAGTCATACGCAATGACTGACACCACTTGGTCGCGTGTCTTGGAGTTAAATAGTGACGTAATCTCACCATCATCCAGCGGATCGATAGCCAGTCCCATACGATTGCCCAGCAGCGCATTTTCGACCAACTTAATAAGTTGATAGCTGCCAATATTAAGCATTGTCCCATCCGCCTTAAATGCGCCTTGACGACTCGTTTCCTCACGGCGACCAGAATTGGCGGCAACAAGCACGGTAAAGACATAATCACGCTCTCGCTTTTTTGCACCCAGTTTTTTAGGCTTAGCTGAGGATTTAAACGTCACCCAAATTGCAGGGAATGAGGCGACAACTTGCGCAAACTCATCAGGTGACTCAGCATCAAAGTCGCCTGCGTAGCTCTTAATACCGCGTACAAAACCACCGCCATGCGCTTGGTTGTACTCGTGTAGCGTGTCCTTGATGGCTTGTTCTATCTGATCCAGCATAATTCCCCTTAGTACAGGCTATTACCAAACACACTTGGACGGCCTGAGGTCATTTGCGAAAGGTTAATACTAGGCGCTGCATTCGTTTCAACAGTACTAGCACCCGTACCTTTTTTGCCCTCGTTAATCTTTTCGAGATTTTTAACAGCATCGTCATAACGTTCTTTGTCACGCTTGCTCTCGCGCGCATTTCCCAACACAGCTCGGTATCGTGCAATATCATGTGCAAGCGTTTGAACGAACGGTGAGTTGACCACAGTGGGTACACTGAGTTTGGATGACAGATGAGCATCGACTTCGCCGTTAGCAGCATCAATAGCTTTTTGCAATTTGACGACATTAATCTGACCTGTAAAAGGTTTTTCTGTGTCGGTAATTTCAATTAAGTCTTCTTCACCAAAAGTCTCAATCATCGACGCTATCGTTGCGTAACTGCCCATTACATCACCTGTTGTTCCCGTTAAGTTAATACCGATGTCTAACGCCAGCCTTTTTGCATGACGTTAGATTTTCACATTAGGCGTTTACGCGTAGCCTTTTAGCATCAACTGCCAAAAGCCATAACCTGCACCGTATCGTGCTTCAGCACCAAACTTATAGACAGCACGCATAAACACATCAGGCGCGTTTAAGTCGGTTTGTGAGACAAACACAGGCTTCTTGCGTTCTTGGATAATCAGCGCTTTTACTGGCATAGAGGTATCTTCTAAATACCAAGTGCCAGCGGTTAGATCGTCAATGACCAGTAGCTCAGCTGTGTTCTTGTAGATGTTTTGGTCGCCGTTTTCTAACTTGTCGGCAGTGAGCAACGTGCGAGCCGTATCTTCAAGATCAGGTCCGACGATCAGCAAGTTTGGGCGCACTTTGAGATTGCGGCCTTCATAATCTGTCAGTGATCGCATCTTAGTACGTCCAATACCGTAGCTCGCCTTTGCGGCAGCAGCAGACTCAGCAGACAGTGCTTTGTTATGCACGTTACTCATGGTCTTATCTTCACCCTTTACCGTGACAGGGTGAGTGCTCGAAAAGAACGGTTTACCGTCGTAGCATAGATTGGTTTGGCCTTGATTGATTAACTCAGCCGCCAACTCATCGGGTAGCTGCTTGGCTGACCAACCTGCTTGCTGGCTCATATTGTTGTACTGACCAATATTGTCATCTTCGATGTCATTACGTTTGACTTCGACAGTGACTTCAAAATCATCATTAACGATGCTGTAGCCTTGCTTTGATAGCTTATTGATGACTTTATCGCCGACCCATTTACGCATACGTGGCATATTTTGTAGCCACGCATAGGTTTCTTGGCTGTTTGAGCTAGGTACGACCATTGCCATTTGTTTATAAAAGCTATCGGTCTTACTAAACGTATCGTTATAGACCTTTTTCAGACCAGCAGCGATAGCGTTAAGTGTTGGTGCATTGACGTTCATAGTGTGTCCTTGAGCTTATTGATTTATTAGTGCTTGGAGCTGAGCGGATGCGTTAAACCACTGGACCAGCAGAGCCAGCGACAATCCCGATAGGCGCGCCGCCCACATCGACCCATACTTTGCCGCTGTAGTCCACGCCCATCAGTACGCCAACACCAAGCGCGTCAGCCGAGCCGCCCTCGACAGGTTTTGCAACCGTGTTTTTGCCATTCAGCACGACGACTTTGCCAATGTCAGCAGCAGTTACAGGGTTGGTGGCATCGTTGCTCAGTAAAAATTGACGATTGCGCGTGATAGTAATCGTGGCATTGGCTTGCATAGCAGTAGGGTTGCCACCTTTAGTTGGCGTAGTATCGGCATTAATAGTCACTGTTGATTCAGCTCGTCCCATCAAGTACTGGGCGCTTGCATCAGTGGCAGGGACAGCGTGGCCTTCGGTATCAGTTGCGACCAGCTCGCCTTCAGTAATCATGACACCAGCAGCTACGATTAAAGGTATAGAAATACCCTCACGGTAAGGGGTGTTAATCATTGACTTATCCTTTTATTTATAAAGTGTGGTTTATGCGTTGAGCTGTGCGAGCATGTCCGCATCAGACAGACCCATTGCTGCCGCGACTTCTTTTTGCTCAGCGGACAGCGCTGTGATTTTGTCACCAGAGACAGGGTCGGGCTTACCGTGCGTTTGCTTGCTATTCAGTGCAGCGATGACGGGCGCATTATCCAGATACGTTTTAAAACCTACGGGGTCTGACTTGGCGTAAGACTTTGCCCATTTCTCTTGTGCGGGCAGTAGGCGTCCATCAGACAGCGCCGCGGTCAATAGCTCAGCAGTAGGGTCAACTTGATTACCTTGCAGCTCGGTAATTTGTGCATTCAATGCCGCTACTGTTTCGGTCATCGTTGCGACAGGCACGTATTTTGCTGGGTCAGGCTCAGCGCTGTGCGCAAATACGCTAGATAGAGCTGCCAGTGGCTTGTCTGCATCAACGTCAACTTTGGCGGTGGCAGCTTTGGTTTTGAAGTCATCGACTTGCGCACTGAGCGCGGTAACGGCTTCGTCTTCTGTTGTAGTCTCTTTAAGACCAAGAGCGGCAATGACATAAGCAAGTAAGGGTTTCATTTCTGTGTCCTGTTTTTGGTTTACATTAAATTTGGCAGACAGTGCGGTCAGCTCATCGAGCGTCAATAGGGCGGGCTGATTGGTGATGGCGACGTTCATGATGTTGGTCACATAACCGTCGGTGTCATAAACAATCACGGGTGATTTATAGCGGTACTCATTACCAGCGATGGCTTGTGTCGCTCTGGTCGTCCAACTGGGTGCGCGGTTGCACAGCCCCACGCCGTCGATATACTCAAACTGCCCAGCGGCAAGCCACCCAGCCGCTGGCGCAGGCTGTCCGTTAGATTGCGCGTGTAGCGTCTGGTGCTCATAATCAATAACCATATCAGTCGGGCGCGCATTCAGTAGGTCAGCCAGTGCATAGCCATTGCTGGCATCAAGTAGCCACGCGTCGCACTCGGACGGACGACCTGAGCCGTCACCACTGCGCGTTTTGCCCGCTGGAAATACTAAAAAATACCCTTGCGGTGCGCGGCTGGCTGTAATCTCTAACGACAGCGCGGCAATGTGGGTACTGCTACCGATTGTTGCGGTATGGGTTGACGGCTTGGCCATAGCATCTCTTATCAATTTGTCTATTTGTTTTAGTGGTTGGGATAATCAGCAAACGTTACATAACCCTTCCTGAGGCGCGTATAAAAAAAGCACTGCTTTTACACACTGCTTTTACACACTGATTTTTAAGCACTTAGCGTTGTTGTCATAAAGTCTTATGATGGCAAAAATAAGCGCCAATAAATACGGGACGCATTTCCGACTTTTTGAGTTTTTGCATGAACATAAAAAAACGCCCATTTAGGGGCGTTCAATTTATAAGTAGAGCAATCACCGCGTTTTATCTTTTGCGCCTGATAGTCGTAAATCTAACGACCCTCTAACGCTATTCATCTACCATATGTTTGAGTCATTATCTAAAACTACGCCGCAAATGCGCCATAATGACTTGATGTACACCGTCGACCGCTTCTGTTTGTAGGTTGCCATTTGCGTCAATGGGTATATAAGGCCGCGCTGGTATCTTCACTTTGCGGCCACGACCTGCCATACCACCCCATTGCTGTATCGCAGCATACGCGCCCGATTGATTACCACCACCTGCACTGATAGTAGCGCTGGTAGCATCACTAAAGGTTTGAATACTGTTATATAACGAATTAGAGCGCCTAAGTAGCCCGTCTGTACTGATTCCCAAGCGCTCATAGTTTTTGATGGTGACATCGGACAGCGCGGGCCATTTAGGGCGACCCTGCGCTCGAAAGTTCTGCTGCGTCTGACTCATCAGCTGCGCGCGTATCGTCCGCATGAGCGGCGATGTGTTGCTGGTTTGCCGTGCGGCTTGGTTAAGTACGCGTTGTAGCTCATCTGTAATTAATATCGTTGATACTGTCATATGTCGCCCTAAGTTGTTGATATTGACAGCGATTGACGTTACGCTAGCAACAAGCATTGGTACTCATAATGGTACGAGGACGGTTGCATTAGTGGTTATCAGCATAACCACCAAGCCGTGTGTAGTGGGTTCGATTCCCGCCCAGTGCTTTCTATTTACTATCAACCGTACTCAACAGCCGAGTATAGTTCGTGCCGTTATTTAAGTTACTAGCGGTATCAAGCGAGATAGTACGTATCACATTACCGATGTAATTTTGTTTTGCTTCTACGACATCGCGACCCTTTATCCTCTCGTTCATTTTGACAATTAATTTGTAGCTGATGTCTGGTGTATCAAACACTAGCACGGGTGCATTGGTTATGTTGTCCCAATACAAATCATGCTTTGCCGTCAAATTACGCACGATATTCGCGACCCATGCAGGATCATGTCTCTTATGTGCCCGATCCAAATGCTGCAACGTGATGCGGTCATGCAAAGTAATCACCGCATTTTCTAGCGCCAGTCCCTTTTCATCTGCCAGTTTTTGTACGAACTCAGGACGTACTACGCCAACATGACGAAACTCACCACGAGGGCGCGTTGGGTCAACACTATCGACCCATGTTTTTACATCGTCATTAAAGCGGCCCAGCACCGACTCACGAGCAAGTACAGCTTGCATACTATTAGCGCCCAGCAGCGCAGGTGCTTGTCCTGCTTTATCCAGCATTGGCTGCATGGGTAGCGTATCGCCTACGTGTAGCCAACCAGGGTCAGTACGGTACACGGGCATATTAGGCAAGCGCATGACATTGACAGGGGCAGTGTAAGCGCCATACGTGCCTTGTACGATGACATTTTCAGTAGTCACATATTCGCTGATATCGTCATATATCGTATAGCCATCGAGTGCGCCATATTGTCCCGCTTGCTCAGCAGTCAGTAGTATCTCATCACAGCGGCAGCCCCATGCACATCGCGGGCGAATAGACTGATAGTAAGGATCATCACGGCGAAATATTTGTCCGTCTAGCGATTGATGGCTAGGACGCACACGGTTATCGCCGCGTGATATCCACATTGCATAGGGATAGATATCGTAGTCACCATCATGGCGGCGCGCCTTGTGATACGCCTGATTGATATTGGTTTCATAAATACGCTTTAGTCGATGGTCACTACCTAGCTGTGCTGGGGCTATACTGCCATCAGGCAGCTCAATATTTTTTTTGCCCCACCAGCCTTTTTCTTTTAGCATTGGCTCGACAGACGCCTGCCACTGGGCAAAGGACATATTGTTTTCCATTGCTTCGACCAGTGACTGCTGCACTTGCTTGAGCATATCCATGTCAGTCATCTTAGCAACGACGAACGCATGGTCATGCGCGCGCCCTTGTACCTCTGCGTAGTCAATGGACGCTTGCGGCTTTTTGTCTTGCAAGTATTTGATGGCATCATCAGGGCGGCGATTGAACAGGCTTTGCAGATTAATATTATTAGAGGTAGCGTTAGAATCAGGCATTTATGCGCCTCCAGCGGGTAATTCTAACGGTTGCTCATTTAAAGCGCCCCACAGTCCAGCGGCACACAAGTACTGCTCAAGATTAGCCGCTAGCTCATCGACCGCCTTGTTTGGCTCGGCATTGGACAATAGCGCCAGCGCTTCGTCATAACTGGTTGCAACCGATAGCTTATCGACCATCGCTTGCCCCAGTACCGCGCTCATATCGGTGATATTTTGCGTATAGGCGATATCAGACAGGGCAGCATCAATACCTGATTCAGCGCGTGCGATATTGGTACGCTCACGTTTAACCGTGTCCATTTGTGTATTCAATGCCGCTTGTGCGCTTAGTGCGGCGCTCAGCGCAGTAGGTGTGGCAGTAGTGCCGATGGTCAGGATAGCCTCGTCATCAGCCGCCATTGGTATATTGAGCTTACCATGTAGCCATTTAGCACCGATTCGCATACCGTTAACACCAGCCAGTTTAGGGATTGCTTCACTAAAAGTCGTGATATCTTCAGGTTCTGATAGATCAAACGCAAACTTTGGATAACGGCGAGGATGGACGCTCGGATAATTCAGGCGCATCATTGATGCTACGATATCGCGACTGATAGACGCTGCGAGCTGCTTAGCATCACTATCACGTATTTCAATCCGCGCCACTTCATGAATGTTACCAAGTGCGTTAGTGCTAGATTTACCATCGCTTTGTGTGGTCAGCGTGCCACCCAAGATAGCTTTAGACTGTGACAGCTCGCACCATTTAATCATGGACTCGAACGGATCACTATTGCCCTTAGCGGCTTCCTTAAAATCAATCTGCATACCTTGCGGGATAATGCCTGCCGCGCGGTGTCCGATCTCCATTACTGCCCGTAACAAGGTAAACTTTTCAGATTCGGTCGCACCTGCGGGATACGTCCCTAGACGCATTGGTAGACCATAGATCTCCAAAAATTCAGCCAAATCACGCACTGAGTAATTTTTAAACACGTACGGCCATGCAAGAATACGATGCAGACCGCCACGCACTAGATAGCCGCTTTTGGCCTTGTGCGTGTGCATCAAAAACGCATGATCCCAAAGCGCCTCTGGCGCATCAATGCCGTTACCCAGCATCAGCGTCTTATTATCAGGGGCAATCACAAAGCGCTGGGGCTGCACAAATGCTAGCGACTCAACATACCAAGTACTGCCGTCGCGCACCCAGTTGATTTCTTGTCCGCTAAATCCTTTCCCAATGGCATCCAGCGCGTCTTTAATGACAATGTCAAAATCATTGATCGCGTGCATGAGCGTTTGGATAGTCGCTGCTTGTTCTTTTTCTGCGGCGGTTGCCCCTTCAGGTGTTTTGACGTACCAATCAAGGGACAATAGGCTACGCTTACGCTTATCTAGCTCAGCAAAGATATGACTGTCACGTTCTTCCATGTCTTCAAACAGCGACAGCATATCGTTCATATTGCCAGACTCTGCGCCTGTAAGCAGTTGGTGCAACTTAGCGGGTGTTAGTCCTACCGCTGGATGCGATAGCTCTGGACGCTCCCACACGTGAGCGCGGTCGTCAGTGGCTTGTACTTGTGAGCCAAGCAAGCGCTTAATTTGTTTTTGCGCAATGGGCGCGGCTGATTTCAGCGCTGCATAAAATGACATTGATATTCCTTAAAAATCGTATTAACCAAAACTACCAACCACCCGTGCCTAAAAAGCCACTAAGCGATACAAGCTTTTCAAACACATCACGCATTCCGCGTGGCATCTCTGATCTATCAATTGGCACTGGCGTCCATTCAAGCTCAGGCGTTGGTGATTTACTCGCATAGTCACAGAGCAAATGTGCGATACCGCTATCACCGTGGCGTTTACTACCAGTACTGCTATTGGTTCGTTTAGCAGGTATCCGCGCCACGCCTTTGATTTTAGTAAATAGCAAGTGGTCATCACGGATATCACGATCAGCGGGCATATCCTCGATCGTGCCGTCTGTGAGACACGCGCCAAAATGCGGTGTATGCTCGGCATACCAGCCCTCACTAAGTTTTACAGCATCGATGCGGTGCGCCCCAAATTTCACTTGTAGGGCTTCAGCCAGATACTCACCATTACCACTGGCATCATTCGCCCCTTGATTAAATCGCGGGGTACGCTCAATCACATGGATACAGATGCGTTCTTGCTGCTTATAGGGTGTTTTTTCCATCTCCAGCACATACGGGCAGTAGCGTCCTGTGTTTAGCCTCTCAGCCTGCCACCACATCACACAGGCATCACGATGACGGGCAAAATCAAGTCCATAGTAATGCGGGTGGGTCTTGTCTAGCGTTAGCAATACAGGGTCGGCAACTTCTTCTAACCACTTATCTACATGGGTGTTACGGGCATCCTCAGTCCACAGCTCAAAACCTTTAGGCGGTACAAAGCGGATTACTTGACTGTCTTCATTTTGCAGCTTTTCTAGCTGCCCCATTGTTAGCCAGCGTCCTGAGCCTTGCGCGGGGATGACGTCCAGCTCTTCCTCAGCATCATCACCATAGAATTTATAGACCTCAGCCACCCACGCCGCTTCCTCAGCCGCGTCATACTCACGACCCAACCGCAGACACACGCGCTTATACAGCCCTTGCTGGACAGCCTCGGCAAACGTGGTCTTATGCACTGTGCCGCTACGTTTAAGCGCGCGTACCTCTTGGATGAGATCGTTAAAGGGATTCTCATCCCCATTGTGCGTCGAGATAATACGCACTTTACCGCCCCAAATAAGCAACGCTAAGGCAGCTTTGATTAAGCCCGCCAAGTCTTCATGAAACGCTGCTTCATCAATAACCACTACGCCTTGCTTACCGCGTAGGTTGGATGGTCGGCTTGATAGCGCGGTGATGCGGTTTTTGGCTTTTGGGAATCGGATCGTGTAGGTTTTGATTTCTTTGTCGCCGTCTTCATCGACAAAAATACCTTCCTCAATCTCAGAGGCTGCATAGTTAAACGACCGCGTCCACATTGCGCAGGCTTCGATATACTCAACGGTCATGTCTTGGTTATAGCCAACATAGTAGACATTTTGCCCACCTGATTTTTTATCAGATGCCGCAATCAGCGCGCAGTCCGCAGCCTCCGCCCATGTCAGACCAATACGCCGCGACTTTTCTGCAATCTTAAGCTGTGACTCGTCCGCCAGCCACTTTTGCTGATACGGTAGCAATACCGCTGGTGCTTCCAGCTCATAATTGGCATCGAGCAGAGGCGGGGCTGTTTGCGTTGTGGTCATCAGTCTGCGATCCCTAAAATGGCCTTGCGGATTTCTTGCACGGTGTCACCCGTCAGTCCGCCCTTATTAGCGATTTGCTCAACCTTGTCCGCCGCCGCTTGCGCTTTTTCGCGGACTTCGATTTGATGCTTTTTTTGATTGATCGATGCTTTGCCCAGCTCAGCAATGCCCTTACTGATTTTGGACAGGGCGCCCATACGCTCCATAGGGTCAGTATCATCATCAAGGCTTTGCAGCTGCACCAGCGCGTTAAAAAACTCTGACTGCATCATGGTAATAACGGTAGACGACAGCGCCCCTGCGTCATCAGGATTACGCTCAGCCATATAGATGGCGGCTTGCGTAGACAGGGACACCGCTTGCATTTTTTGCTCGTGTTTTTTGCCAAAGCGGTGGACACTAGATTTGCTAATCTGATAGCCAAGCTCGGTCAGCCAGTCCGTTAAATCTTGGTAGTTTTTAAAACCTGAATCCTCAAGCCGCTGCTTGAATAGCTGCAAATGCTCAGGCGTGAGCTGGTCTACTGCACTTTCACGCGCCATGCTTAGCTCCAGTATTTAGTGGGGCGAGCGATACCAGCGCGGCAGTCCACTGTATAATCAACAACATCAACACCCAATGCTGTACAGCGTGCGTGCCAGTGCCCATCAGGGTTTTTAGTCAAAGCAACCATCTTACGCATTTCAAGATAGCTAAGCTGTTGGTGCAGCTCCGTCGGTGTCACATTGCCGTAAATGTCGTCCATGATGGTTTTTAGCATGACATCACCGCACCCTAAAGGTTCGGCACGGTGGATAGCGACCAGCAAATACCAGCGCATACCCTCACGGCGGCTTTTATTAAGGTCAATAGACATCAGTTATCCTTATTTATTTTTGCTGATTAAGTAACTCATAGAGTCGGTCAAGCTTGGCTTCGACCACGGTAAAAGTGCGGTTGAAGTCTGCGCGGGTTAAGTACTTTTCGGGCAGCTCAGCTTTTAATAGCAATAGGTCTTTTTCAATCTGACGCACATCATTGCTTTGCTGTGTAAGCTGCTTTGATACATTGCTAATAGCGACCTCTAGCGTGTCATCACGCTCACGTAACGACGCATCAAAGCGCGCAAACAAGGCTTTCCCTGTACCAAAAATTGACCCAGCAACCGTCGCCAGCAGAACAATAACTTGATAGGCTTCTAACTCTAATGTCATCACGAATCCTTATGGTATTGCTGGCATTCAATACAGTATTTGGCATGTGGGGCAGCATGTTTGCGATCAGCACCAATCGGGTCACCGCAGTCGATACAGTCAGCGATATCATTAGCCTTAGCCGTTTTGATATGTGACAGCGCTGCGTTTAGATGCACAGCCGCGATTTTGTTGGCATCATCAATAATGTCACCCACGCGTTATACCGCCTTTGATCGGCTTACCCGTTAGTAAACGCAAGATGGCATTGATAAACGCCACGCCTGTCGCCAGTACGCCATAAACTTCAGGCGTCATTAGCGTCTCAAGGCTTGGTGTGGCAGATGTTGCTAGCGTCATCGCAGTAATGATCAAGTTAAACCAGATGGTTTTTGACTGATACCAATGCTTAGGTTCAGGCGTAATTTGCCCGTACTGTGCGGGTAAAAACCCAGCGTCGTCGATATAGACGATACTTTCACCAGAACCACGATTAGGCTTTGGCAGCTCATCAATGGTTAAGTGGCGCTCGTTAGTTTGGGGGTTATTGTCTTTCATTATCACCATCCGTTCTTTTTGGCACGGGCATGACCACGGTCCATTTTTTTGTCATAGCCATTGCGCTGATAATCTGAGCCGTTATAGCCCAGCGCGAAACTTGGCCAGTCTTCACGGCGCAAGTCATCATCTAGTCCATTGACTTTGATATAGCGACACACCGCATCAAGCTGCGCACCCTCTGACGTATACATATGCTCAATAAAATCACGAACAGACTCATAACCAAGGCTCTGCCAGTTGAAACCCATGACTTGTCCAAAGCCCCAAGACGCCGCCTCATGCGCGGCATCCCAGTTGAGAGTTGCTGCGATCAATAGTTTCTCGTATTGCGGGCGTACGCTATAGCCGCCAGAGCGTGGATTACAGATGTCTGGATACTTCTCAAACATCTCATTACGCTTGGTAATCCAGTTACGATCAGTCAGCGCCTGCCAAAACTTATGACGCTCAAATAGGATTTTTGGCGTACCGTCGCTGTTAAAGCCACCCTTAGGTGATTCAACATCAGATAGCGCCTTAATGGTCGCGGCAGGTACATTGATGCCCTTAGCAGCAGCAATGATGTCATCTCGTTGCACTTTTGGCGGATTTGGATTGGGAATAAGCAAAACAGGCGGCTGCGCCAAACCGATGCGTACCAGTAGCTCCTGTAGTTCGTCAGCTGAAAACTTTTCTAAAAATGTATCCCCAGCATCGACATTGTCTTGTACCAGCATTTTTGAATCTTGCTGATAGCGCAGCCAGTTAAAAAATGCTGGTTTGGTCATAGCGGTTTGGGTCATAGTCAGCTCGGCAGTCAGATAAATAGGGCAGTAAAGTTGTGTAATACCGCTATCATCCCAAAAACAAGCGTCGATAAATACGTGATACATTTCCGATGTTTTACTTATTTCAAAAATAAATTGTCAGGCACAAAAAAGCCGTTAGATACGGGGGTATCTAACGGCTTTAGGCTAACCAAATAGAAAAGGGCTAACAGTCAAACAAGCGTAGCTGTCTGCGCGCGTATACCGCCCTTGCTTGTTCATTGCGATAATTTTCAATGATTTTGCGTACAGTACGTACATGCAGATTGTATTCTTTGGCAAGCGTGCTTTTGCTGGTGCCTGCTTTGTATTTCTGCGCGATCTCAGCATTACGTTCAGCCAGATTTTTTGCGCGTTGCATCGGTATTGTCAGATGACTGCCGTAAAAGTAATGACACATCCGCCGCGCTGCTTCGACGCCGATTATTCGTGCCAGTTCATGGTTATCATCAATTTTATTAGGCGCATACATATAAAGTTCTTGACCCCGAAAAGCAGCCACCACCTTTTCGGTAGCATCATGACCGATCAGCATCTCTAGCTGTTGGTAAGTCTTAGTATTATTATCGGTCATCCACTACCGCCGCTTTTGCTAGTGCCTGCTGATTTTTAACCAGTGCGGTGATGATGCCGCGCAGCTGACGGGGTGTACAAAACGTCAGTGCATCAACTTTGTACATATGTTTTGCCATTGTCTCAGCATATTCCCACGGCTTAGCGCCATCTGTTAGTAGCGCTTCAATCTTATCTATCAATGCTTTTTTGGCAGCCGCTGCGTCTGGCTTTTTGGTGGTGTGCTTTTTGGCAGGTGTCACGGTAAAGCCGTGCTGTTCCATATGATCAACGACCTTACGTAGCGCTGCTGCTGTGCAGTCTTTGCTTGAGTGTTTACCTGTCACTTGATATAGCATTTCGCGATACGTGCCGTTGTCCAGCCCCAGCTGATTTTTGCCGATATGCACGAGCTGCATCATCTTACGTTTTTGAGGAGAGTACGCCATTTGCTGACCTCGCATAAGCATATGATTCAATAGATGTTTATTATTATAGACAAAAGCGAGTGTTTAGAGTTATGAGGTAAGATTATTTTAAACAGTAGTTCTAAACAAAAAAAACCCGCTAACAAGTAGCGGGCTGCAATACATATACTTACCTCACATATCAATTTTTCGCCGTTAGTATTTTTTAGTGCTCATTGCGTAGCACCTTTTCATGTATACGCCAATCACTGAGTTCTCTTGCAATAACATTCTGACTGGCGACCTCATAATCCATCATCAGTGTCACCTCACACGCACAAATATAACCACCCAAAAAGCAGTCTTTATCTGGTTTTAGCGGGTGCACTGGGGTAAACGTAACTTCACGCTTGCACTTCGGGCATACTGAATCGCATTTTTCATGACTGTCATTCATAACTTAACTCCAATCAGACCATTGTCACCTTGTCCATTCATCGCATGATGCAGCTTGGCATTTTTGCCTGCGACAATACCGTTATAAAAATCATCAGTGCCAGACGCTGCTCTATTTTTAGATACTCTATCCACCGCATTTTTAGTTTTCAGTGATAATTCTCGTTTCATTGCATATTCAATCATAGGTATGTCAGTTGTAGGTGGTACAAGCTTACTAACCAGCTGTTCGACAGTCGCTACCCAGCCCATGCAAAACGCATCCGCTCGTGCTGTCTTGTTTTTAGCAAGTCGCACCCGTTTAAGCTCAGTTTTCATATAGTGAAGCCGTGCTTCAGCTGACGGGCTAAAGAGTCATAAGCGTAGCTCGCTATCGTACTGTGCATCTCTAAGCCAACAAAGCAAAATACAGGCACATACTTAAGCCCACCTTCACCATTCCCCAAATACATTTTGCAGCCAAACAATTCCGCTATCATGTCTGCAAGACATGCTAAATACAATGCAGGATTGCGCGCAGTACGCGTGCTTGATGCCTTAAACTTAATATCAGCCAGTTTGACATCATCCATGCTGATATTATGCTGTGACATCATCGCATGGGCTTGACGTAAAGCCGTGGCTGCTTCATGTTCATTACTTGACTTGCTCAGTGCTAAGCAGCGGATGATCTTATCCATAATGCGTTTTTTATCTATATCACTCATAATCTTCTCCAAAAAAAGACTGGCTAACAGCCAGCCCTTTTATGATTGTTTAAATGCCGTTTGAAGGTGTATCAATTCACCGCATCTTTCAATGTCTTACCTGCCACAAAGCGCGGTACAGTGGCAGCGGGGATCAATACAGGCTCACCTGTTTTCGGATTACGGCCTTCACGCTCAGCACGCGGTACAGCTTTAAATGTCCCAAAACCGACCATTTTTACCTCATCACCAGCGGCCAAAGCCTTACTGACGTGGCTCTCAAACGATTTGAGCATCGCAGTGGCTGCGGTCTGTGTGACGCCTGCATCAGCGGCGATGGCTTTGATTAATTCTTGCTTATTCATGGTCTTATCCTTTTTATATTGTTTGGTTTAATAGCGTAGGCTAGCAGTGCGTAGCCCACGGGTATCGTTAGACAGTAGGGTTAAAAGCTTCTATACATTGCTAAAATCAAGCGAGATTTGATGATAAGCGCCAGCGTCGTCGCGCTCATAAAATCTTATGTATTCCTTTGTGTCCGTCACTTGTACCGCATCGCTGATAGCTTCCATAGCACGCAGCCACTTTGTGTCACTGATGTCTAATGAGCGCAGGCTAAGCACACGATGCGTGCTGATTTTGCCCTCTTTATCAACTTGGAATGCTTGATTGATCAGCGCCTTAATGTTGTCATTACTGCCCTGCGTCCAGTCGGTCAGACACTCATCAATCAATTTTTTTGCGACTTGCAGCCGTTCATCAAAGACGATGTTCTCAGATATTGCCAGTTGCACTTTATACTTGCCGTCATAACTGAGCAGCGTCGTATTGCCTTTCTTACCACCCAGCTGCACATTATATTCCTGCGCTGATAGCGCCACAAAATCGTTAAAGGCGGCAAACAGCGTGCGCTTTGTCTCTTGCATGTTTTGATGCAGCGCCTTTGCAGCATCAATCATGGACTTGACTTGCTCGTCGCGCAGCTTATCGACGGGTTTAACTTTGTCGATGGGGATTAGATGCCCCTTTGAGTTCTCCATATAAGCAACGACGTCGATAGGCGTAAGTTGGGGCGCTGTATTAGCAACGGTGTTTTGATTTTGATTATTCATGGTTAGATTCCTTATCAGCTCTTAAGTTGTCAGTTTGGGTAATGCTAGTTACTAATCCTTTCACTACTTCTTGTACAACCGCATTTAGCGCTTGTGTTGATTCACAGGTGGTTTGCTCGTTGAGCTGCATAAACTCTCTGGCTGATTTATTTAGCTCTGTCAGCAGGTCAGGCGATAGACGTGATACAGTACGTGCCAATAAGTCATGGCAAATATGGCTGTGTAATTCACCTGCTTGCTGTGCTTCGTTTGAAAAGTGATTACTCATGGTTTAGTCCTTTTTGTTTGTCATTAATTCAGCGTGTGCTGGCAGCATATACAGCCAGCGCGTGCGCCGTGTCGTCACATGAAATCGACGGCGCACAATGTCTTTATTACTGTGTAGTCGGCGCAGCAACGAGTCTGCCGTGTCTGGTGAGACGCCTATTTCAGACGCGATATCACTCACAAATGCGGGTGCATCGGCTAACACATCCAGCACTTTCAGGCTTGTTGTGTATATGCAGGACATATCACACCTCATCAGGCTTATGCGTGCAGCCCTGACACGCGCGCCAATGGCGCAGAGCCGCAGGATTATGTGTCGGCGCATCAGCAAGCGCATGATCCGTGCAGTACTGACGGTTGACTGTCTCACCAGCATAGGGACATAAGACCTGTGTACGATAAGTGATATAAGCATCAGCAATGGTCTTGGTATTGCCTGTATAGTTCCCAGAGAGTGCAAGGCTCAGGCTGGGGCGTGCATAGTCGATACGCCTTGCAATTTCAGCATATGAGATGCCCAGCGTCTCTTTTTCCTCATGACACGCCGCGATCCAATTGGCAGCCGTCACTGGATAATATTTCCAGCCTTGTGGGTTTCGACAGTCAGCATCAGCAGCCGTACTAGCGGTATTATCAATAGTCACCGTTTCTATAGCAGACATAGCGCACCTCCTACGACCCCAATGACCAGTAACATCACGATCACCAGCGTGATTAGATGGTGCAATCGTTGCACCTCGCCGCGCAAACGCTCGATGTCAGTAGCAGCGGCATGCTCAAAGGTTGGCAATCTTTCAATGGCTGCCCGTTCGCGCTGTTTTTTCAAATACTTTTCTACCGATTTATCATCGGTTTTTAGCGGCGCTATGGCTGTATCCAGTAGCGTGGTATGCGTATTTTTAACGATGCTGCGCTCAAGCGTCGTCAGATGCGCGGGTATATTTGTGGCTTTAGTATTAGACATGACGACGCGCCTCCCGTTTGGCTTGTTTAGCTCGAGCTCGAGCTTCTTTTTTTTGTTCAGATTGCTCAGATTCCAACTGGTGCGAGGGTGCAAGCGCGGTCTCAGGGTCGTACACGACCATGCCGAGATTACCGTCATAGATTTTTTTACCGCGTTGTACTTCAGGCGCTTTGGGGCCAGTGTTGTGTATCAGCTGATAGATGGCCAGCTGCTTGGCTTGCCCCGCTTGGCGTACTTGTAAGTACCCCGCACTATAAAGATGACGCAGGTACTGGCGCACACTGGCGACATTGAGTACCAGCTCAGGCGTTGAGCCACTAGCAATGATTTGATTAGCGTTAAAAGTTCTGAGGATGCGTATAGTGCGCCAGATAGTCTCGCTGACAGATGGCGGTTTTGGCGCGCCCTTGCTATCAATACGGGGCGGTGCTTGACCGATATCGCGTATCAGCTGATAGCGATAGGTCGGCAGCTTACGTGTGAGTCCAATTTGTTCGCGTGAGACATAGCCTGCGCTGAGTAACGCGCCAAGCCAAGCCTTAGCTTTATCATAATTGATACTAGGGATAGTGCGTGGCACATCGCGGATGATGACGCCATCCGCTGATGCACGCAGCATGTCCCACAGTTTTTCGTAGTCGCTACGCACGATAGTACGCGGCTTTGACACAGAGAGGAGGGGGTTTATATTAATAGTCATACCGTTTTGACAGTTGTTTTTTTGATAGGTATGGTTTTGACAGTCACATTCGATTGAGTTTTGACAACGACAACACATAAAGTTTCTCCTTAATGTAGTGCAAATGAGCGTGGTTTGGGGGATTGACCAGTGATAAAGCCATTAGGCAGTAGCTGCTCGATATCACTCATCGTCACAGAGCGTATACCGCACTCAAGTGCCCGTTGCCCCAGCATCTCAAGGTTTGTGCAAGTACGGCGTGTTGAGCCGCGTACTGCGCCGACCAGCTGCTCAAGCACTTGGCTCTCGATAGACACTTTTGACGCATAGATCGGTGCAAGCAAGGCAGCATCAGCGACCGTTACAGGCTGTGCAGGGACCCAGCTGTGCACGCGCCCGTGAAACCGCTCCCAGCGTTCTAGCTTTTTCGGTAGCTGCTCCTCGCCGATGATCAGTATCGTCCCTTGTGACGACTCGTAGATATCGCGTACCATTTCTACCTTGGAGCCACTTACCAGATGATCAAATTCATCAATGATTAGCGGGCGTCCAGACTTTGCCAACTCCTCTGCGATTTGCCCCAGCATTTCGCTAGCCGTTTTTGCAGCAGGGATGCTCATTTCACGCAGCACCGACTCCAAAAAGCTTTTGCGTGTGCAAATACTGGTCGCTTGTACATAGTAGGCGTTAGTGCGATTAGCGATATAGCCCGCAGCGACAGACTTACCAAGACCTGACGGGCCATAAAACACCCCGATACCAGGCAAGCTCGGATGGCGGCTTTGTATGCGTTCTATCGCCTCAAAGCACACAGCCACGTTCGTGACTTGCGCCACTCCAGCAGCCGTGGGCGTCATACCAGTATTGACATTATTCATTACTTCACGCATGATTTAATCTCCTATGATTGAGTATGCGTACTTGATCAGGCGGTAGTCATTACAGTGGCTACCGCCACCTTTTTAGGGCTACCTAAATAGCTAACCCCACTTAAAAAATGGTCGCGTGCCATGCTCGGCTTCATGAGCGTCGCTGTATTCACGCAGTTTGATTTTGAAAATCTTAGATTCAGGGTACAGCTCGTAAAAGTCCGTATCCGCTGCCTCCAGTGCATCACCTACTTTCACCTGAGCATCTAGCAACAGCCAACGCTCAAATTTTGCGTCCTGCTCAGACTGCCCACTTGGAGCTACTTTTGGCTGCTGCGCCTCTGCTATCGGCGCTTGTGCCTGCTGTGTTTTGTCATCTGCGCCTAAACTGTTTAGGCGTTCAAATGCCGCCTGCGTTGACACATTCGGCTCTATCAGCGGCGCATCTTCGATCTCGGCAAGGCTGGCATTTAGCCGCGCTTGCGCTCGTTCAATATCAGCCTTTGGCATCATCTGACCCTCTACATGCTCTAGCACCCGATGCGGCGCAAGGTTTTCAAGCGCTGCATCCACATGCACCTGCGCCCGTTTCACTTGACCAAGCGCACGTTTTTCACGCGCATAACCCAGCGCATGTTCGGCAAAGTAGCCTTTCTTATTCGCCTCAAACTCAGCGATACAGATCAGGCGATGGGTGAGGTCACGTACCCAGACTCTACTGCCATCATGGATGTCATAACCGACCAGCATGATCTCCCCGTGATACTGCTCCAGATCGCGTGAGAAATACTTATTACTAAACAGATTGATCTCACCGCGTAGGCATTTACGCTGTACATACGGACGGTATAAGTCATCGCGCTCAGCATCTGATACGACAACCAACCCAGTGCCTGCTTTGGTCATCGCGTCAACTTGCTCATCCCACATTTTTTGTGGCGTTAGGTGCTCACGGCGTCCTGTAGTTTGGTTGTAGCGGCGGGGCAGACCACTGTGCGGCTCATGGTTATAGGTAGTAACGGCCTCTTTTGCGATTTGCAAAAACTCATCCCAGCCGATAAGCCGCTTAGACTCACCAAACTCTTTAATGTCTTTGCGGGTTTTCTTAAACACAGCCTGCTTGGCTTGGCTATCCATATCTGCACCTATATAGGTAGGCAGTTTGCGAGCTAAGCGTATCCATATCGTTTGATGCACCCGCTCAATAGTCCCGCGCGCTTGTGAGTTGTAGGCGATAGAGTGTTTCACCTCCACACCCATACGTGTCATCAGACCCGTTGACTCGTCTTTCATCATGGCGTTTTTATAGCCAGAGCCGTTATCTACGTAGAATATGGCAGGTATGCCGTAATCACTTGCTGCGCTGGATATCGCGTCTAGTACCGCAAGACCAGACTCTGCTAAATCAATGCTATAACCCACCACCATACGAGTATGTACATCCAATACCGTAGTGATCTCAGGACGGAATGGTTTTCCCGTCTCAGGGTGCGCCACTTCTGCATCAAACGTGTGTCCATCTGCCGTGTAGACATCAGACGGCAGCAAAACAGTCGTATCACGGCGTACAAAAGGCTTGATGTTCTTAATCTCACGACTGCCCATCCGCCCGCGCTCACGCTCGACATTGCCAATATGCGTATCCAAAAAGTACCGCGCTTGATGATAGCTTGGCATCTCGACAGCGCTGTTAGCATAGGCCGCTTCGATACGGCGCATCACCTCGGCAAGCTCAGGCTTGGCAGGGTCACTCCATAGTTTGAGCAGCATTCCAGCCCACGGCGGTATTTCCGTCGTACGCGCTTTAGGAGCCAATAACGCCACCGCGCTGGCATCAGGCTTAGACTCGCTGGTCTCAAACGCCTTTATCCACTCAAACAGCGTGCGGCGACTCACATTACCGCGACCCTCTTTAACGCCGCTTTTAGCCCCGCTCTTAGAGTTGGCGCGTTTCAGTGTCGCGGTCAGCGTATCGTCCAAGCGTTTCTCCTTGCTTGCTTTGGCAAAGGCTTCTACCGCTTTGGTTTTACCTGTTAGCTCAGCCGCCTTTAGCACATAGCGCACCACAGCGATGCGAGCAATAGCGCAGTCTCGTTGCCAGTCGGCAAGTATGGCCGCGCTAGCAAATACACCATTATCGGTAGCGGTAATCTCGGTAGTACCTAAAAAATTACTTTTGGGTACTTTTTCATCATCGTTAATACTTGCAACCTGATAATGCAAAGGCACTTCATAAAGGCGTTTGGGACGGCCTCTACCTTCATGTTCTTTGTCGTAGTGCCAATTCCAACCTTCTTTCTTAGCTCTGTAGCTAATTGCTTGGCGAGTAGTAGGGAAGTCAGGAATATTAAGCTCAATGATTTCATCAGAATTTAAATACTTTTTCATGACAACAACTCCGCAACCGTGGTATATTTGTCCGCATACCGTGGTCTAACGCGTTCTTGTCCTATTGTCCAGCGGGTAGGGAACAGCAATTGCACAGGCACATCGAGATATTCAGCGATAGCCAGCTCACCTTGCGTAAACGGCTCAGCCAGTGCCTTACTAGCAGAGTTCTTTGGCACACCCATCTGTGTGCATAGCTCAGCCAAAGTCACGCCGCGCTTACGAATAGCGGCCTTGATGTCTTCAGGATGCCAGCCACCGTCGGGTAGACGCTCAAATTGAGCAAACAAGGGGTACGCGTCAAAGGCATAAGGTTGCATAGTAATAACTCCAATCAGCCCCGCTGATTTATTTTTTAATGGTTAGATTTAGAGTTAAGCGGCTTAACTTGTAAACATCATAGTACCTAAAAGTATTTAATACAAGTGTTTGCATTAATAAAAAAGTAATTTTAGGTACTTTTGAGTATAAAGTATTGATATTTAAGGATATGTTTTTTTTGCAAAAGCACTCAAATAAGTTTGGCTGCATTTGCATTAATAGGGGTATTTATGCAAAAGAATAAGAAGCAGATAGGCGAGGATTTCTGGCTTAGAATTGAAATGCTAATGAATGGGGAAAATCCATATTCATGGGCAGTATCCCATGGTATAAATAAAAGCACCTTTCAAAGTGCTATGAATCGCGGCACAAAGCCACTTGACCGCACTGTTGAAAAGTGGGCTAATAAAATTGGTGTAAACAGTGAATGGTTAAAAACAGGCAAAGGCGACCCCAACGACCTAAACCCCTCGCAGCCTGTGACGCAAGCCATGCCAGACACAGACGGTATCGACATGGCAATGATGGTCGAAGCGCTTACGATAGTAGAAGACCACCTGACCGCGCATAACAAGCGCATGGACAGTGACAAAAAAGCCGAACTGGTCGTCAGCATCTACGATCTACTGTGTAAAAGCCCAGAGGCAGGTACTACCATTACCGCCATGCTAAAGCTTGCCGTTTAGATAGATTACGCACAGTGAGTGCCAAATTATAATTAGGTACTTATGACAGACCATATTTTTTATTGATAAATATCAGTAACTTAAGATTTAGGTATAGCGCAATACGCTGTGGCACAAGTGCCATATTAATCGTCGTCAATAGGATACCTATGACCAATAAAAATGAGAATAACAGCACGTCATTTGCTGTCGTATAAGTCGATTTAACTATTGTCGAGACCTCTCCAACCAGTTAATATACTCCTCCGAATCAAAAATGCGGAGGATGTATGACCACTTTGCCATTTCCAAAATCAGCCAAGCCTTGCAATACAGCAAAAGTGCAGACACAAAAAAAGGACATAGCCGCGTTACTCAACAACCATGTCCATCCCAACCACAATACAACCCTCACGCTATCAGACCACTCAGGTAAGACCCTCACCATCAACTGCAACACAGACGACCCATCTGGACTATTAGACACCGCCTTGATATACCTCAGTAACTAACGCCCATAAAAAAACAGCGCCTACAATCACGTAAGCGCTGTTCATCTTTAATTTTAGTGCAGAATAACTTACAACTATTATCGCAACTCAATTTGCACCACCTATTTAGTGCAGAATAATTTATAAATGCGCCTAATTCAGATAACCAATCAAATCCTAGCCAACTTCCGCCGTATCCCGTACAGCTAAAGGCTTCTTATCCCACTTCACCCCAACTCGTCCCATCTAATCCCACTACCATCTAGTGCAATATAAAGTACTAACTCACACTCATGACCTCTAAATCTTGTCATCTCGGCCGATCTCATCAATAAATCGCTTGAATGTGCCAGCCATATTACCAATACTGTAATCAACCCTCTAAACGAGGGCAAAAAATCCTTTTTTTTGGCTATTTAAAAATTTATATAAAAATCAAACAGTTATAACAAGGCAAAAAATAAAAGGTAAAATAAGGGTTTTTGTCTTCCACACCTTGTGATAACTGATTTTTTAGAGGTATAATTCCTCTTACTCACCGCACAGGTGACTTAGAAATTTGTTTTGTGGCGTCTTGCCATCCCAACCCTCTTACTCACCGCACAGGTGACTTAGAAATGCAAATCATGGGCGGATTAGATGGTCAGGACCTTACTCACCGCACAGGTGACTTAGAAATTAAAAGACGTGTTGAGTGAAGCCACGCCTGACTTACTCACCGCACAGGTGACTTAGAAAAAGCAAAGCTCTGTCTTTTAGCGTCTTTAAATCTTACTCACCGCACAGGTGACTTAGAAAATTGCCATTGTCTTTGCTCAAATCAGAGCAACCTTACTCACCGCACAGGTGACTTGAGCCGCGTTAAAAAATTGCATGTCAATTTTAGTGGTGCAAGGAAAATCCTTTAAATAGGATTTTTAGGTAGTATGACCATCGTGAGATATTCGTATTTATCCACCGCACAGGTGACTTAGAAAATATATCGTGACGCCCAAAGCGAGCAGTAGTACTTACTCACCGCACAGGTGACTTGAGCCGCGTTAAAAAAATTGTATGTCAATTTTAGTGGCGCAAGGAAAATCCTTTAAATAGGATTTTTAGGTAGTATGACCATCGTGAGATATTCGTATTTATCCACCGCACAGGTGACTTAGAAATCAATCAACCCACCCTCATATAAGCTCATAAAATAAAGACGTTTTCGCACTACAATAGAGAAAGCGTCCTCTAATAAAGCTGTTACAAATTTTTAGAGATTTTGGGGAAATAATGAGTCAGACACGACATGCAGGTCCTGTCATTACCGCTCAAACTGGCTGGGATGAAGCGTTACTCATCGGGACTGAGCAAGAGTTGCTCGAATTTGCGGAGAGCATCATTCAAGCGGTGGGCTGTGCAAAAAAAGAAGAGTTCTTTGGCGAGGAAGCCCATGTATCAGCGTTCTATGCCGTCACAGGCCAGTATAGTGAAGTCCTATTTGATTGGTTGGTGGTCACAAAGGACAGCAAGCAAACCATTGAACTTGTGCATAAAGTGCAAGGTTTATAACAAGTTGCTGCATACACAAAAATGACTCGTTGCACTCCCAATTTCTCGGTGAGTAAGGCGTTGAGGCTGTAGAATTAATCTGCTTGCTTCAGTATTATGCTTGAACGCGAAAGCCACTCTAAAAATGAGTGGCTTTTTTTATAATCTGATCACGCCAAAAGTCGCGCCCTCCCGTCCAAGTTTCGCATACTAAATGTCATTATTTTAATGCACCAAATGCCCTCAGAAGACCCACTGTTTTATAATAGCGGTATAAGGGTATGATGCAATATAATACTCATTATGCAGCGATATCAGGCCTTTTTGGCGCTCTAAACCTCTACCTTGCTGACCACCATAGCGCTACGGCGACAACGATTGAGAAAAGCGCACTTGCTGTCCATCGGCCAGGATCAGCGTGCCTTCATCGATAGCAATATTCACATCTTGCGTGTTACGAATGGCTCGCATCACATTGATATCCTCAATACTGCTGTTGATAATGATCTTTCCAGATTGTTCCGTGGTGATGGGCGGCTCAAAATCTGTATGCGGTATGACAAAGCGTTTTCCTTCTCTTAACTGGTCATCTTTCATGATCAGCACCCCCTTAAAGCTTTTGATGGCGCTTGTGCCATGGTTGGAGAGCATAAACTGTAGCTTGACCTGATTTAAGCTGTCACTGTCGCTTGATTTGACAGGCAGTAGGGCAATAGGGTAGGTTTCGGTCATCGCCGCTGTTCCTGCCTTGCTGGCGATGATAGGGCTTTTTTCTCCAGTAGGATTGTTAGGGTGCAGGCGCTCATACTCTCGCTGCTGCACAAGCGCTTGCTTGATGGTGGTACGCGGCATCGCCCCTGACTCATACGCGTCACTGAGCTTCATACGCAGCATATAGCGGCTGAGCAATTGCCGCTCGTCCTCGGACAGCTGCTCAAAGGTGTCGCCCAGCTTGTTTTGCCACTGATCGGAGTCGGTGGGGATGGTTTGGGTGAGTGGGTCAGTTTGCGGCTGGCTACAGCTGGCCAGTAGGGGCAGTGCGCCCAAAAAAGACAGGAGCAAGATCATGGTTGTAGCAGGCTTGGTGCTTTTATTGGCTGTGCGTTGCCAGTGTTCACCTGCCATAGGATGTATTTGCGTCCTTGCGCCACGCTTTTTTAGCATACCTACCATAACCTGTCTCCTAATCCTTTATTATTATCCATCAGCCATGACGGCTGACAGGTGATTGGCTTTGTCAAAAATCACGCTGTATCTTAAATATACCCTGTTTTGGGCGGCGTTATATCAGCGCGTTATCAGGTATCGTGTTACGTTTTGCAAAAGGTGGAGGCAATCGGTAGGTGAACCAAAGCAGAGGAAGTATGGGGATGACGAGGGTGAAAACAGATAAAATACACAGGCATAAAAAAGGGCCAAGCGCTCTATAGCGGATTTGGCCCTGTGTTTCTATAATACAATACGGTAGACGGCGGCTGATGTGCCGCCAATATCACTTACTGGCGTCTTGTTCTTGTAAGTTGCAAAGCGGCTCCGTGATATGATTGTTGTGAGTCACCACGATGGCTTCATCGATGATGCGCTGGCTGACGCCCTTTTTGCGCAAAGTTTCGATAAAGATTTCATCATGGGCTAGGGTATAGTCCTCATGATCGCGGTCAAGACCTTGGCGAATATACAGACGAATCAGACCTTGTATACGTTTGAAACCAAGTTCTGATCGAGTCGTCTCCAGTAGCTCAATCATCTCTTCTGAGAGACGGATACTGATAGGACGCATGATCTTTTGTGGATGATCAGAAAACTTATTTTTTATTCGTACAGGTATCATAGTAAACCATTATGTTTTAATGAATAGAAACAGTACTTAAGCAAAAACATGTATCGTACGGATGATAAATACTTGAATTGTGATTATAAAACAAATGCCATCACCACTATGTACCATACAATAAAACAATGTAAAAGAACACTGCCACTTTTGCAAAAATGATAGACATAAAAAAAACCTTCATCGTATGAATACAAGATGAAGGTTTTAGTATATGGCTCCTCAACCTGGGCTCGAACCAGGGACACACGGATTAACAGTCCGACGCTCTACCAACTGAGCTATTGAGGAATAAGCTGTCATAACGAATGCTATGTTTTCTAACAGTGTTTGCGTTATGTGGGGCGTATTTTAGCCAAGTCATTATAGGCTGTCAACCCTAAATATGCATTATTTTTGATTTTTTGCCAAAAACTTAAAAGCCGTCAAAAATAGCCGCTATTTGGGCAAGTTGCACCCTGTTATATGCTCATTATTATTGATGAGATTATCAAACCAGTAACCGATCATGTACCACATAAATAATAGAGCGTTTTGAATGATCAAGATAGCAGACATAAAAAAAACCTCATCAAGTCGATGAGGGTTTTGGCAAATGCCATAATTGAATCTAATGTGATTCAAGATAAGCCGTCACAATATGTGTGACAAAATGTGGCTCCTCAACCTGGGCTCGAACCAGGGACACACGGATTAACAGTCCGACGCTCTACCAACTGAGCTATTGAGGAATAAGTTATCAACCTAATTGGTTGTAACGAGCTTAGCGCAAGCATGTTGCGTTGTTGCTAAGTGGGGCGTATTCTAGCAAAGATAAAAAATAGGTCAAGCATTTTTTGCTATTTTTTTGAAAAAAGTTCCAATCCATATCCTGAATACTCAAATTGGCACAAAAAAACGCCCACAGCGGGGCGTTCTTTGTTACATAGTTACATACTGCTATTAAGCGTCAATCACAGATGGCTTATTCGGCAACATCCAATTCTGATACGGCAGACTCGATACGCGCTAGCGCGTCTTTTAGTGTCGCTTCGTCAGTGGCGTAAGAGATACGCATAAAGCCGCCAAGACCAAAGGCATCGCCAGGTACGACCGCCACGCCAACTTTTTCAAGCAGCCACTCGGCAAACTCGGTGCAAGACGATAGGCCAGCGGCCTTAATCAATGGCTTGATCTCAGGATACACGTAGAATGCGCCATCAGGACGCAAGCAAGTAATGCCTTTAATGGCATTTAGGCCGTCAACCACCAAGTCGCAACGCTTCTCAAACGCTTCAATCATCGGCTCAAGGACGGTTTGGTCACCGCTGATGGCGGCTGCCGCTGCCACTTGGCTGATCGAGGTTGGGCATGAGGTGGACTGTGATTGTACTTTTTTCATGGCGCCAATCAGTTTTGCAGGGCCACCCGCGTAGCCGATACGCCAGCCCGTCATGGCATATGCTTTTGATACGCCGTTTAGGATGATGGCGCGGTCTTTGAGCTCAGGCGCTGCATTTAGGATGTTGTAGAACTTATCGCCTGTCCAGCGAATATGCTCATACATGTCATCAGAGGCCACATAGACTTGTGGGTGCTTTTTTAGCACTTCAGCGATGGCTTTTAGCTCATCTAAGGTATAGATCATGCCTGTTGGGTTAGATGGGCTGTTGAGTACCAACATCTTGGTTTTGTCAGTGATGGCGTCTTCGAGCTGCTCGGCAGTGATTTTGAAATCTTGCTCAGCGGGGCATTTTACGATGACAGGCACGCCTTCAGCGATCTTAACCATATCAGGATAGCTGACCCAATAAGGGGCTGGGATGATGACTTCGTCGCCTGCATTGATAAAGGCTTGGGCAAGGTTAAAGAACGACTGCTTACCACCGACCGATACTAGGATTTCGTTAGGCTCGTAGCTGACGTCGTTGTCACGCTGGAACTTGTCGATAATGGCTTTTTTGAGCTCTGGCGTACCGTCAACGGCAGTGTATTTGGTAAAGCCATTATTGATGGCTTCAATCGCGGCTTGTTTGATGTGATCTGGGGTATCAAAGTCAGGCTCACCTGCACCAAGGCCGATGATGTCTTTACCAGCATCTTTAAGCTCTTTGGCTTTATTGGTGATGGCAAGTGTCGGTGACGGTTTGATGTTGTTTACGCGATCAGACAGTTGCAGTTCGCTCATTATAGATCCTTTTTTAATAAAATGTTTTTAGTCATTGTTGTGGTCATAAGTCGAACGCCAACATGTGGCTGGCTGATGACAGTGATTGCCCAAAAAAAGACGTGACACGTGCTATCACCAATGCCTTTACTCAAGCGCAGGGCATATGGGCGTAGGGCTGATATGACATGACTAATAGTAACGTAATTCCGCTGTGTTTTAATAAAAACCGCGTCATTGGTTACAAAAAAGCCAAGCGTTGCGCGAGTGCTTGCGAAGTTACAACACTAGTCTATCAACCATGTTTTATAATTATTTAGACTAAATAAATGAACATCATATGGTGTTAAGCCAGCCGATAAAGAAAAAAGTAGCGCTTAATGCCAATTAAGATGGATATGACCATCATCAACCAATTATAAAAACAGGGATCTTATTATGAGCCAATCAACCAAAGATAAAGCATCAGATCAGTCCTCTAAAACAGACGCATTGCCAACAAACAGTCATATTCTCATTACAGGTGCGACCTCAGGGATTGGTAAGCAGTTGGCCATTGATTATCTACAAGCGGGACATCAGGTCTATGCTGTTGGCCGCGATGACGATGCGCTAGCAGACCTAAAAGCGCAGGGTGCCATGACGATTGATTTGGATTTGATGGATCGAGAAAAAGTCATTGAGGCTTTTGAAAAACTTGACACGATTGATTTGGCTATCCTTGGGGCAGGCATGTGTGAATACCTAGATATGCCAAACTTCGACAGTGAATCGTTTATGAAAGTGATGTCGGTCAATATGGGTACGTTGTCGCATGCCATCGAGGGCGTATTGCCAAAACTGATGGCCTCAAAAGGTCGCTTGGTGGGTATCGGTTCGGCATCAGCTTATGTACCTTTTGCCCGTGCAGAAGCCTACGGCAGCTCAAAAGCGGCGATTCATTACCTGATGAAAACCTTACAAATCAGCCTTGCGCCGCATGATGTGGCGGTTAGTCTGGTGGTGCCAGGCTTTGTGGAAACGCCAATGACGGCGCAAAACGACTTCCCGATGCCGTTTTTGCAAACCCCTGAGCAAGCCAGCCGCGCCATTCGTGAGGGTATCGATCACGGCGATGAGGTGATTGAATTTCCCAAAAAGCTCACGTTACCCCTCAAAACCTTGGGAGCTTTGCCAGATATGATCTGGCAGCAAGTCAGCGAAAAGCTCAATAAAAAATAATAGCACCATAACAGGATCATCGTTTATGCCAATCAGACGTCGCAAGCCCAAAGCAAACCGTGTGGCAGCCGTAAAAGACAACAATAATGACACCCATGGTCGCCATCAGAAAAATGACAATCAAGCAGCTTCACCTAAAAAAAATATTGCCATCATTGGCTCTGGTGTTTCAGGGTTGACTTGTGCGCATTATCTGGCAGCTCAGCACGCGGTAACCATATTTGAAGCCAACGACTATATCGGCGGTCACGTCAACACCATTGATGTGGCACTGCAAGATGGCAAAAAAGGCGCAGATCATATCGAGACCAGTGCCATAGATACTGGGTTTATCGTCTTTAACGAGCGCACGTATCCCAACTTTTTTCGCCTGCTTGATGAGTTGCAAGTGCCATTTCAAGCCACGGACATGAGCTTTTCAGTCAAAAACAGCGCGCGCAACTTTGAGTATAACGGTCACACGCTCAACACCTTGCTGTCGCAGCGCAAAAACGTGCTCAGTCCTAAGTTTTGGCAATTTATTACCGATATTTTGCAGTTTAACAAGCACATTCGTACGCTCAGAGCAGATTTTGATGCCGCACAGGCCAAGGGTGAGGATATCAGCACGTTGTCGGCGCAGACGTTGGGCGACTATTTGGCCGGCAAGCGCTATGGTGCTTTGTTTACGGACAATTATTTGTTGCCGATGGTGTCGGCGATTTGGTCAAACTCGCTCAAAGATGTGCAGGACTTTCCATTGGTGTTTTTTGCGCAGTTTTTTGACAATCATGGCTTGCTTGATGTGGTCAACCGTCCGCAGTGGTTCACTATTAACGGCGGCTCCAAGCAGTATGTGAATAAGCTGGTCACTCGCTTTGTGCAGGCAGGCGGCAAGGTACATGTCAACCATCCTGTGCAGTCAGTACGGCGAAAAAATGGTCGCGTCAGTATCAGCTTTCAGGCGCGTACAGACAGCGCACATACGGGCACACAAGTACAAGCATTTGATGAGGTGATTTTTGCGTGTCACGCTGACACGGCGCTGCGTCTGCTGGGTGATGCCAGTGCCGAAGAACAATCGGTACTGAGTTATTTTCAGTTTACCCCCAACACGGCGGTACTGCATACCGATACCAGCGTGCTGCCCAATAAGCCATTGGCATGGGCCAGCTGGAATTATCTGATAGATGCGCCTGCTAGCACAGATCGCTCAGGGGCATCACCCAAGCCTGTATTGACCTATCATATGAATATCTTGCAGCGCTTGCAAAAACGCCATAATTATCTGGTCACGCTCAATCAAAACATTGATGAGGCACAGGTTATTAAGCGTATCGACTACACGCACCCTGTTTACAACACCGACATGGTCGCCGCACAGGGGCAGTGGTCGCGGATCTCAGGTCACCAGCATACGCATTTTTGCGGGGCGTATTGGTTTAACGGCTTTCATGAAGATGGCGTACGCAGTGGACTGCGGGTTTGTCAGGCATTAGGTGCTGCTATAGATATCAAAGACACCGTTGACCCAAGCCACCTACCTGCTGCAGACACGGCGCACACACCCTTTCATTATCGAGACTTGCCAGTAAAAGCAGATAAAAAGCCGCGTCAGCTCAAGCGTCGCCGTGTATTGACCGCCAGTACCAACCAAGCGCTGGTCGATCACATCGGTAATATCTCAGATGCGTTATCAAGTCCCGAGCAAAAAACCACATGGCGCAGTAAATGGCGCAAGTCAAAATCACGTGCGTCTGAATCATAAGCGATTAGCCGCGTTTATTTGGCGTCGCCGATAAAACTTAAGTTACAAGTCAGTTAACCAATAAGAGAGCCTTATGCCGCCATCATCGCACGCTTCTGATAGACCAACCGCTGCTGCCTACGGGCATCAGCTGTTTGCGGGTAGCACGTGGCACCAACGGTTGCTACCTGCCAAACATCAGTTTCGTTATGATTATCGCTACTGGGGCATCAACCTCAGCGCCTTAGCTCGTGGTGATAAGCTGCCAGAAGTTAAAAGCATACTGCGCTTGCCGCTATTTTCAGGCACACGCCGAGCGTTACAGCAGTTCTGTGCAGCAGATTATATTCAGTTGTCAGAAGAGACCGATGATGATGAGCATGCTCAACAGCAGGCAGCAACTGATACTCATACTGATGCTCAAGGTTCCGATCAAGGCTATACGTCACTGCATCAGCGATTATGCACAGCATTTGAGAAGCATACAGGCAGTGTGCCTATCGGCGACGTGATGGGGCTGGTGGTCTGCCGCAATGCGGGATTGTATTTTAGCCCTGTCAATTTTTATATCGGTTTTGACGAAGCTCAGACGCCCACCCATTTATTAGCAGAAGTCTCCAACACGCCATGGAACAAGCGTCATTATTATGGGTTTTTATTGACAGGAGAGGAGAGCGCATTTTGTCATGATAAGGATTTTCATGTCTCACCGTTCAATCCGATTGACCAGCAGTATTTCTGGCAGGTGACGGTTAAGCCCAGTACAAAGGTATCAGCAGAGGGTTTGCATGTGCGTATTGCCATCAGCATCAGTGACGTACGTGGTGAGGTGCTGCGCGCAGGGGTAAATCTGTTTGGGGATACCATGACCACTGAGCGTATCACCCACAGCTTACGCAACAATCCGCTGATGAATATGACCTCACTGGCGCGTATTTATTGGCATGCTCTCAAACTCTATGCCGTCAAACGTGTACCTTATGTTCAGTACGATCAAACGCTGGCGGACAGCACGCAACGAGCTGAGCACAAAGCCAGCCGCGATTAACCAAAATCAATAATCACAACGATAAAACGATCGCGACCAATACCGCATCACCCATAACAACAGCATAATAAACAAGGATAACCACACGATGCCCACACGCCCAACCGACCGAAGTCCCAAATCCACGCTTGAAAAAGCCACTGCGCGCATCAGCAAAACGGTCAATAGTAGCGCAGCACTCAAGCCACTCAGTCATGGGGTGAATTATTTGGCAAAACAGGCGGTATTTCGCGCCCTCAAAAACATACAGTTTGGCAGCATCACCATCATTGAGGCGTTTGGTAATCAGGCCGAAAATGTACATCACTTTGGTACAGCAAGCACACCATCGGCGGCTATGGATGCCATAACTGAACCGACTTATACGGATATGCCCAGCAGCTCTGTGGTCGGTCGGCATCGACTGGATGTCACCTTGGTGATCCATGATGACACGGTTTATCGTCAGCTGCTATTCGGTGGTTCTATTGCGCTTGCCGACAGTTATATTGATGGCAAATGGGACACCGATGATCTGACAGGATTGATTCGACTGGCCGCACGCAATTTGGCCGTTATCAATGCCCTAGAAGATCGCTTTGCCGCGATTAGCAAGACTTTGGAGCGCACCAAGCACCAACTGCGCAGCAATGACAAATCAGGCGCGAAGTCCAATATTTTGGCGCATTATGATTTGGGCAATAGCATGTATCAAAATTTCCTTGATCCGACCATGATGTATTCCTCAGCCATGTACCCTGCGCCTGACAGTACCTTAAGTGAAGCGCAGCAGCATAAGCTGTCACTTATTTGCCAGCGTTTGCAACTGACTGCTGAGGATGAAGTGATTGAAATTGGTACGGGCTGGGGCGGCTTTGCCATTTATGCAGCCACGCACTATGGCTGTCATGTGACCACGACCACCATTTCTGATGCACAGTATGACGAGGCGCAGCGCCGAGTAGAGGCGGCAGGATTGACCGATAAAATTACCTTACTGAAAGAGGATTATCGTGAGCTGACAGGTCAGTATGACAAGCTGGTTAGTATCGAGATGATTGAGGCAGTGGGCTATGAGTATTTGCCGACCTTTTTTGCCAAGTGTAATGAGTTGCTCAAGCCAACGGGCTTGATGGTGCTACAAGCCATTACCTTTAACGATCAACATTACCAAAGCTATTTAAATTCAGTTGATTTTATCCAAACGCATATTTTCCCAGGGGGCTGCCTGTTGTCCAATCAAGAGCTGACCACCCAGTTTGCTCAGCAGACCGACATGGTTATCAAGCAGCTACATGATTATGGCTTTGATTATGCCTATACACTACGCGATTGGCGTGCTGCTTTTATGGCCAAACGGTCAGAGATTCAAGCGCTCGGCTATGACGACGCCTTTATTCGCCTGTGGGCGTTTTACTTTTGCTATTGCGAAGGCGGATTTTTGGAGCGCACCATCGGCGTGGTACAGGTGACTGCGGTGAAACCAAACAATACCGATATGCTGCACTTTGCTGATTTGCCAGCGCGCACAACCCAAGCGGGAGTGGCTGAGTCTGGCTGTCAACACGATACGGGCAGTTCATATGACACACACGCAGATGATTGCCAAGCGTGTGCGGCGGCATCATAGACGAGGAGAGCATCATGGGATATCTATTTATTTATCTGGCAGCAGTAGTGATATTTTTGGGCGTGGATGCCGTGTGGCTGACGACGATGAAAGGGGCGTTTTATGAGTCGCGCATCGGTCATCTGCTCGCTGATGAACCAAATATGGTCGCGGCAGGCGCGTTTTATATGTTTTATGTCTTTGCCTTGTGCGTCTTAATTTTGTATCCACAAATCAAAGCAGGCTCTTCGGTCGGGTATATCTTTTTACTTGGCGGTTTGATTGGCTTGATGGCTTATGGTACTTATGACTTCACCAACTTGGCACTATATAAGGGGTTTACCCTTGATACAGCGCTGGTAGATTTTGTGTGGGGCGGAGTGTTGACTGGTTCGGTGAGTGCCATCGTTGCATGGCTGGCTTACCGTTTTCATTGGCTGAGCTAAAGTATCACTCAGATGAGCGCTTGCATCATGGTGCGGTGTTCATCCGAGCCGTGATGGTCGCGTTGAGTATCGATATTGATACGGCGTCGGGCAGGGCGGTATCCAAGTTGGTTCGGTTTGCGCTACACTAGAAGCCACTTACCTTTGGTTTATGTCACTGCTGCTGTTATTAAGGATTATCATGCCCCAAGTCAATACCACTTCCACTGCCAAAAAAGCCCCCCTAAATCACGAACTGTACATGTCGGTACTGATGACGCCCGATATGGCCAATTTTATTGGCAACGTCCATGGTGGTGATTTGTTAAAAATGCTCGATCAGGTGGCATATGCGTGTGCCAGTCGCTACAGCGGTAGTTATGTTGTGACCTTGTCTGTGGATCAGGTGATGTTCCGTGAGCCAATCTATGTGGGTGAGCTGGTCACTTTTGCCGCCAGTGTCAACTATGTCGGTAGAACCTCGATGGAAATCGGTATTCGAGTCGAGGCAGAAAACGTACAGGCACGTACCATCCGTCATACCAACAGCTGCTACTTTACCATGGTGGCAGTCGATGACAATGGCAAACCAACCGCAGTGCCACCGCTGGAGCTAAAAACCCCCATGCAGCGCTGCCGCTTTGATGCTGCATTAGAGCGCAAGCGTTTACATATGGAAGAGGCCAAGCGCCCCAGCTGTGATATTGAAAATTTTCAAGACGCTCAAGACATGGTCGGTGAGTTGACCGAAACGCCAAGAGACCATAACGACTGATTGATGAACAACATACCAATCTAGCCATCGCATGATGGCAGATGTGACAATTCCTTAGAGGTGATCATGAGCTTAAAACCGTCTGTGGCCAGTGCGCCGCGTCACCTTAATCAAAATGCCGCCCCTTCTAAGCCCACTAAACGTGGCAGCGGCGGTTATGATGGCGACCCAGAAGGCACTCCAGAAGGCGGCCATTCAGGTTCGCTGATCACGGTACTGATCGCGGTTGGTGCTAACTTACTGATTGCCATTGCCAAATCTGTGGCAGCGTTTATGACAGGCTCGGCGTCTATGGTCGCAGAAGCGGCGCATTCATGGGCAGACACGGGCAACGGCATGCTGTTGATCGTTGCCGAAAAAAAGGCCGTCAAGCCTGCCGACCACAGCCACCCGCTGGGTTATGGCAAAGAATCTTATGTCTGGTCGATGATTGCCGCATTTGGGGTATTCACTGCAGGCTCAATCGTGTCCATCTATACGGGTGTCAAAGAGTGGAACGCTGCTGAAACCGAGACCAGTTATACAATAGGCTTTGTGATTTTGGCGATTGCTTTTTTGTTAGAAGGGTTTTCGCTGGTGCAGGCTTATCGTCAGAGCAAAAAACATGGCGCGGCAATGAATATCAGTGCGATCGGCTATGTGGTCGATACCTCTAACCCAACCTTGCGTGGGGTATTTTTTGAGGATTTGGCTGCGGTGATTGGTCTGGTGATTGCAGCAGCGGCCATGGGCATGCACGCTTATACTGGCGAGCCGTTTTGGGATGCGTTAGGCTCTATCATCGTCGGTGTCTTGCTGGGTGCAGTGGCTATATTTTTAATCAGTCGCAATCGTGACTTTTTGGTGGGTCTAAAAGTCACTGATAGCATTCATGACTATGCGCTCAGCGAACTGCTGGCACATCCTGATATCGATAGCGTCTCATATTTACACCTTGAGTGGGTGGGGCCAAAGAAAATCTTTATGGTGGCAGCAGTAGATATTGCAGGCAACCAAAAAGAAAACAGCGTCGCGCAGAAGTTTGAAGACATTGAAAACCAGTTTCGCGCCAATGCGTTGTTTCAAGAGGCGATTTTGACACTATCCGCCCCAGAGGCAGTGCCGCTGACCCTTAGTGCAACAAATATGCAAGCGGGTCAGTAAGCGTCTGATATGGCACAAAAAAACCGAGACCAGCGTCTCGGTTTTTTTAATACTACTCTGTTTGATACACGCTGTATCAGCAGTCAATTTACTGGATTAGTTCTTTGGCGCATTGGCACCAATGAACCATGCATCTTTGTCTACCGTACGGCTGGCAGCAGTAAATAGGTCAGCAGTATCTTCATCGCCTGCATCACCAGCAGTAACAATGGCTTCTCTTAACGCTTCGGCAACTTTTTTGTAGCGGCTGGTCAGCTCACGCACATGTTGGTCTACTTCGGTAAAGTCAGTTGGGTAATCATCTAAAATAGACTCTTTGGCCACGCGACTTGCCAAACCGTTTGGTTGGCCACCCAAGATCACAATACGTTCTGCGATGGTGTCTGACACTTCACGAATACGGTCAGCAGTGTCATCTAATAATTGATGCACACCGATGAAGCCCGTACCTTGTAGGTTCCAATGGCACTGTTTGCCATCTAAGGTCAAATCAATGACGTTTGCTAGGTTTGCATTGAGCAAATCAACCATTTTTTTGGCAGTTTCGTCTGAAATTCCACTTGCGTAACGTTCTCTCATATCTTACTCCATTATTTGGATTATTTATTGTTAGCTTATATTTATCGTAGTAGCCCTTGTCATCATCGTATGACAAAAAAGACATATTGTTATCGATCATCAAAACAAAATTAGAAGCTTGATTTTGATGACTGGTTGTTGATAAATGCAGTGCTCGTTAATTCAGTACCGATAATAGCAGGTTCACCGCAGCATGAAAGCCCCAAGTGTTATGCTTTGTTAGGTGGTCGTGTAACCGACTTGTTAACCATGAAAATCTTTGTAACGTTACGGCTTCATGGTTATAAATTAGGTAGTCAAATCAGGAGATAGGAGCTGACTGACAAAGTCATCATAGTCATCGCCCAGTGGCAACTCGGTATCAGCATATAGCTCGCGGCGATAAGTTGTCGTCGGCATATTGGTCTTCGGGTTAAATCCCGTTTTACTCACTTGTTGAAAATACAGCCCCGTCCCTCGTTTTTGCCACGTGGGCAGCTCATTGTAATTGATGCCGTGTGTGTACAGCAGCTCGTGCTTATATTCCAATGCTTTGCCTGCCATTTGCATGGTGGCCTGCTGTGCACCCACACCTTGCTTGCGCAGCAGCCAATAACAATGCGCATTTAAGCTGTTACGGTGGGCATCTTCTTGTCGCCAGCGAAAATACTGTTGTACCAATGAGATGTTGGGCAGCTGCGAGACTCTTGCATCAAAGCTGGCCAATTGACCATGGGTGACGCTAAAAAACCCGCTCGCTTCACCTGCCAATACGGAGTTGATCTTGCGCAGTTTACGACCAAAGGTGTCTTCAGTTGGGTGCAGTAATAACGATATTTCATCACTTTGCGTATAGCCGTAGAGCACATTAAAGCCGCAATTCATCAAATGCTGGGTAGTGGCGACCATCAATTCATGAAAGCGACTGTCAAAAGGTGCATCAAGTTGCCAGACTTCTTTGGTCTTTTTGGTAAAGCCGCGCCCATCGAGCCTGACGACAACAAACATCTCTGGCAGGACGCACAGGTCATGAGCCGTTTCATAAATTCGCAGGCGGGTATCAAGTTCTTCAAAACGCATAATGCTCTCAATCCTATCATTCATTTTATATCAGCAAGTCATGCCACCGAGGTGACAGGCGCTCATGGTTTTCAAATCATTTTTGTTAGGTGGCTGTTATATGGTGTTTGTTAGATGGCTTTGTGGATGTTTTCTTGAACAGTAAAGGTGTTGTCACCGACCTTTACCGTAAACAGCTTATCAAAGCCTTCCTCAAAGCTGGGCAACTGCATCTTTTTTGCCGTGCCCTTAACCCCAATGGCGGGGATTTTTGCTTTGCCTTCTCGTCTGTTGTTGCGTGCCAAAGCATCCTGAAAAGGGCAGTCAAAATAATAGGCGATAACTTCAAATCCTGCTGCCTTTGCCGCCGCAATAAAATCAGTACGCTCAAGTACGGTGGGATTGGTTTTGTCGAGTACCATCTTGGTTTTGCTGGTAAGACAGGCCTCAAACAGTAACTGGAGTCGATGATTGGTCTTGAGCATGTCTTTATTTAGGCGAAGATGGCTGTGGAAAAAGTGGCGCTGATAAAAAGTCGATTTACCCGCCCCTTGAATACCAATAAACATAATCAGTTGCATAAATGGTCAGTTATCCTCGTCAGTCATTCCTTAGTAGGCATGAAGCCTTGTTTTGGAATCTATCCATCATTTGTTGATTGGGTGCCGGATGACTATACCTGATTTGATGCCTTTTTTGGCATCCATTTACGGCTTTATATGTGCCTTGAGCGTGATAAATACGCTTTAAAAATGGCGATTTACCCCCATATTGTCATAAACCTAAAAAAGAAGAAAATGACCATGCGCATGCCTGAACCACGATCATCACGACAACTCAATCAATTGGCCACTCAGCTGCAAGGCGATGCTGAAATCAGTGGCGTCAATGCGTCGGGGACGCAAATATCGAGCCGCGCTTTTGAGATGGTGACGGACTTTGAGCCAGCAGGGGATCAGCCGCAAGCGATTGCCAAGCTGGTCAAAGGCATTGATTCTGATATGGATGAGCAATTGCTGCTTGGGGTTACAGGCTCAGGTAAAACCTATACCATGGCCAAGGTCATCAGTGAGTGCCAGCGCCCGACCATCATTATGGCACATAACAAAACCCTCGCCGCCCAGCTGTATGGCGAGTTTAAGGCGTTTTTCCCCAATAACGCGGTAGAGTATTTTGTCAGTTATTATGACTACTACCAGCCAGAAGCCTATGTCGCCGCCAGTGATACCTTTATTGAAAAAGACAGCGCGATTAACGATCATATTGATCAGATGCGTCTGTCTGCCACGCGCGCGCTGCTTGAGCGCCGTGATGCCATTATTGTCGCTTCTGTCTCCTGCATTTATGGTCTGGGTGATCCTGAAAGCTATCTAAAAATGCTGCTGCATATCGTGGTCGGTGACCGCGTTGATCGTACGGCGATGATTAAGCGTTTGGTGGAGCTACAGTACAATCGTAATGAGTTGGACTTTGGCCGCGGTACGTATCGCCTCCGTGGCGAGATACTGGACATCTATCCAGCAGAGTCTGAGCAGCTGGCTGTGCGCGTGCATCTGTTTGATGATGAGGTAGAAAAAATCACATGGTTTGACCCATTGACAGGCAAAACGGTACGCAGTGTGCCGCGTATCACCATTTATCCCAAGTCGCATTATGTCACCCCGCGTGAAAAATTGGACGCCGCCAGTGAAACCATCCGCGAGGAGCTGGATCATCGTTTAGAGTATTTTCGTGACAACAACAAGTTGATCGAAGCGCAGCGAATCAAAGAGCGTACCCAGTATGACTTGGAGATGATTCAGCAGCTGGGCTACTGCAATGGTATCGAAAACTACTCGCAGCATCTCTCAGGCCGCCCATCAGGAGAAGCGCCGCCAACCTTGTTTGATTATATTCCAGAAGATGCGCTGCTGTTTATTGATGAATCGCATGTGACCGTTTCGCAGATTGGCGCGATGTATAAGGGTGACAGATCGCGAAAAGAAAACTTGGTCAATTATGGCTTTCGCCTGCCAAGCGCGATGAATAACCGCCCGATGAAGTTTGAAGAGTGGGAGCGCATCAAGCCAAAAACCATTTTTGTGACCGCAACGCCCGCGCATTATGAGCTTGAGCATAGCGACCAAGTGGTTGAGCAGCTGGTGCGCCCGACAGGCCTGATCGATCCTGAGATTGAGATACGTCCTGTGCTCACCCAAGTCGATGATGTGCTGTCTGAGATTACCAAACGCCGCGAAAATGATGAACGCGTATTGATTACCACACTGACCAAACGCATGTCTGAGGATCTGACCAGCTATCTAAAAGAGTACCATGTCAAGGTGGCTTATCTGCACTCAGATATCGACACGGTAGAGCGTATGCAGATCATTCATGAGCTGCGTACTGGGGTCTATGATGTGTTGGTCGGTATCAACTTGCTACGTGAGGGCTTGGATATGCCTGAGGTGTCATTGGTGGCGATTTTTGATGCGGATAAAGAGGGCTTTTTGCGCTCAGAGCGGGCGTTGATTCAGACCATTGGCCGCGCCGCACGTCACTTAAACGGTAAAGCCATCCTCTATGCCGACCGCATTACGCCAAGTATGGAAAAGGCGATAGAGGAAACCGATCGCCGCCGCGAAAAACAGATTGCCTTTAACCTTGAGCATGGCATCACACCAAAAGGCGCCCGCCGTAGTATCACGGATAAGATCGACACGGGCGAAGAGGTTGATGCCAATGACAATCAGGCGATACCGGTCAAGAGTAACCTGCCTGATGTCGATATCAACATCTTGCGCAGTCCTGATTTGCTCGCTAAAGAAATCAAGCGTCTGGAAAAACAGATGCAGCAGCTGTCCCGTGACCTCAAGTTTGAGGAAGCAGCAAAAACACGCGATAAGGTGCTTGAGCTAAAAGCGCATTTAATTTAGAAGCTCTTTAGTAAAATTTTATAGTATATGAAATTTCCATTTCACGTATGATAAGTTATTGAGTGTTTGAAATTAATTATAGTAATCGGGGATGTTCTTGAAAACTTTTTTAAACTGGCTTGCCGCGGCAGCATCAATTATAGGACTATTTTTCACACTTAAACCAAATCCCTATGATTTTTCAGTTTCACAGACTGTACTTTTAACTATTATTATTGTCGTATTCTTTTTTGCTGCAATATCAGACCTGAAAGAATCTTATCAGGTATCTAAGAAGAGATATTCAAATGATAGAAAGATAAATAATTATATGTATAAAATGCTAAAAAAATCTGGTGCTTGTGAAATATGCTCAAGAGATGCAAGTTGGATTGTGGAGGAGCGTATTATGGAGTTATTGGAAAGTAAGGCTAGAAGTGGTGAATTATGCTTTTTAGTGCATCAAAAAACTGAAGAGTTAACGAGGTTAGAAGGACTAGGAGCAGAAGTTATAGAATATGGAAAACTTGGATTTGAACCCTTAACACGCTTTACAATAGTAAATGCAAATAATAATAACTCGTCCTATGTTGCAATAGGGCAACAAAGGCCTAATGAGCATCATATGATACAAGAGCTAGATTCTTCAAACCCTACCTTTTCTATTGCAGTTGATCTTGTACGTTCAATTAGAGTTATATATGACACACATAATAATTGATAAAGAAGAATCTAAAATAGTTGAAGAATGGGATGAGATTGCAGCTGTTAGAGAGTTTCAGATAAGCTCTGGAATAGATCACAGTGCAATTAAAGTTTTATCTCCAGCTATTCTGAGAGAAATTACTACAGGTAGTAGTCTAATAGATATTGGATGCGGTACGGGTTGGTTAACAGCACAAGCTTCTACTATGTGCAGCACCTGTTTGGGGATAGATCCAAGTGAAAAATCAATTGAAATTGCGAATGCGAAATATGGAAATAAAGATTTAAGTTTTATAAAGTCAAGTGTTGAAAATTTCTCTTCTAATGGTGAAGTTTTTGAAACGGCAATATTAAATATGGTTGCCAGCAATGTGCTCAATCTTGATAGCTTCATCGCAGCTGTAAAAAAAGTATTAAAATTGAACGGAGTTATGATTATGACTATTCCTCATCCATGCTTCTGGCCGCAATATTGGGGGTATGCAGATGATGACGATTTTGCTTATTCAGAAACTTGTATGGTAGAAGGTCATTTCAAGATACAGAATGATACAACAGGTCATACTACCACTCATTTTCATCATCCTCTTGAAAAATATTTTAGTACCTTATTCCTTGAAGGTTTTTCAGTCGAAAAACTGATTGAATTACGAGGTAAAGGATTTAATTTTCCCAGATTTCTTCTAATCAAAGCCAAAGTTATATAATTAAGATAAGTTTAAGTGATTGATTAGATGTATTGCATTATGTGGTAGAGATAACCCTGTAGCTGTGCCAATCAACAACGCAGTTTTACATTTTCTGTCTTAACAACCTTGGCGGCTTTTTGTAGGATGGTGTTATCCAGTGCGTGATAAGGCTAAAGCCATGGTATGATGACCGCCGCACTGCATACACAACAATTATAAATGTGAAATCATTTTAAAAAATTACTGACTAGGGACGTAGCTATGTTTGATATCAAATCATTATTACAAAGAGGAATAGAGAAAGAGTTGACCAACGTTGATGACTATATCTTTATGCCAGAAAACATCGAAATGGAGCTTGAGGGTGGACAGCTCAACTGTGTGCTCAACAGCGATGGCCGTGTGGATATTTTTTATAGCAAAGAGGGCGTGACAGACGTTAGATCAGCGCCGCGCAAACATCCATTGACCGCATTTGAGCATGAGTTGCATCACGGCGTCTATGATGATGTGATTGAAGAGTTAATCAAAGACGTGGATAAAACCTTAGATGGTAGCTCCAGATATTTTCGCAGTAAGGTGTTACCCATGGCGGCAGCGCTCACGGCAGAGCCATTTGTCACCAGCAAATAAAGTCACGCTCTAGCAAACAGGTTGCTGGATATGCGCTATCTCGCATTTTACGGTCACCTGTTACTAGCAGCGATGAGTTGATAGCGGACGCACTCACAAAGTGCGTTCGCTTTTTTTGTGCGGTGAGTTATTTGAGGATACTGCCGTAACAGCTTTGCAACGACTTGGCGATGACGCGGGTCACCATCTGCGTGCGGTATTGTGTGTCAATGGCAGCATTGGCCATATCGACGATGGTCACTTGCTGCGGTGCTTGTTCGCTGACGCAGCCGCAGATTTTATTTTGTGCGGTGGTTTGTTGCTGCGGGGTCATGGCCACACTGGCAATGCGCCATGCCTTTTGTTTTTCAAGCTCAACGCGGCATTGGTTATCAACAGCGGCTTTAAAAACACTCGCACCAATATTGGTTGCAGTACCAACGGTATTGTTGGGTGCGCCGCCTGTACCAGTAGATGCACAGCCAGAGAGGGCAAAGGTGGTGAGAATCGCCGCTGACAAACAAAGTTTTTTCATCTTAATATCCTTAAATAATCATAAGTGATGGCAACAGATGCGCATCATGGGCTGATAGGGTGGCTCATTATACCCTGTTCTGGTATCACTGCGTCATGGCTACATTCATGGCTAGATGGTATTGAGCGCGCCACTACTCGCTTCGAGTCTGTATCCACGCATGACTGCCCACAAAAAAACCAGCTAAGTTGCCTTAGCTGGCGATTAGCGGTTGTAATGGCAGCCGCTATATCAAAACGTCATGGACATGTTTAGCGGATGTTTATACGTTTTTGCCATGCTGCTGATCTTGGATGTCTTTGGCAAGCTTGTAGCATTCGTTGATGTGGTCAACGGCGATTTTTTTGAAAATCATATAGCCCATGGTTGCTGCGACCATTTGACCACCTAATGGAATAAATTTGGTGACCTGTTTGGCAACGATACGACCACCAAAGCCTTGCACAGTCTTTTTGACGATACCGCGAGTGGCCATCAAACCTGCAAAATCAACCGCGCGGTCTTTAACTTCGCTCCAATGAATGTCGCGTGACTGAAGATCCACTGCTGAGGTACGATCTTCTAGCAATCCAAAGCGCTCACTGATTTCTGGCAACAGCTGGGTCAACAATCCAGCATCGACTGCCACATCAAAAAATGGCACAGGAACGATGGCAACACCTGCAGAAACTTTGGCGCGTTTTTTGACCAGCTTCACGCACTCTTTTTTAACGCTATCTAGGTCTAAGCTTGGATCAATGGTGTCTGGTAATTTTTCGGCAGCAGGTGTGGTATTCATAATAGTGTCCTTAGTTTTTATAAAAGTGTTCAATAATCAAAGGTGAGGTATCGACCAAACCACTGTCTGAGTCAATAGGCGACAAACCAAGCAATCGGTGCCGATATCACAAATGGAATAGACAGTTGTTATTCTAGGGAATTGTGAGACAGATACAATCATAGCTTTGTATCAAAATACAATAAACTGCACTGTCTATGCACAGTTTTTGTAAAGAGTACTGGCATTTGTGGGCAAAATCAGGGTCAAGTGATGCCTAGATAGAACCTAAATGCCACCTCAAAGGGGTGCTTGATACTGGCTGAACCATGGGTACACAGTTCTTTGTATCAAGGGATAAAATAGGATTGTGAGGCGGCCTGAAAGCCAGTAAAATGGGCAGATGCTAAATTTAACCCCCCGATATATTTGTGACGATACCAAATCCTTTCCCGACGCCCTGCAGCCGCTGGCGACCGAATCACTGACCTTAGCGCGCCTATATGCAGGCCGCGGCATCAAAGCCCCTGATGAGCTGGAAACCAGTCTGTCAGCATTGCTGGCAGCTGAAGCGCTGCATGGTATGGATGAAGCGGTACAGTTGCTAGACAATGCCATTGATGATGGCCTGCGTATTCTGATCGTTGGCGATTTTGACTGTGACGGTGCGACCAGCACGGCGCTGATGATGCGTGCCTTGACAGAGATGGGCGCGGTGGTCGATTTTATTGTCCCTGATCGCTTCAAGTATGGCTATGGTCTGACGCCTGAGATCGTTGAGCTGGGCATTGAGACTTATCAGCCGCAGGTAATCGTGACGGTAGATAATGGTATCTCCAGTCATGACGGCGTGGCGCGCGCGCAAGCAGATGACATTACGGTTATCATCACTGATCATCATCTCACCACCAAAGCGGTGCCACCAGCAGAAGCGGTGGTCAACCCCAACCAGCTTGCCTGTCAGTTTGACAGCAAGGCGCTGGTCGGCGTCGGCGTGGCCTTTTATGTGCTCGGTCGCCTTGCCAAAGTGCGCCGTGCTGCTGGCAAGTCCAGTGTGCAAGTCAGTCGCTATCTGGATTTGGTGGCGCTGGGTACGATTGCCGATGTGGGCGTACTGGATAAAAACAACCGTATCCTAGTGCATCATGGCCTGAATGCGATTCGCCAAGGGCGCTGCGCGATGGGCATTCTCGCGCTGCTTGAGCAGGCAGGCCGCGATGTCAAGCAGCTACAGGCACAGGACTTTGGCTTTGTACTCGGGCCACGTATCAACGCCGCAGGCCGTATGGACAATATGCGCATCGGTATCGAATGTTTGCTGACAGAAGACTGGCCTACCGCGCAGCGTTTGGCGCAGCAGCTTGAGCAGCTTAACCGTGAGCGCCGTCATGTCGAAGGCGAAATGCGAGAGCAAGCCGATAGCATCGTGCAGGCCTTGAGCGCTCATGAACCATCAGCTGAGACAGATGACGATGGTGATGGCGATATTGATAGTGACAGTGATTCGCTGATCTCCGCAACGTCAGCGAGTGACCAAACGAGCAATATAGATCAACAAGCAGACACCGATAGCAGTCGCAGTATTATTTTATATCAAGAGCACTGGCATCAAGGGGTCATTGGCATCGTTGCTGGGCGATTAAAAGAGCGCCATTATCGCCCCAGTATCGTCTTTGCGCCTGCGGATAAAGCGCAGGTGGGCGCTGATGACATGATCAAAGGCTCGGCGCGCTCGATTGCAGGGGTGCATATTCGTGATGCGATTGAGCAAGTTGCCGAGCAGCATCCTGCGCTGATCAGCCATTTTGGTGGTCATGCGATGGCCGCAGGACTGACCATCAAAGCGGGCAATTTTCCTGCATTTAGCCGCGCTTTTGAATCGGTCATGGACGACTATGACGAGGCAGTATTTACTGAGAAAAAATTCACTGATGGCGCATTGCAAGCGGCAGATTTTAGCCTGTGGTTTGCTGAGAGTCTCAAGCATGCCAGTATCTGGGGGCATGGTTTTGCACCACCGATATTTGATGGGGTGTTTGAGGTGCTTAGCTTTAGGGTGTTAAAAGACAAGCATCTCAAGCTGTCATTGCGCTACCCTGACGTGCAGTATCCGATTGACGCCATTTACTTTAATTTTGACCCCAGCGCATGGGATTACCGCGCCGAGCAAGTGCATATGCTGTTTGAGCTGGACATTAATGAATGGAATGGCAAACAAAGCTTGCAACTGATGGTTAAGGATTTGGCGGTTGTCAGTCTTTAGCGCTGATCACAAAAAGCGTGATGACAAAAAAGAATGGCGGCGATCTGTCTTAGATCGCCGCCATTTTTATGGTGAGTGCTGCGGTAGCTTGTATAGTGAATCCTTTATAAAAAAGACACAGCGAGATTTAATGGTATTTTTCGTAGCATCAAAAGCTGCCATCACAGCAAGCAAGAAAAATACCGTTAAATTGAACGCACTTTGCATGTTGTCTCTTTTTTATTGAGTGTATCAAGGATGATTTTTTACCAAGCTGATACTGGGAAACTGCCAGTCAAAACGAATGGCAAGGGTGCGAATCACAAAGATGGTACTCATGGTTGCAACTTCAGTGACCCAATCAACCACGCCCAAGCCCTCAAGCACGAAGTAAAGCCCGCCACCGATAAGGGCGGCGGTGATATAGACCTCTTGCTGCAATACCAGCGGAATCTCATTACAAATCATATCGCGGATGATACCGCCGACGATGATGGTGATGACCCCCAGTAGCAAAGAGACAGGTATATTGGCCCCCATGCTTTGGGCCACTTTGATACCGATCAAGGTAAACACCGCCAAACCGATGGTGTCAAACAACTTGAGCAGTGCATCAACATGACGCGAAGCGGGGTTACAAAAGATTTGAAAGCCCAGTGAGGATACGGAAATCAGCAGCAAATAGTTCATATCCACCATCCAGAACAGCGGATGGCGATCCAATATCACATCGCGCACCGTACCGCCGCCAATCGCGGTGACCATGGCGACCAGCATACAACCGAATACATCAAAATTCTTGTGCTTGGCCAATATCGTCCCCGACACGCTACAGGCAAAAATGCCCAGCATATCGAGCCAAAACATAAACGAGGTTGGCTCAAAGGTGGTGACAATATCAGGGGTCAGAATAATAGGCAGTTGGGTCGCAGGGTCGATGGGGACTTGGTGGTCAGTCGCCACCGTCAGCTCCGTTGACCACGACACGTCCAGTGGTCTATCAAATAGCGCCAGTGAACAGGTATTAAAAAAAGCATACACATGCATCAAAACCGTCTGGATCATAAGCGGTCACGTCATTTGATTGCTTATTTGACTAAGCGAATGGAAGGAAGATGCCAATCAAAGCGGAGCGCGAGCATACGCACCGCGAAGATGACGCCAAGCATGATAAACTCGTTTATCCCTGCATCGATACCCACATAATCGAGCAGCAAATAGGTCACGGAGCCTGCAACACTGGCAGTGATATAAATCTCCCGCTGGAGCAGCAGCGGTATCTCATTGCAAATGATGTCTCGAAACAGACCGCCGACGATCGCGGTCCATACGCCCATCATTACCGCAATCATCGGTGAGACGTCTTGTGCCAGTGCCACCTTAAACCCAATCACACTAAATGCCGCCAATCCGATGGCATCAAAGAGGTTTAACGCGTTGTCTATCTTGTGGTACAGATGAAAGAAGATTTGTATCACGACGGAGGTGATGGTGATGACGATCACATAATTCAAATCTGTCATCCAAAATAATGGGTGCCGATCGAGCGCCATGTCGCGTAGCGTGCCGCCGCCGATGGCATTGACCATAGACACGAGGATACAACCAGCAATATCAAAGCCTTTATGCTGGGCGAGTAACGTGCCAGCAATGGCGCAAGCAATCACCCCAATCATATCCAAAAAGTACAGCAAGGTATCTGGTGAGACCAGCTCATCTGCCATGGTTTTGCTCCTTATCGCGCCGCAATTGCTATCAATCAGGCATAAAATATCGCGCAAGGATATTGCGCGATGGGGACAAGCCGTTTTGGTATGTATATGGGGGCAAATGGGTGGTCATACTGCTTAAGATGACCAAGATTTATTGCCCCCACGTTTTGGCTTTTGACCTTTTTAGCTGGTTTGAGTTAGCCGTCTTTGGCAAACAATATCAAGCCAATAATAATCAGTACAATACCAACCAACCCTAAAGCTGATGGCAAAGGGTTACCAAGCAAAATCATACCGCCAATCAACGCAAAAATAATCTCACTGGCTTGGGTGGAATCCACGCCTGCCACCTCACTTGAGGTGACCGCTTGCTCACGGGCATATAAAAAGATACTGGTTGCGGCCACCCCTGATAACAGGGCGACCAGCAAGGTATTAAATACCTGCGCGCCGCTCGGTAATTCAGGGCGCACCATGATGCCTAAAACGAGCCAAAATGGCAAACTACCAACGGTCATTAACCATACTTTGTTAAACGCGTTTTGTAACAGGTCGGTCTCGATGACAGGGATGCGCGCGATCAAGCGTTGCAGCGCCGAAGGATTGGGTTCGCTGGGCGCTACCTGCTCCTCATGATGGTCATAGGCACTTGCCAGTAGCGCGGTTTCAGCACGCATGGGCTGCGCATGGTGCTCACTGGCTGCCTGCTGCTTGGCCTTGTGTTGTTTGGCATTGTAAGAAGCCTGCCAAACCAGCTGATTGCCAATCGGATAGCTAAAGGCGGCGATTAGGGCAGGCAGCGCGCCGTAGAGCAGCATCTGGGTAAGTGGAATAGCGTCGGCATCCGCAGGCGCGTGTAGTCCCTCACTGATATTGACCAGCACCACACCGACAAACACGATCAGTGCATAGACGATGAATTTTTTGTCAAAGCGCTGACCAAACGCCATCAGTACGAGCAGACTGGTCACCACCGTAAACATAAACGTCGCCGCGACCACCCAGCCGCTGGCATGATCGCCAGCATAGCAAATGCCCATATAAAATAAGCCAAAGCCAATACTGCCTGTAATGCACCAAAAGCCCCAGTGCTGACAAAATATCGTCCACAGCGCTTTGATGCGCCCGACGCCATGCTGCGCCCCAATCATTACTGTCAATAGCAGTAGCATAAACACATAACGCAGACTGGCTGACCAAAACCAATGCCCACCTGCATCGCTCATCAGCTCATTTAACACAAACGTCGAGCTAAAAAATGCCCCCGATAATAGCCCCAGTAAGATCAGTCTGATCATAATTCCTCCGTGATGTTGTGCGCTGATAATGGCGTGTGCGCGTTTATGGTCGTATGGGTGACGGATGCATGGCCCGTCACGCGTTATCAGTACGGTTGTTGTTGATGTGCGGTAAGTATACGTTTGGCGTATCGCGGGTAGGGTGGTCTACTGGTTATTTGCCTTTGGCATCAGCCCAAATGATTTTGTGCAGTTGCAGTTGCAAACGGACGGGGAGTGCATCTGCTAAGATCCATTCGGCCAAATCGCGAGCGAGCATTGGCACGTCAGGACTTTGATCGTCATCCGCCACATTAAACATAGGCGAAAACCAGACCGTATCGACACGCTCAGTCAGGTTGTATTCATTCAGCTTGGCTTTGGCCCAGTCGTAGTCGTCACGGTTCATGATGACAAACTTAAGCTGATCGTGCGCAGTCAGGTGATCAAGGTTTGACCATAGGTTTTTGTCCGCTTCGCCTGAGCTTGGGGTTTTTAAATCCACCACTTTACTGACGGCTGGCGGCACGTTTTGTACTGACAGCGCACCTGCGGTTTCAAGGGAGATTTCATAATCATCATCAAGCAGCATTTTTATCAGTGCAATGGCATTAGGCTGCGCCAGCGGCTCACCGCCAGTGACACAAATGCGCTTGCACGGGTAGCTGTTAATGGTCGCGACAATGTCGTCTAGGGATTGGCGCTCACCACCTGTAAATGCGTACTCGGTATCACAATAGACGCAGCGTAGTGGACAGCCCGTCAAGCGTACAAAGATGGTGGGCAGGCCTGAAGTCAAGGCTTCACCTTGCAGGGAATAAAAAATCTCAGTAATGCGCAGTCCTGCTTGCGGATCGGTCACAAAAATAGCAGGATTGCGTAGGTGTTGGTCACTCATAACAGGTTCAAATCAGTCAGATGCTGTCAGTCGCCTTAAACCAAACGGTGCCTGATTGCTAGCACAGGCGGCGCTGGTAAGGGTGACGAGCAGGGAAATAAAAATAATCAGGCAAATAGATACGGGCAGGCTATGCCTACCGCAAAAATACGCCAGATTGAGTATGTTGACCACTTATGGGTATGGGTCAGATAAAAGCAGTGTATCGTTCGCTTAACCTGCCATGGCGGCAGGTATCAAAATGTGTGCGTCAAGATTATCAAATCAATATCATGAGAGAGCAGGTAGATATGATGTATAAAACGCTGGTATAGAGTGGTATATCAATGTGCCATGTGAGCGCTTTTGGCGTTATTGGCATGAACGCTTACTAAAGTATACCGATACTGTCAGAATTATAACGCAAGCGTGCGCGTTTGGCTGTAAAAAAGACGCTGAAGTCGTCTTCAGCGTCTTTCATGGTATCTATGCTGTGCAGCAGGTATAAGGTATACGCTGGCAGAATGAGGATTAATCTAAACGCAGCAGCTCATTGACCGCTGTTTTGGCACGGGTTTGCGCGTCTACTTTTTTGACGATGATGGCAGCGTACAAGCTGTGTGTGCCGTCTTCTGATGGCAAGCTACCCGGTACAACAACCGAACCTGCAGGTACGCGGCCACGATGGATTTCACCTGTTTCGCGATCATAAATGCGCGTTGATTGACCGATATAGACACCCATGGAGATAACCGCGCCTTCTTCGATGATGACGCCTTCAACGATCTCAGAGCGCGCACCGATAAAGCAGTTGTCTTCGATGATGGTTGGGTTGGCTTGTAGTGGCTCAAGAACGCCGCCAATGCCCACGCCACCTGATAGATGTACGTTTTTACCAATTTGGGCACATGAACCAACCGTCGCCCACGTATCAACCATCGCGCCTTGATCGACGTAGGCACCGATGTTGACATAAGACGGCATCAGTACCGCGCCTGCCGCGACAAATGAACCTTTGCGGGCAATCGCAGGGGGTACAACGCGAACGCCAGCTTCTTTGAACTGTGCTTCGGTCCAATCTGCAAATTTGGTTGGCACCTTGTCATAAAACTGAACATGCTCGCCCGCTGGCATGGCATAGTTGTCGTTTAAGCGGAATGACAGCAATACGGCTTTTTTCGCCCATTGATTAACGACCCATTCGCCCTCTTTTTTCTCTGCAACGCGCAGGCTACCATTATCCAGCTGTTCTAGTACTGCGTTAATGGCATCACGCACGTCTTGTGGCATGGTGCTTGGGCTATATTCGTTGCGTTTTTCAAAGGCTTGTTCGATCACTTCTTGTAATGACATAAGGAATCCTAAAGATTAATAAAACATAAAGTCGAGCATGATTTTAGCACAGGGCAGGCAACTGTGTTGTCGTGTCCTGTACTCGATATCAGGCGCTTAAAGAGACGTGTGGTATTGTCGCTAATTTGGTCGATTTTAGCAAACGCTGTCTGGCAGGTCGGCGCATTTACTTTGTGTGAGGTCTTGAGGTACTGAGGGTTTCGATCCAGCGCAAAATATCACGGTATACCACGTTATGATCTTGTTCATGCAGCGGTTCATGGCGCATGTTGGGATACAGGCGCGCATTGACGTTGTTAAAGTTTTTCGCCTGTAGATTACGAATAACGCGGCGTACCCCGCGCCCCATATCGCCGACAGGGTCGTGCTCACCGCTGACAAAGAGCATAGGGAAGTCTTTATCAATGGTGGTGGCCCAGTTTTTATTCAAGCCAAGTTTCATCAGCGCAAATAAGGTCATAAAGCCATTATTGGTGAAGTCAAAACCTGTGAGTGGATCGGCCTCATACGCGTCGATATTGTCAGTATCTTCGCTCAGCCATGCAAACCGTGAGGTGGTGTTGTGGCGACCGAGCTTGGCGTTAAACAAACGGTTCATGGTATCGGCAAACAGACGGTTGCTCTTTTTGGGTGCTGCTTTTGCCAAGATTTTATTAACTGGCAATAAGGCATTGGCCAGCGGATTGGCATTGGCTGTACCCATCAAAATAGCCCCTGCAAAGTCTTGCGCGTGATGCTTGAGTACCATTCGCACGATAAACGAGCCCATAGAATGACCCAAAATGAAATGCGGCACCTCTGGATGGCGTGCTTTTAGGCTGTCGGCCATGATAACGACGTCCTTGAGCAGCACTTGTACAGGATGTTCTGAGTCAAAAAAACCGAACTCCTCTTCGCTTTTCACTGTTTTTCCGTGTCCGAGTTGGTCATAAGTGGCTACTGCAATGCCGTGATCGGCCAAAAACTGCGCAAATTTTTCATAGCGTCCGCTGTGCTCTGACATGCCATGTACGATCAGCAGTGTGGCTTTGGTGCTGCCTGATGTCGGCTCAAAAAAGTGGTGATGCAGATAGTGACTTTGGTTGGAGGAGGTGATTTGCTCAGCGTGACTCATAAGCGTTCCTTTAATAATTGGTCAGACAATAACAGACGACCTATTATAGAGCAAAGCAGGGTATGGGGATAAATTGTCTTATGGCATTTGTGTTGGTGTCATCGTAACCGATCATTCATCGTGATCTTTGATATGGATGCCTGCCGCTATGATTTGCAGGTGAATTGTGCTTTGATAAAGACAACGGGAAGACTCATGGCACTGCTGTGCCGAGTCGGCCAAGAATCGCGCACCGAGCGCCAATAACTCACGGTTCAGTATTATGGTGATAACAGAACGCGCGCGTAAATGCTTGTTGGTGGGTGGCGGCCATGCGCACATCGGTTTGCTGCGCCGCCGCAAAAAAGCGCGCCAGGCTGCTGCGCCAAGTCCATCTTCCGCTGATATGGCTGCCGATATGACACTGCTCAGCCCGCAACCATATGCCGTATATTCGGGTATGTTGCCCGGCTGGATGGCAGGACACTATAAGCGCCATGATATCTGTATTGATGTGGCAGCATTATGCCAACAAGCAGGCGTCCGCTTTGTGCAAGGGTCACTCACTGGCATCAATGCGGCATCCAATCAGGTGCTGACCGATACGCATGGCGCGATAGATTATGATATTTTATCCCTCAACACTGGCGCAGATACCAACATGCGCTGGCTTGATCAAGCAACGAATAATAATGCCGTTATCGCCATCAGACCACTGCCTGCTTTTATGGCGGAGTGGCAGCGTGTGCTGGCAGCGGCCAAGCAGTCCCCCAGTTATCAGCTGGCTGTGGTGGGTGCAGGCGCGGCGGCAGTAGAGCTGGTAATGGCGGCACAAGTGGCCTTGCAACGTATTGATACCCAGCATCAGGCTTACTTGGTGTGTGGTGAGACCTTGCTGGCAGGTTTTAACCAGCGTCTTCGCCGTCAGGTCATTCAGCAGCTACACCGTCACCGTATTACCATCATTGATGCGCGCGGGTGTGGGTATCAGGACGGTCATTTATTAACATCAAAAGAACCGTTGCCCGTTAATGCAGTGATCGTGGCGACTGGGGTAGTTGGTGCGGCATGGACGGCACATACCGATCTTGATACCACCAATGGCGGCTTTATCAGTGTCACCGCCGCGCAGCAAAGCACCTCACATGCCAACGTATTTGCCGTGGGCGATGTGGCCACGCATGTGGCGCAGCAAGTGGCACATTCAGGCGTGCATGCGGTGCATGGTAGCACGGTGTTGTCTACCAATATAAGTGCCTATCTGGCAGACCTGCCATTGTCGCGCTATCGTCCGCGCGTGCGTACCCTATACCTACTCTCTTGCGGGGACAAGTTTGCCATCGCCAGTTGGGGCCGTTATAGCATACAAGGGCGTCTGTGGTGGTATGTCAAACGCTATATTGATAAGCGTTTTGTCGCCGCTCATGGCAAAGCCTAGCGAATGTGCTTAATAATTTTCTTATTACAAAATAAACACTTAGCCAATCAAGGTTCATGAAACAAACGACTCATATTCAGGTATGCTAAAGCAAAGCGGTACAAATAATATTGCTGGCAATATGCCGTTTATCGTAGATCTGTTATAGATGAGATATAGCGGGATTGAATGGTATTTTTTGTAGTTTTTGGAGGCACAGCCACAGCAAGCAAGAAAAAGACCATGTAATCAAGCGCATTTGTTATGACACCTCTTTTTTATTGAAAGTTAACGACAGCAGCACCACAAGTATCCGATAAGGAGCCGCAAGCATGGATGATAAAACCGCTTATTTTTTATCACGCATGTCTGAACTCACCATTTTTAATGGCGCCATGATGCGCTATCGACAGGGCGAGAGACCATTATGAAATCCACTATTGAACTGCTCGAAGCCACGGATTTTCCTGCCATTAAGCGGCAGAAGCTGACCACGTTGCAGGTGAATCTAGGCTACCTATGCAACATGTCTTGTGTGCATTGTCATGTGGCGGCCAGTCCTTATCGCACTGAAATGATGCCGCGCGACTTGGTTGAGCTGGTGGTGCAGGTGCTACAAGTGCAAGACATTGAGATACTGGATCTGACAGGCGGCGCACCTGAGATGCATGCCGATTTTAAATATTTGGTTAAAGCCGCGCGTGATCTTGGCGTAACCGTGATTGACCGCTGTAACTTGACCATTTTAATGGAAGAGGGCTATGAGGATATGGCGCAGTTTTTGGCCGATCAGCACGTAGAGGTGGTGGCGTCGCTTCCTTGTTACTCGATCGAGAACGTAGATAAGCAGCGCGGCAAAGGCGCTTTTGATGACAGTATATTGGGACTGCAAAAGCTCAATCAGCTGGGCTATGGCAAAGCATCTGCCGAGGACGATAACGGCTTGATACTAAACTTGGTTTACAACCCGCAAGGGCCATCGCTACCGCCAAATCAAGAGCAGTTAGAAGCCGACTATAAGCGCGAGTTAAAGGCGCATTTTGATATTGAGTTTAACCAGTTGTTTGCACTGACCAATATGCCCATCCAGCGCTTTGGGGCGGTGCTTTTGGCCAAGGATCAGTTTTATCCCTATATGACGATACTCAAAGATAACTATATGGCAGCAAATTTGGCGCACGTCATGTGCCGCTCGACCATTAGTGTCAACTGGCTGGGCGAGTTGTTTGATTGTGACTTTAATCAACAATTGCAGATGCCTGTACCCAATAAGTTGCGGCGTCATTTGCGAGACTTGCTCACGCAAACTCCTGCGGGTGATGCTATTGCGATAGCGGATCATTGTTATGGCTGCACGGCAGGTCAAGGCAGCAGCTGCGGCGGCGCGCTAGAAGACAGCTCTGCAGAAGAAAGCACCGCTTAAAAACGATACTGGCTCAGATAGTAATCACGCTCCACCAACCACCAATAAGGCGTAGCCCATGAAAAAGTTCGTGATTGTTCTACTGATTATTGGAATTATTGCCGGTTTTTTCTTTTTTGGGCTGAATGAGGTGTTGACCTTAGCAGGCATTCAGTCGCGTTTGGGTGAGTTTTATCAGTGGCGTGACACATCGCCGCTGCTGGTGAGCGGTGCCTTTTTTATCGGGTATGTGGTCATTACTGCTTTTTCGCTACCGGGCGCGGCCTTAATGACCTTGCTGGCAGGGGCGCTATTTGGTTTGTGGTGGGGGCTGCTGTTGGCCTCATTTGCTTCAAGCATTGGCGCGCTACTGGCGTTTTTAACCTCACGTTATTTGCTGCGTGATAGCTTCCAACGCAAATTTGCCAGTAAGCTGACCCGCATTAACGAAGGTATGGAAAAAGACGGCGGCTTTTATCTGTTTACGCTGCGTCTGTTGCCTTTATTCCCGTTTTTTTTGGTCAATATCTTGATGGGACTGACTAAGATTCGGCCATGGACGTACTATTGGGTCAGTCAGGTGGGCATGCTGGCAGGTACGTTTGTTTATATCAATGCTGGGGTGCAGCTGGCGCAGATCGAGAGCCTCAAGGACATCATCTCGCCTGCCTTGCTTGGCTCGTTTGTCTTATTGGCGCTGTTTCCGCTCATCGCCAAAAAGGGGCTTGCATGGTATCAACGCCAGCACGTTTATAAAGGCTGGCGCAAACCTGCGCGCTTTGATCGCAATATCGTGGTTATCGGTGCTGGGGCGGGCGGCTTGGTGTCGGCGTATATTGCCGCTACGGTTAAGGCCAAAGTCAGCTTGGTTGAAGCACATAAGATGGGCGGCGATTGCCTAAATTACGGCTGCGTGCCCAGTAAAGCGCTGATAAAAAGCGCCAAAATAGCGCATGAGATGCGCCATGCGTCAGCTTACGGATTGCAAGCGGTAGAGGCGCAGTATGATTTTAGCGCGGTTATGGCGCGCATTCACCGCATCATTGCGACTATTGAGCCACATGATAGCGTCGAGCGCTATACCAAGTTGGGCGTCGATGTCATCAAAGGCTATGCCACCATTATCGATCCTTGGACGGTTGAGGTTGAAAGCGAGAATGGCGAGCATCAGCGGCTGACCACGCGCAGTATTGTGATTGCGGCAGGCAGCCAGCCGTTTGTACCACCGATTGCAGGGCTTGAGACAGTGAATTATTTGACCAGCGATACCCTGTGGTCAGCGCTGAGCCAGCAATCTACGCCGCCCAAGCGTCTGGTGATCCTTGGCGGCGGCCCGATAGGCTGTGAGCTGGCGCAGGCTTTTGCGCGTTTGGGATCTACGGTCAGTCAGATTGAGCGCGGCGCACGTCTGCTAAAAAAAGAAGATCAAGACGTGTCAGATTATGCTAAGCAATGCCTAGAAGCAGACGGCGTCCATGTATTGCTTGAGCATGAAGCAGTGCGCTGTGAGCGCGATGGGCAGATTCAGCGCTTGATCGTAACGGCACACGGTACTGAGGTGACGCTTGAGTTTGATACGTTGATTCTTGCCGTTGGCAGGCGCGCGCGGTTGACTGGTTATGGTCTTGAGGCGCTGGGTATTGATACCACGGGTACGGTCACCACCAACGCCTATCTTGAAACCAAATACCCCAATATCTTAGCGGCAGGAGATGTGGCAGGCCCCTATCAGTTCACCCATGTGGCGGCGCATCAAGCGTGGTATGCAGCGGTCAATGGCTTATTTGGAATGTTTAAAAAATTCAAAGCCGACTACCGCGTGATTCCTTGGGTGACGTTTATTGACCCTGAAATAGCGCGTGTGGGGCTCAATGAGCAAGACGCCCGCGCGCAAAACATAGCATTTGAAATCACCCGCTATGCTCTTGATGACTTGGATCGCGCGATTACCGACAGTCAGGCAACAGGTTGGGTTAAAGTGCTGACCGTACCCAATAAAGACACCATACTGGGCGTGACCATCGTCGGCAATCATGCAGGCGAGCTGCTGGCGGAGTATGTACTGGCGATGAAGCATGGTCTTGGGTTAAACAAGATTTTAGGGACGATTCACACCTATCCCACCATGAGTGAAGCCAACAAATATGCCGCAGGAGAGTGGAAACGCGCACATGCCCCGCAGCAATTGTTAAAGTGGGTTGAGCGCTATCACCGCTTTCGGCGGCATTGAATCGTTTGGATGATGAGGCACTATGTGGTTGAATATCAGATATCGTAAACCAACCGCGCGGATAGTAGCCATGATGACCGCCAGTACGGTCTATGTTGCTTACGTGTGGGCAGCGGCGCCGCAAAATCAGGCGGCAGTAAGAAAAAGCCGCGCGAGTGCCTGCGCGCCAACTCGATCTGCTGCACCGCTACCGCCGCGTACGGTTTCAATCATCATTCCACTGTTAAATGAAGTGGGTAATTTGCCACACCTTATTGCGCATATCCATACGCTCAGCCCAGCGCCGCAGCAAGTGATAGTGGTTGATGGCGGGTCAACGGATGGCTCGATGACCGCCGTGCATAATTTGCTAAAAGCGTGGTCAAAAACGAGACAGTCATCGATTGACTGGCATTTGATCGAGTCCACTGCTGGACGCGCTCGGCAGATGAATGCTGGCGCTAAGCGAGCAACTGGCGATGTGCTGCTGTTTTTACATGCCGATACCCAGTTGCCGACTGATGCGACAGATGACATTCAACGTGCAATGATGACGTATGATTGGGGACGTTTTGATGTGCGCTTGGACAGTCCTCATCCATTGTTAAAAGTTGTTGGTATGATGATCAACAAGCGCTCACGGTTGGTACGTATTGCAACGGGTGATCAAGCCATTTTTATCAAAAAATTTCTATTTGAACGATTGGGTGGCTATCCTGATCAGCCACTAATGGAAGATGTCGAGCTATGTAAGCGCCTAAAACCTATCAGCAGGCCTGCCTGTTTACAAAGCAAAGTGATGACGTCAGCGCGGCGCTGGCAGCAACATGGTCATTGTCGTACGATTTTTTTGATGTGGTATTTGCGCTTTGACTATTGGCGCGGGGTATCGCCTGACCGCTTAAAGCAGCGCTATTATAAATCGTAAATAATAAAGACTGGATATGTAGGCAAATTTCAATAAACCATAATAAGACAGAGACACGCCCTAATGCATTCAACTGCTAAAGTAAAAGCTGAGCCGCATATAAGCGCGCAACCTACCTGCGTCATTTTATTTGCTAAATATCCAGCACCCAATATGGCAAAGACTCGTCTGCAGCCCGCGCTGGGCGTCGAGGGTGCTGCAAATATGGCACGGCAATTGTTATTACATAGTGTTGATCAGGCAGTCGCCACCGATTTTGCTGTTGAGCTATGCGTGAATCCCGCACCAGAAGACCCCTGCTGGCAAGCGCTTGATTTACTCAAATCTTTGCAATGGTCTGCTCAGGCAGAGGGTGATTTGGGCGCGCGCTTACGCACTGCCAGTCAGAACGCATTAGAAAAATATGAAAAAGTTGTCCTAATTGGGACAGACTGTCCTAGCCTAACCGCAGAGCGTATACAGTCAGCAGTACAGCAGCTAGACCAACATGATGCGGTGATGATTCCTGCAACCGATGGGGGCTATGTGTTACTGGGCTTTAAGCAAGTTGATGCTAGCCTTTTTTCAGATATTATCTGGAGTACGGCGAGCGTCGCTGATGTGACCAAGCAGCGTATCGCGGCATTAGGTTGGACACTGGCGTTGTTGCCAGCGCTACATGACATTGACGAGCCTGATGATTTAGTACATTTACCGTCAGATTGGCGCAATACACTCAAAAAAATCTAAAAATTAAATATAATTTTTACCGTTATTCATTTACGTTTTAGGGCGTGTCATTTTAAGACCGCTAAATGATTTGATGGGCTAATTGATGACACGCTCTAAATAGATATTACTATAAACAAGGATATGGTTATGCATGACGTTGTGCAAAATTATTATGGCAAAGAGCTGCAAGGAACCGATGATCTAAAAACCTCGGCGTGTTGCGATATCAGTAATATGCCTGAATGGCTCAAGCCGCTGCTGGCAAACATTCACGATGAAGTCATGAGCCGCTATTACGGCTGTGGGCTGGTTTGTCCTGCATTACTTGAAGGTTGCCGAATTCTAGACTTAGGCAGTGGCTCAGGTCGCGATGTCTATGCACTTGCGCAATTGGTCGGTGAGAGCGGTCATGTGGTTGGTGTGGATATGACCGAGGAGCAACTGGCCGTTGCAAAGCAGCATCAAGCCTATCATATCGAGCAGTTTGGCTATGATAATGTGACGTTTTTACATGGTTATATCGAAAAGTTAGATGAGCTGGATCTGGCTGATGGTAGCTTCGATATTATCGTCTCAAACTGCGTCATCAATTTATCACCGGATAAGGCTGCTGTGATGGCGAGCGTGCAGCGCTTGCTCAAACCGGGCGGTGAATTTTATTTTTCTGACGTTTATGCTGATCGGCGTATCCCGCAGCATCTGATCGATGATCCAGTGTTATATGGTGAGTGTTTGAGTGGCGCGTTGTACTGGAAAGATTTTATCCGTTTATCAAGAAACGCAGGGTTTTTAGATCCACGTCTGGTGGAGGATCGCCCGCTTGAGATTACCGATCCTGTACTGGCTGCCAAAATCGGTGACATACAGTTTTTCTCAGCCACTTATCGCTTGTTTAAGATTGCCGCATTAGAGGATGCCTGTGAAGATCATGGGCAAGCCGTGATATACAAAGGGTCTATCGAGCAATCTCCGCATCGATTTGATTTAGACAAGCATCATGCGATTGAGGCGGGGCGAGTATTCCCTGTCTGCGGTAATACGTTTCGGATGCTACAAGAATCTCGCTTTGCACCGCATTTTGACTTTATTGGTGATGACAGTCGCCACTATGGTATTTTTGCAGGGTGCGGTGAAGCCATGCCTTTTGGAATTAAGTTGGGTATGAATGCTGATCTTGCCGGCAACTGCTGCTGACGCAAATTACTGAGGATAAAAAGGCCATCACTCATATCATGGCCTTTCATGGCCTTGAGTGCTAAACAGTGACGGTATCATACCCAGTTATCGGCATACGGTGTTTCGATGTATGTTACTGAGGTATGTTACTCATGTATGTCATTAAGGCAACAGCGCCGCCAGTCTGGTTTTGGTGAGTGCATCCAGCTTCTCAACAGGTGTGATTAAGGCTTGTGCCAGCGCACTATGAGCGATTGACTCAGGTGATTCAGCGGCGATTAGTGCGACCGCTTCTTTAATGACTTTTTGGGCATTTTCGGCATTTTTCATTAGATTTTGTATGGCATAGTCGGCACTGACGGACTCTTCGGTCGGGTGCCAACAATCAAAGTCGGTCACCAAGGCAAGAGTGGCATACGCCATACTGGCTTCGCGTGCCAATTTGGCTTCTGGCATATTGGTCATGCCAATGATATCCGCTTGCATTTGACGATACCAATGCGACTCAGCACGAGTAGAGAACTGCGGCCCCTCGATACAGATATAGGTTGCTGCTGGGTGACAGGTGCCCTCAGCGATATCTGCATTGTCATAAGCCCTTGTCAAAATAGTGGCAAGGGCAGGACATAGTGGATCGGCCATCGCTACGTGCGCAACCGCCCTTTCACCAAAAAACGTACTGACGCGATGCTTGGTCATATCTATCATTTGATCTGGCACGACCATATCTAAAGGTTTGAGTCTTTCTTGCAACGACCCAACCGCCGATACTGACAATATGTAACGTACGCCCAGTGTTTTGAGCGCATAGATATTAGCGCGATAAGGCACTTCAGATGGGGTCAGTCTGTGCCCTTGACCGTGACGGGTCAAAAAGGCAACCGTCACACCGCCAAGCTCACCCAACACGATGTGGTCAGAGGGGTCACCGTAAGGGGTTGCGATGGTCACTTGCCGCTTATTGCTCAAGTCTGGCATTTGATACAAACCGCTACCGCCAATAATGGCAATCTCAGCACAAACCGTGTCAGATGAGGGCGTGGTAGCTTTATCTTTATCTTTATCTTTATCTTTATGGGCAGAGGTAGGCATAATAGACTCCAAATAAGGAATAAAAAATCGGGCAACCTTTTTGCTTAGATGACTATAACACGCCCGCTTTATTGGTCACTGACATTTATAACTTTGTATGAAATTTAAATAGAGGTTGGCTTTGTGCTGATTGAGTGTGCGTAAAGGTATTCAAGACCTGTTATAAATAAGATATAGCGAGATTTAAAGATAGTTTTCGTAGCATCAAAAGACGCAGCCACAGCAAGCAAGAAAAGCCCGTTCAATCGAGCGCGTTTGTCATGATGTAACTTTTTATTGAGTGTTGACTGTCGTTAAGCAAAGGCAGTGAAAAAAAGGGGAATGGTCACTTATAACCATTCCCCTTTTGCATACTGATCTACTTTGTGTGAGCGGCGTATTAGCAGCCCAATTTGCCTTCCGCTTCCAAGGCTTTTTTGCTGCGTACAGGCGCGGGGCAGTCTTCGCCATAGTATTGACGGTCAGCAAAGTAGCTTGAGCGTACCATTGGGCCTGCCCAAATGCTAAAGAAGCCAATCTTTTTGCCATAGTCCATATAGCGCTGGAACTCGTCTGGATGCACGTAGCGGTCGACAGGCGCATGGTTTTTGCTGGGCTGTAAGTACTGACCGATGGTAATCATGTCGACATCATGCGCTTTTAAGTCATCGAGTAGGGCGTAGACCTCTTCTTCGGTCTCGCCAAGGCCAACCATAAAGCCGCATTTGGTGGCGATATCTGGACGACGCGCTTTATAACGCTTGAGCAAATCGAGCGAGTGTTGATAATCAGAACCAGGACGGAACGCTTTGTATAAGCGTGGCACGGTTTCGATATTGTGGTTAAAGACATCAGGTGGCGTTTCGGTCAATAGATCAAGCGCCATCTCCATACGGCCACGAAAATCTGGTACCAGAATTTCGATGAGACAGTTGGGACTGAGGGCTTTAGACTCATTGATGACTTCAACAAAGTGACCGGCGCCGCCGTCTTTTAAATCATCACGATCCACTGAGGTAATGACCGCATACTTTAGTTGTAAGCCTAAGATAGTCTCAGCGGTATGGCGCGGTTCATCAGCGTCAAGCTTGTTAGGACGACCATGTGCCACATCACAAAACGGGCAGCGGCGCGTACAGATGTCACCCATAATCATAAAGGTCGCTGTACCATCTGCAAAGCACTGCGGCAAGTTGGGGCAGGCCGCTTCTTCACAAACAGTATAGAGCTTTTGCTCACGCAGGGTGGCTTTGATACGCGCAACTTCAGCAGGTGAGGACATTTTTACGCGAATCCAATCGGGCTTTTTTTTGGCCTCAACTGTGGGGATTACTTTAATGGGAATACGGGCAACCTTGTCGTAGCCGCGCAGCTTTTCACCTTGAACCGCTTTTTTCGGTTTGGGTTTGGTTGCAGGAACGTGTGTTTGTACAGCTAATGAGCTCATAAGCTTATCCTAACCCCTTATAATCCTAAGCCTTTATAAGATAAGGGTTTTGTTTGTTATTCAATGACAGTGAACAGCGAGATGATAGCAACCAATTATAGCAAATCTTCTCTTAGGTTTCACCCATCCATTGCCGCAAGTGCGTATCATATCGGCCGTGATATGGATGGTATATAAGGCTTGTACTTATCAAATAAATCAGTGTGATTAGTCAAGTAGGACAATGTGATCGAGGACAGGTTTTTAAGGTTTTTTACACGCGCTTAGTGCTACGCATAGGGAGTAAAAAATACTATTCATTTTTCTACTAAATGTTGGCTATGTGCGCCTGTTTGATCTTTGGTCATTAACATTTTGGCTGTTTTAAGCTATATTGTGGCGGTATGTAATCAATACAGCACGTCAATGTAGGCAGTGATTTGGCTACCCACGCGACGTGCTGATCACCCAAAAAATAGAGGATGACTATCGTGTTAGAAGCTTATCGCAAGCATGTCGCAGAACGTGCGGAGCAAGGAACGGTTCCCCTACCATTGAACGAAAAACAAGTTGCCGAGCTTGTTGAGCTACTTAAGAATCCGCCAGCGGGTGAAGAAGACTTTTTGATGAATTTGCTAGAAAACCGTATTCCTGCTGGTGTTGACCAAGCAGCTTACGTCAAAGCGGCATTTTTGGCAGCCATTTTAAAAGGTGAGGCAACATCACCACTGATCAGCAAGCAAAAAGCGGTCGAAATCCTAGGTACGATGCAGGGCGGCTACAACGTGCAGCCATTAGTAGCGGCACTCGATGATAGCGACGTGGCACAAGATGCTGCTGAAGCACTAAAGAAAACGCTATTGGTATTTGACGCATTCAATGACGTGACAGAAAAAGCCGAAGCGGGCAATGATATCGCCAAAGAAGTGATTCAGTCTTGGGCGGATGCCGAATGGTTCTTAAACCGCGCTGAAGTGCCAAAGAAAACCACTTACACGACGTTTAAAGTCACCGGCGAAACCAACACCGATGACTTGTCACCTGCGCAAGACGCATGGAGCCGTCCTGATATCCCACTGCATTCACTTGCCATGCACAAAAACTCTCGCGACGGCATCACTGCTGACGAAGAGGGCGTTGTTGGCCCAATGAAGCAAATCGAAGAACTTAAAGAAAAAGGTCATCCGCTTGCCTATGTGGGTGACGTGGTCGGTACCGGTTCTAGCCGTAAGTCTGCTACCAACTCAGTATTGTGGCTCATGGGTGAAGACATCCCGAACGTGCCCAACAAGCGCGGCGGCGGTCTGGTACTCGGTAACAATATCGCACCGATCTTCTTTAACACCATGGAGGATTCTGGCGCATTGCCAATCGAAAAAGTTGCGGTTGATAACCTCAATATGGGCGATGTGTTTGATATCTATCCGCACGATGGCAAAATCACCAAGCATGACTCTGATGAAGTGCTGTCAACGTTTGAGCTCAGCTCACCAACATTGCTTGATGAAGTACGTGCTGGTGGCCGTATTCCATTGATCGTTGGTCGCGGCTTGACCAATCGTGCGCGTGAGTATATGGGTCTTGGTCATTCAGACATCTTTGCCAAGCCAGAAGAGCCAGCCGATACGGGTAAAGGCTTTACGCTTGCCCAGAAAATGGTCGGTAAAGCATGTGGCCTAGAAGGCGTGCGTGCTGGCATGTACTGTGAGCCTAAGATGACCACTGTCGGCTCTCAAGATACGACTGGCCCAATGACACGTGATGAGCTAAAAGACTTGGCATGTTTGGGTTTCCAAGCAGACCTAGTGATGCAGTCATTCTGTCACACAGCCGCTTATCCAAAGCCAGTTGACGTTGAGACGCAGCACACGCTACCTGACTTTATCATGAACCGTGGCGGTGTGAGCCTACGTCCAGGTGATGGTATCATCCACTCATGGCTTAACCGTATGCTACTGCCTGATACTGTTGGTACTGGTGGTGATTCGCATACCCGTTTCCCAATGGGCATCTCGTTCCCAGCGGGTTCTGGTCTGGTGGCGTTCGCTGCTGCGACTGGTGTGATGCCACTCGATATGCCTGAATCTGTCCGTGTTCGTTTCGTTGGTGAGCGTCAAGCGGGTATCACCTTACGTGACCTTGTACATGCCATTCCTTATCAAGCAATCAAAGAAGGGTATTTGACCGTTGATAAGAAAGGCAAAATCAACGAGTTTAACGGCCGTATCCTTGAGATCGAAGGACTAGAAGACTTGACCGCTGAGCAAGCGTTCGAGTTATCTGATGCCTCAGCTGAGCGTAGTGCTGCTGGTTGTACCATTACCTTGTCTGAAGACTCAGTAACGGAATACCTAAATTCAAATATCACGCTGCTCAAGTGGATGATCAGTGAAGGTTATGGCGACGCGCGTACTATTAGCCGCCGTATCGAAGCCATGCAAGAGTGGCTCGCGAACCCAAGCCTCATGCGTGCGGACGACGATGCTGAATACGCTATCGACATCACTATCGATATGAGCGAGATCAAAGAGCCAATCCTTTGCTGCCCGAATGATCCAGATGATGCCAAAACCTTGGCAGACGTCGCTGGTGATACCATTGACGAAGTATTCATCGGCTCATGTATGACCAACATTGGTCACTTCCGCGCCGCTGGTAAACTCTTGCAAGACGTACCAGCAGGTAGCCTCAAGACTCGTCTATGGATTGCACCACCGACTAAGATGGATGCACGCCAGTTGATGGAAGAAGGTTACTACAACATCTATGCACAAGCCGGCGCTCGTACGGAAATGCCAGGCTGCTCACTCTGTATGGGTAACCAAGCGCGTATCGCACCGAAATCGACGGCGGTATCAACCTCGACGCGTAACTTCCCGAACCGCCTCGGTCAAGGCGCAAACGTATACCTAGCGTCTGCAGAGCTTGCTGCCGTTGCTGCGGTACTTGGTAAATTGCCGACTAACGATGAGTATCAGCAATACGCTGGCATGCTCAACAGCATGGGCGATGAAGTGTATCAATACATGAACTTCGATCGTATGGAAGAGTACACCGAAGAAGCAGACAAGATTAATGTTGCTCAGTTGAGCTAATCTTGGTTGACGCTTAAGTTAAACATTTTTAAATAAACAAAACCCCGTATCGTGATGATGCGGGGTTTTTTAATGATCAAATAAAAAAGTATGAATAATTATCTGTAAACTTTTATTGAATGTTATAATCTATATTCATGAATCGAAAACTCTGAATGACTCCTGCTACTGCTAGACATTATTAGCAGCCATATCTATGGAACATAAAATATGCCGAATAACGTGACACCACCACCAATACCAAAAAATATGACCTCAAGCAGTTATAATGCTGAAGAAGACTACGGCATTATTGATTGGTTTAAAAAAGGCCTGAAAAACTATGTTAACTTCTCTGGTCGGGCCCGCCGTAAAGAGTTTTGGTATTTTTTCTTAGTACAAATGGGTGTGACAATTCTTGCGATGATCGTAGATAGCATCATTTTTAGCTCAGAAACAGGGCTTTTTTATGCGATCGTAGCGCTAGGTCTGTTTTTGCCTAGCCTTGCTGTTACTGCTCGCAGATTACACGATACGGGTCGCTCAGGATGGTGGATTTTGATATCACTTATTCCACTAATAGGTATTGTATTGATCGTATTTCTTGTAATCGATACCAAGCCTGAAGCCAATCGATGGGGTCCACCAGCAAAATAAAAATTTTATTTTGCTTTAAGTGATAAGCGTGTCAGCTGGTTTCTCTTATTATATTATGTATAATGTAAGGGCAGGCGGAAACCGTGGCTCTGCACTTCACCTCTTTTTTCTACTTTCTAACTCGGGACGGACCGATACTTTGATAGGCACTTTTTTTGAATACAGGTGCTTTGGAGTCTTGGTTGATTATCTTATCCCCAGTGAAACGTCGTATTGTCTATGTGACCGTCTTTGAAATCGTTGCTATTATTTTATCTACCGTTATATTGATGAAGCTCAGTCATAGCGATGCGTCAGAATCTCTCCCGATTGCGGTTATGATGTCAATGGCAGCCGTGATTTGGAACTTTATATATAACACCGCTTTTGAAGCGTGGGAACACCGTAGGCGCATCGCCCAGCGTACGCTGTGGATACGCAGCATGCATGCTTTTGGTTTTGAGGGCGGACTGGTGTTGATCTGCGTGCCACTCTATATGGTGTGGTACGATGTTGGTTTGATAAAAGCGTTTATGATGGAGGTCGCGTTACTGCTATTTTTCTTAGTCTATACGTTTACCTTTACATTAGTTTTCGACAGGATATTCGCTTTGCCTTATCACTATAAGTCGGCATCTGCCTCTCGATAAGTATTTGTCCCTTAATTAAAAAGAATCATACAAATCATACATAGGCACTAAAAAAGGCTGTCTGATAGGGACAGCCTTCTTGATCATGCCTTATTTCAGGTAGGTGTGAATTATTTACCTTGATAAACAGGCTTTCGCTTTTCTACAAAAGCGCTAACCCCTTCGATAAAATCATCGGTTTTTGCCATTACGGTTTGCTGCGCCACTTCCATATCTAGCGCGTCGCTTAAACCTGCAAAAGCATGCACATTCAAGCTCTCTTTCATTGCCGCCAAGGCCTTGCCTGGCAGTTGGCTCAAACGCAGCGCCAATGCCTGTACGGTGGCGTCTAGCTCGTCAGCACTTACCACGTTATTCACCAGATTTAAGCGCGCCATATCGTCTGCGGTGAGTTTGTCTCCCAGCATCACAAGCTCAGTTGCTTTGGCAGCACCTACCAGCTCATTCAATAAATAAATACCGCCAGCGTCAGGCACTAAACCAATATTGACAAAGGCTTGCACAAATTTGGCGTTATCTGCCGCAATACGAAAATCACAGGTCAGCGCCAAGTTCATGCCAGCGCCTGCCACCGCGCCTGCTAGTTTGGCAATGATGGGCTTATGAATATCGCGTAGCTTTAGGCTGATTTCGCCTGCGCCTTGTACCATTCCTCTTAGTTTGTTCGAGACAATATCTTTATTCAGCCCCTCAGACAGCATCTCTTTGATATCGCCGCCGCTTGAGAAGTTGCCACCAGCCCCTTGCAAAATAATCACCCGCACCTGATCATCGGCTGCTGCCTTGTCTAGCGCTGTCATGACATTATTTTTTAAAGGTGTACCAAAGGCATTAAGACTTTTTGGGTCATTAAAGGTGATGGTGGCAATATGGTTTTCGACTTGATAATCGACGATAGGCTGTGACATTTGATACTTCCTTATATTCAATGATGGTTTCAAACGGTTATTTGTGCGCCTGTATAGGAGATATTGAGACAAATTGGTGATAACCAATAACGCAATGCTGATTACTATAGCAGTTTGCACCTATTATAAAAGCGGATTTTGTGGGCGCAGCAGCTACCGATTGATGATGTGCTGACACTATTGGTTACATAGACGCTGCCAAACGAGGCTACAAAATATCATGACTGTCATTTATGCTGGATGGTGTTTCTAATAGCACTTCTGGTACGGGAGTGTGCCCAATTTATTTTAGCCAGCAAGGATGTGATTATGCCGTTTATGCAAATCAATGGTGCCAATATTCATTATGAGGACAGTGATCCTTATGATCAGCACAAGCCAGTGATGGTGTTCGCGCATGGACTGCTGTGGAGTGCGCGCATATATGATGAGCAGGTGGCTCATTTTAGCGCGCATTATCGCTGTATTACCTTTGATTTTCGTGGTCAAGGTCAGTCACAGATTACCAAAACTGGCTATGATATGGACAGTTTAACCAACGATACTGAGGCGCTGCTTGAGGCGCTTGGTATCGAGCAGTATCACTTTGTCGGACTATCGATGGGTGGGTTTGTCGCACAGCGACTGGCCATTCGCCACCCTGATCGTATATTGTCGTTGGTATTGATTGCCACTTCAGCCGATCCTGAAGATGTCGATAATGCGCCTAAATATATGAAGCTGGTGAATGCCATTCGCTGGCTTGGTATGAAGCGAGTCAGTAAAAAGGTGTTGCCCATTATGTTTGGTGAGCAATTTTTGACCGACAAAGGGCGCAAGGATGAGTGCAAAGCTTGGCTTGAGCAGCTCCAAGCCAATCACAAATTGGGTACAACGCGTGCGGCGCTCGGCGTGATAGAGCGTGAAGGCGTGTATGAAAAAATCAGCAAGATTACCGCGCCGACATTGGTTATTGTTGGTGACCAAGATGTGGCAACACCTTATCCCAAAGCGGAGCGTATGCATTTTGCCATCTCAGGATCAAAGCTTTTAGTTTTAAAAGGTGCAGGACATACGGCAACGATAGAAACGCCTGAAAAGATCAATACGGCGATTAGTCAGTTTTTGATCACTTGCCTATAATCACCACCGTACAATCCAAAAAAAACCGCTATCGTATGTGATAGCGGTTTTTTTGTGCATGTGGTCGATGCGGCGTTCACCAGTATTTTTTATAACAAGGATTGTAGGTCGGCAGTGCTGTCATCAATGGTTCCGAACACTTGAGCACGGTTGACCACCTCAGTTGCCCATGCGCGGTGCGTGGCAGGCTCTAGCATGGTGTCGTTGTATTTGAAAACTGCTTTGGCCTCAGCGTGCAAGATGGCTTCTGCTTCATCCAGCACACTCGTTGGCACGCAGTAGGCTTGTTGTACCAATGCGATTTGGCTTGGATGAATGACGGTTTTTCCTACCAAACCTAAGCCGACATCACGAGTCAACTCTTGCATAAATAGGGTTGGACTGTCTAAATACTCAAAGACAGGCGCGGTCAAATAAAAGCCATGTGGTACAAAACAGCTAAGCAACTGGTAGGCGAGCGTACCAATAGGGGTGTCATAAACAATGTTATTTTTTGGACGGCGTAGGCGCAGCGCCGAAAACAAGTCATTGCCGCCGATACGCAGAGCAAAGATAGGCTGGACAAAGGCCTCTTTAAAGGCAATGGCTAATTCTTGGTTATGATGTTGATCAAACAAGGCGGCGGTTTCAAGCGTTGGCATCAGTAGCTGTTCGGCGCTTAAGTTCTGGCACGCCATTCGCCAGTTAGACAGGCTATACATATCGACTTTGGGTAATACAAAGCCATCTAATAGGTCAATATGCTCAAACGCTGCCAATTGCTGTAGCATCATTGGGCTACGCGGACGTACAAATACCAGCGGCCGCGTGGGCTGCTGCGGTTGGTGTTTTGTGTCGTTGGTAGCATCTGATGGCTCATTGATACTGTCGAGGTGCGTTGCCCAGGTATGGAGTAGGGTTTGGAGTTGTGTGAGCGCCATTTCCACATCTGCGTGGCTGACCGCATCTTCTAGGCAGATAATAATGCTATTGATCGTCGGTAGCTTGTCGCGCTTAATCACTTGCCAGATGTCTTTTCGCGTTGCTGGCATGTACAAGCTCGCTCCCAGCTGATAAGGATGATGGGTATGCGGCTTGACCATCGCGTGACGCTCAGTGATTTGGTGGGCGTAAGATTGCGTGTGATTTTGAAAGCTAAATAAAGTATCTGGCATAGAATAAGGTCACATGTAATGGTCGATGAATGGAACAAATAAACAAGTTAAGTAACGTTATTTGCGACGTTACTCAGTGCTACGCTGTTTGATTAAGGTAATGGCCTGATAGGGCAGTATCTGATCGCCTAATATCGTCACCGTAATATCACGCTGCGCGCATAAGTGCCGTAGTAACGCAGTATCAGGATGATCAGGCGACGCCAGCAGCACTTGCTCAGGGTCACGGCGCAATATGGCACGTGTGGCTTCAGCAATGGTCGGCTTAATGCGGTTGCGATTGGTGATGGCATATTGCTGTGCCACATCATCGATCAGCGCAGCGGTGTGATAGCGCGGCATCTGATGGGTTGACAGCAGTTGAGGTGTGACCATCAGCTGCTTGCGCCTCTCATCAATATGTGTGATAAAGGCCAGACTGCGATCGGCAGCGGCCAAGTTATCATAAAATACGCTACGGTGGAGACCTATTTGCGGCTCGGTATATAAACTGCGCGAAATCAAACCAGATACTGTGCTGTTCAGTAGTCCTGAGGGAATCAGCCAGTCTTCACCACTGGCTGACAGCCAAGCTACCCCAGCAGGATCTGCCAGCGTCAACAACGGTATCACGCCTGTACCTTGATGAAAAATATTGCCAAAATGCAGATGCGACTGCTGGCTAAATGGCTCAAGACTGCGTGCCAGCTCTTGATAAATTGCGCCTTTACCCGTCCAGCCATCAACAAACACAATCGGACTGTCAGGGTAAGTGGACAGTAGCAGCGCCAGTGCGCGGGTATCGAGGCCGCGATCTCGGATAATGCTCATGCCATAGTGCCGACTGGGTAATGCATAGCCCTGATCACTATCTGCCAGTGCGCGCTGTAGCAGCACCCCAACTGGCAAGCCTGCGCGCACCAAACTGACCAGTACGAGCGGTTTGTCTTTGGTAACGTTTTTCTGAAACTGCTGATGCAATGCGTATGCCAAGTTAGCAATATCGGTTGCCATGCGATCAGCGCCTTCGTCAAGCGCTTGTTCGTACAGCATTTCGTGCATGTCGGTTGGTGCGTGCTCCAAGGTCAGCATGTCAGAATAATGCCGCTGTCCACTTTGGATCAGTGCCTCTTTTTGGGTCACTGGCACGTCAGCGACTGCATCTTTAGCCACAATATCGAGCAGTACAGTCACATCACTGGGCGGATAGCTGCCAGAGCCGTAACGGCTGATATCCAGCATATCAGGGTTGGTATCGTGGCGTGGATGCGTCACTGCTGCGTGAGGGCTACGAATAGATGTACTCATGATAACTGCCATGTTTGTAATTGAGAATGAAGCTGTCCGCGACTGGGCATACCGTACCAATCCAGCTGCTGCAAAAAGGGCAAATCGGCCAAACTGTCACCAAAGCCAAAGCTGGGGCGTGCACTGTCTAGACACTGCGTCAATAAAAACTGTACCGCATGCTGCTTGTGAATGGCATGGGGCAAGATTGCCAAATTATTGGCGTTTACATGCACATAAAAATCTGCCGCAAAATCAGGGATAAGCGTCGGCAACTGCTGCGCCAAATCAGCCAAGGCTTGATGGTCTTTGTTGGCATGTTTGACGGCCACATAAATTGTCAAGCTACTACCATCAAAGGTATCGCTATGCGGTGTCAATACCAAGTTCTGATTGCCATCGCCAAGCTGATCGCTGTATTGTTTTAAGCGCTCAGTAAGCAGGTGCATTTTGTCTTGTAGCGGTATCAGCTGCGACTGGCTATGCTGCTGCCACTCGCTCAGTAGGCTGCCGTCAGGGCGAACAATCACTGCGCCATGTGTGAGCACTTGCCAACTGTCAAAAGGCAGCTTCACGCGCTTTATTTCCGCAGTATCGCGTGCGGTGACGACGATCAGCTCGGTACTGGCAAGCAGCCAGTTAAAAAAGCTCGCTTGGCGCTGACTCATAAAACTGAGTGGTTCGCCTTGCTTGTTGACTGTCGCACATACCAGATGCTCTGGCTCGGCTGTCGGCACCTGCCAAGCATCAATCTTGCGCTGGGTTTGAAATAGGGTATCGTCTAGATCCATTAGCGTATAGGGCCTGACGATATCAGGGCTTTGCTTGAAAAAAGTCGTAGTCATAGATGAGGTCATAAAAGTATCCATCAATATTCAATATAAAGTCGATCAAATAGGGCAATGCATGGTGTTTTATTGATATATTATTTGCGATTACGGACCTATTGCTCAGTAGGACTGATTACCACCACATTATCCAAACCTGTCCACATCGCATCCACGCTGTCAGTTGGCGTTTCCACACACAAAACAATCAAATCCCATGCCTCAGGCTCGACGTTGTAGACAAAGTTGGTCATCCCCAGCCCGTAATTATCACTAAAGCTCAGCATCGCAGTGATCGCGCCGCCAGTGGCAATCGGTGAGCGAGTAATGGCGCTAAATTTGACCATAGAGTCGGTGTTAGCACAGTTGTTTTTAGGTGCTTGATGCTCGGTATGTCGCTGTAGCCATTCTGCCAATAAGAACGGCAGCCACACAAACTCATTACTGCCCAGTACCAATATTTTTTGCGGCAAAATCACATCATCAAACGTATTCTGATGCTGATAAGCGGCAAGGCATTTTTGAAATTGTGCCAAATACGCTGCAAAACCAGAGGTACTGTCCAAAGTCGGTGCGCGTCCCCAGTTGCCTGTGGGTGCAATTGGCTGGCTGCCTGCTTCAGTGGTGTCAACGGCAGGCATGTGGATCGGTTCAGGGTTTGGTGCATCCGTCCATTGCCACGCACCCGAGAGCAAGTGATGACGATAAAAATCAATATCAGGCAAACGTGCTGCCATGCTATCTTGTGCGCCTGCTAGCTCATCATTGGTTTGACCAATCGACCAATCGACCAATGTGGTCAGATGTACTGCTTCAAGCTGGGTCAAACCTGCAGCGCGCAGGGCAGTGACCACATTGATGCAAGTGTTGCCCGTTGACGCTTCATCATCGACCATGATTAACGTTTTGCTGGTCAGTACTTGCGCCTGTGTTTTGGCATCCTGACTTTTATAAATCAAATGACTGCTGGCGTGGCTGTGATCTTCACTAAAAGTCGCCAGCAAACGCTCAGTGTCTTGCGCACTGTGCTGCGCATGACGTGTGGAGTTGAGCAGTAGCGCATTGGGATAGCGCGTTTGTAAGGCTTGGTGTACGCCCGCAGACAAACCCACTGCTGTTTCTGCCATACCGATAACCAAAATTGGCTCAGGCAGATTATCAGGAATAAAGCTTGCCAAATCCGTAAATGCCTGCCGCATGGTACGCGGCGCGACAGGGATATGACGTCCCAGTACTTTGGACACAAACAAAAAAGCGCGCTTAGGATTGATGCGCTGCGCGAAATCCAATAAATCTTCAAGCTGGTAGGGCTGATGGTTTTCGCACTGACGATGTTGGTTGGTGCTGGTAGCCTCATTTATCCGATAAGTGAGATCCAGCGTACCGCGAGGTAATTTAATAGCGTAATTTTGTTTCATAGAGGCATCATTTATAATCATAAAAAGGGTTTCATATTATATGGCTTTAAAAGCCTAGTATTTCTTTTGCTAAATTTAATTCTTGGGCTTTTTCTTCAAGCACCAGCCTGACAGCATCAGGTAAGCTGGTATATTTATCAGGATGGAAGTCCTTCATTTTTAATCTATAGGCACGGCGCATCTCATCAACCGTTGCACCTTCTGATAGACCTAGGATGCTCAATGCTTTTAGAGTGTCAGAATCTTTTGTCGATTCCTGTTGATTGTTAAAATTTTCAAATACAGAATAAACATCTTGTTGCACGTCATTGCTTATTCCCATCAACTTGCTAAGATTTTTAATCTCTGCCAAACCACTTTCGATGGTTGACCATTTACCTGATTCCAGATTGTTCAGGATGATTCGAGCTGATGCATAAAAAATAATGTTTTTATCATCGATTGTGTTTTCTCTGTTATTGAAATCTGTCACGCACTCTTTTAGCACTATTGGCCTTTTGGATAACATTTTCATATTATCTCTTAGAAAATCCTGTTCTTCCTTATCATTTTCTATATATTTAGAAAATACTTTTTTAATGACTTGGATGTTTTCCTTAGACCAAGATTTGGATGCTTCTGTATCTCCTTTTTTAATAGAAAAATAAGCGAGAACTTCAAGCGTAGGCATAAACCATTCCATCATCAAAAAAGGTCTGGAGTCTATTTTAATCTCTTCTTCAGATTTTAATTTATCAAATATAGTGCCATTTTTTAGTAAGGAGACCTCAAAATTTACGGAAATATCCTTATTTCTAGGTAGGATCAAAGCGTTTATTGGTACAGTGATAAAATAAAGACCGTTATGATTACGAGATCCCATTACAAAATTGCCTTGATCATCGTTAAAAAGATCATGATAGCTTTTTACATATTGACCCTGATATAGGATTTCAAGAATGATAATTTCTATATCTTGAGGAATGGTATCTATTTTTAAATATAGATATTTGTCTTCTATCCTTGTTGTATAAGAGTAGTTTTTGGGCTTAACATTATCTGAAGTCACGCTATCATCATCGTTTGATAGATGCCCTATGATAAAGAAAACAGCGACTATAATTATTATATAAATCATATATATTTACTCAATCTGGTTTATTGAAAATATTTTCGTAAAATTTATATTGATTTTCTGATATATATAATAATTCAATATTATATTGGTTACAGGTTATGAATATTATTTTTTGAGAAATATCATGAGTTTTTTAATAATGCTGGTTTTTAGAACATTGTGCTGATATATGATAAGATTTTTCTATTCTCTTAACAAAGAGTATTTCAACAAAAAAAGTACCTTTCTTTAACCCTGACAGCCCACCATCCACAACGCACCTCGGCTTTGTTTGCTCAGCTGTGGTGTGGACAGCGGCGTGGGTGATATGGCAGCTAGTGCAGGACTGTCTTGTTCATGGGCAGGTGTCATAAGGCTAATACCTGCACTGGTCAAGAGCGCTGATAGTAATTGAAACTTCACCGCATAGTTCATATTTTGTGCCTGTTCATGTTGATAAGTCGCCGTTACCATACCCACAACGCCGCCTGTTGGTAGTAAGAGTGGACTGCCGCTAGAGCCAGGCTGAATGGGTGCAGTGAACTGCAAATAGCGGATATCATCACCAAGACCAGTCAACCCTGATATACAACCTTGAGTGACCTGTAGTTGTTGGCTTAAGCTGGACAATGGAAAGCCTAACGTAGTAACGGTCTCACCCAGCATGTCAAAGCCATGTTGCGCCAGTGGCAAATAACTGGGCAGCGGTGTGCTGACTCGAATCAAGGCACAGTCACTGCCAATATCGCTCAGCACCACATGCGCCTCGCGGTCAGGTTGTCCTTGCTGCCGTATGCCAATCAGCGCTGCCGATTCAATAACGTGGTGACAGGTCAGCAAATGATAAGGGTCAATGGCAAAAGCAGTGCCAGTCCATGTTTCACCTGCTTGTACCTGCCGCGGCGGGCGCTGGGTTTGCTGCTCCTGCTGCTGTTGTTCTTGCTGAATGCGCGCGTGTGTGTGCGGCGGACGCGTGTCAAGACCGACCTGAACCCGCTGCTCCAGACGCGCTAAACCTTGAGTAGATATCTCACCCAGCGCACGGCATTTGAACTGCCCACCGCGCTGATATATCTCAAGTACAATCGCTGCTTTGGCATGCCGTTCATTAACAGCAAAATCATAACGTACGGTGTGATTGAGTGATAACTGGATATCACTCATCTCTATAGCAGGCAGCGTCTGAGTAGGGTCATGATACACATAGGCAATAAGCTGCAAAAAGTGTACCCCTTGCTGCTCAAATAGGGCAGCTAAGTCCAGTCGCCATTCACACGGCGTATTGGGGTTGTCTATTTGTGCCCAAGCCTTGGGGTCATGCAAATAAGCAGGACTACACGCCGCGTGGCGATTTGCGTCTAATGGCAGCCATAGCAAGCCGAGCTGCTCACCAAAACGCAATGGTTGTGATGCCGCAAAGCTAACGGTACAGGGCGCTTGAATGACGGTATTGGCACCCAGCGTTAATATGGTCTGTGCGGTCATAAGCTGTCCCTTATCATATCAGTCGTTACGTGTCTCTCTATGGACGTTTAGCTCTTACCAAGATTGATAGCGATTAGTAACCTGTTGGTGCTCTATATCTTCACACTGACCATGATAGAGCGCACCTGACAGGGTGTGATTTGTGCAATACTGTCGCTAAGCTGCGGCTTATCAGTCAGACCGAGCCAGTAACCAAAGCCCACTTGAGTCAAGTCAAGACCGCTGTGACGAGTATAGCCAATGCCGCCAGCTGGGCGGCTATTGATTTCGAGCACACGGTGCTGTCCATCATCATCGGCTTTGGTCTGTACGCTGACCACACCATCACAGCCAAAGGCTTTAATCAATGGAATCACCACTGCCATGACCGACTCGTCATAGCCAAGATGCTGGATTTTGCCCGTTTTATAGCGTGTGACCGCCGCCAGTACCTCTCCATGTTCACAGACCACATCGATGGAGTATTCGCGGCCTGACAGATAGGGCATGAGCAACATTGGGATGGGACGCTCCTGTACCATTTGGCTGTTTTGATAAGCATTGATAAATTGCTCAGTACTGATTTTTTTGTCTTCTGTAAAATACAAATGCTCAAAGCTGTCCCAATGCGTGCGCGCACTATCAATCATTGCGGTATCAAGTCGCCAAAAGCCTTGAGCAAAAATACCTGAAACAGGTTTGACGCATAATGGTTGGTCGCCATGCTGGGCAAGCAGCGCGTTTAGCTCATCAATATTATCAAAGCGCCAGCTGTCTGCTACTGGAATGTCATGCGTGTGACAGTGCTGCATAAAGCTGAACTTGTCATCAATCATGTCAAGCGCTGATACACTGGTGGCCCCTGTCAACAGGCGAATCCCCGCCGCTTCGAACAGCTGACGTTGTGCTTCGTATTCACGGCCATTACGCCCCGTGAGCAGTACCTTCACATTATTCGCTTGGGCATGCTCAAGTACAAACTGCCAACGAGGCATTGTTTCTATACTTGCTGCTGTAGTTGTCGTCTCGTTGTCATCGGTGCGGCTGGCTTGTGGCTCATAGTAGACTTGATCGGCAAACTCAAATATCTCAGGGCGCTCAGATCGGTGCGAGGCAATAACCGCAATAGACGTATTAGTGGCTGATTTAAGGGCTTGTAAGCTCTCTAGCATATCACGCTGGCTAGACTGTGCTTCGGCCAGCCAAGCAGCAATTGGGGCAGTGGTGCGGTCATTCATAATGCAACTATCGTTCATAAGTCTCTCAAGGCTATCAATGATATAGGTGCTGGTTATTATATACCACCACAGGTGATGTGGCGGCTGAAAATAGGATCAATCTTGGCCATTTTGGGCAACGACTGGCCCAGTAAATGCTGAAATGATGTTGATAGAACACACACAAGCAGCAGCGTCGTCAAAGATTGCTGTCATGCTACTATACTATGCATAACAATCATAATAGTATGGTGCGAGTAGACCCTATCTTTCATATTTTTAATCGCGCCAAAAATGTGCGACGATGACCGTATACAGGGTTAACCCTATTTCCATTTATCTTCATAAAGGACTCATGATGAGCCAAACCTTAATTGCTGGTGCCAATGCCCCGCTACCGACAGATCAGATCAGTATTCGTATTCTCAGTCAAAACCCCATTGACTGCGCCGCTTATCGCCTAACCTCTACAGGCCGGGTGCGCGGTGATGGCGACATGATTTTTTATGGTCAAACCCAAAGTGATGATGGCACTGTCAGCCGTCGCGGTCATGACAGCGACGGGTTTTTTGACATCAATTTGGCCGCGCAGCCTGCCACGATTGAAAAAATCGCGTTGGCTTTCTCAAGCAACCAAACTTTAGCGCAGATTGGCGATGTGGATATTCAAGTCTTACAAGGCAGCCAAGTGTTGCTCACCTGTCCGCTGAGTGCTGCTAACCGTCATGAAAAGGCCATCATCATGGCTGAATGCTACCGCAGACAAGGCAGCTGGAAGTTCCGGTTTATCGCCCAAGGCTTTAATGGCGGATTAAAACCATTGTCTGAGCATTTTGGTGTCGAGATCGCCGATGAGGCGCCGCCACCTGCGCCCAATCCCACTGCAAATAGCAGCGTCAATACGCAAAAACCCACACCGCTGCCCATACCCAGTGCAGCACCTGCACCCACACCTGCCGTCAGACTCAGCAAAGTCACCTTGACCAAAAACCAATCGAGCATCAATCTCAAAAAACGCGATGACTTTGGTAAGATTGCGGTCAACCTAAACTGGAACCAGCGGCCAGATACCAGCAAACAGGCACCAAAAAAAGGATTGTTGTCAGACTTGTTTAAACAGCACCAAGCAAGCGGGATTGACCTTGACGTAGGTGCGATGATTCATCTAAAAAATGGTGAAAAAACCTTGATTCAAGCCTTAGGTAAGCGCTTTGGCAGTTTGCAGTCGCCACCGTATGTTTGTTTGCGCGGCGATGACAGAACAGGGCAGGTGAGTGATGGCGAATGGCTGGACATCAACGGCCAGCAGTGGGCGCACATTCAAGAAGTGTTTATTTTTGCTTTTATCTATGAAGGCGCACCCAACTGGGCGCAGACCGATGGCGTGGTGACCATCCATGCGCCCGATCAGCCGCCGATTGAGACGCGTCTTACCGAAGGAGCGGGCAACTTGCCCATGTGTGCCATTGCACGTCTGGTCAATCAACAAGGCAGCATCAACGTCGAACGTATCAACCAATACTATAAAGGCCATCAAGAGATGGACAAAGCCTTTAACTGGGGCTTTAGTTGGAAGCGCGGCAGCAAATAATGATTGTATAGTGACAACAAATGATCAGCTTCGATTTGTCGTGGGGCTGATCTGCTAGATTTTATTGAGGGTGAGTACGATGAGCCGTGCTCGCATTGACGGTTTCTAACTTTTGGTAAGGCGCTCTTTTTGGTAGGTATTGAGCTGCACTTGTAATTGTGCCAGCTTTTTATTGATCATCTCGCGGTTTTTGGCTGACTTCATCCAATGGGGCAGTCTTGAGATCATACTTCCGTTACCTGCTGCTACGCTGCGCTCTCTCAGCCCTGCATTAATATATGTATGTAGCTCAGTCAAATGTATCTGATTAAATACCCAAATTTTGCCAAATCGGCAAGGTTTTTGTAAAAATAGGGGCAAACCAAAATCAGGATCGATGCCTAACGATGCCTCATAATATGGATAAACATAGTTTTTATCGATTAGTATATTGTTGGTTTTATCACAAGTTGGACAGTGTCTAACAGCGTTGCTAGGTAGGGTATGTTGATTAGAAGACAGCATGATTTCTACGGTAGGCAAACCTGTACCACAGTAGCGGCAGTAACAGGGATTTAATAGGCGACAAGGGCCAGCCCAATCCTGTTGCTGTTGGTTTCTTGTCAATGACAGCTGGCAATGTCGACAAGTGAACTTGGCACCGCCTCTCTCTCTATTGTCTGCTGTTCGATAGTGATAATCATCAATCTCGCCTACAGTGTCGCACTGATTGCAGTGTACGATACTTTGTACGGCATAGTGTCTTAAAAAATGACCTTTGTCGATATGTCTTAATGGCATCGTTATTCGCATTCAGAGGTACATGACTCAGGATACAACAAGCAAAAAAACAACTCAACGAAAGTCGTTGAGTTGTTTTTGATGATTGCTATTAACCACAGAGGGCTAGAGGTAACTTAACCATTAAGCATGCGGCGCGATAGCAGGCATCAAGTCGTGGAAAGTACGGCCTGACGCGGTTTCGCCAATAGCGTGCATTTTCCATTCATTGTTATGGCGATAGACTTTCGCCATCACCATTGCTGTATGTCCGCCTTGTGCCGACAAGTTATAACGTGCCACTTCGCTGTTGTTACTGGCATTGACGATGCGGCAAAACGCATTTGCCACACTCTCAAAGGTTTGACCCGTAAAGCTATTGACGGTAAATACCAGTGAGACCACATTGGCAGGAACTCTCGACAGATCGACGTTGATGACTTCATCATCGCCATCGCCGTCACCTGTACGGTTGTCACCCGTATGCACGACGCTACCATCTTTTGACTTCAACTGGCTAAACCAGATCGCATCAACTGCCTGTTTGTTGGCATCGAACATGATACATGACGCATCCAAGTCGATAGAGTCGCCGCCACCACCGCCGCTGAATAGCTTACCTAAAAAGCCGCCGCCTTGTTTACCAGCCGCTGCTTGTGCTACATCCCAGCCTAAGCCAAGTTTGACGTTTGTGAGTGTACCACCAGCTTCTTTGCTGAGCGATATTTTTTGTCCTTTTTGTAGGCTGACTGCCATACGATTATCCTTGTTAGTGAGTCGTTATTATTATCATAAAGTGGCGGATGGGGTTATAAAATCTGATCTAAAAAGCCGCCATTGCCGCCGCGTCCACCTGAGCTGGTGCCCAAGATGCTTTGTAGCCAACCTTGGTAGCTTTCACGGTTACGCGAGCAAATGATGACTTTGCCACGACCAGAAAAATTTAATACCATGCCTTCGCCACTGGTGACGGAGTTGATGATATTGCCCATAAATCCTTTTTTCTTACTGGTTGAGACGGACAGTTTATAGTCAAGCTGTGAATCCCAGCACACCACATGACCATTATCAATGATCACATCTTTGTCTGGCGTTACATCAATCTCAAACAGTGAGCCAAAGCCAGATACCACGACTTGTCCTGAGCCTTGGGTCTGCATGACCATAAAGCCGCCTGTATCACCAAACACCGCACCACCCAAGTTACGCTGGATTCGGGCGTTAATATCCACGCCTTGCATCGCGGCGACGAACGCGCCATCGCTTAAGGTGTATTGCTGCGCGCCAACATCTAAGATTTGCATGTCGCCATCTAAGGTTGGTGCAAGCAGACAATCCCCTTCGCCATGAACCGCTTCGATCTGCTGCTGAAACAGTGATTCGTCATTGGCAAAGCGGCGCATCAACGACTGCATCAGTCCGCCTTGCAATTTACCTTTTAGCTCCAGATTGGACTCCATCATAACCATGGCATTGGCTTCGCAATAAATGGAATCGCCTTTTTTTAAATTACAGTGTAGAAAGGGCTCAATGGTGCCAATCAGGCTAAATATCGCTGACATGGATTGCAGATCCTTATGTGTTTTTGGTTTATAACATCAGTGCGTTGTCTGGTGTGAGGCTTAGGCCGATATAGCGTGTGTTTATACGTTCACGCCATATGAGGCTACTAATGGGCCTAGACCACCGCTAAAGCCTTGACCGACGGCGCGGAATTTCCAATCGCCGTTATGGCGGTACAGCTCACCGAAGATCATTGCTGTTTCAGTGCTACCGTCTTCTGATAGGTCATAGCGAGCGATTTCAGAGTCGCCATTGTCGTTGACAACACGGATGTAAGCGTCACCAACTTGACCAAAGTTTTGGTTACGGCCTTGACCTTCATAGATAATGGCACATACGGCCACTTTGTTGACATCAGCTGGGACGCTGGCGAGGTTTACTTTGATTTTTTCATCATCGCCGTCACCTTCACCCGTACGGTTATCGCCAGTATGCTCGACTGCGCCGTTGTCTGATTTTAGGTTATTAAAAAAGATAAAGTCTTGGTCGTTACGGACTTTGCCAGCATCGTTGAGCAAAAAGCCAATCGCATCCAAGTCAAAATCTTGACCGTCAGTGGCGCGTGGATCCCAGCCCAGACCAACAGTGATATTGGTAAGTCCTGGTGCTTCTTTTGATAAGTTAACGTTGCCGCCTTTTGTTAAGCTAATAGCCATTTGATTGTCCTTTTTAGTCATGGTGATACGCATAAAGTACGTACCAGTGAAATTAAACAAATATAGTGCAGTATTTTGCACGCACATACAAAAAGCGCGCCATTCGCATTCTCTGCTGCGCGGTATCCTGTATGTGATTACGCTTTACTATACTAAGCACCCGCGTACTACGCAAGGCGAATTTTGTGCGCTTACTAAGCGATAGCAAAACGCCATATATCTGATACTTTTTTCACAAAGCGGTTTGAGCTATGCAGGTCAACATATCTATAAAACAAAACAGGCCATATCATTTATGTTGATATGACCTGCAAGCGTGCGATGCTGCACTTAGGAACATCGATATACGGATAATCAATTACCAAAAACAGACCAGCCAGTCTCTTGTACAAACATCTCTAGCGCCTTTGAGCCGAGTTTGGAGTTGCCAATATGGTCAAGTCCGGGTGACCATACGGCAATAGAGCCTTTACCAGGAGCAATCGTTAAGATACCGCCGCCCACACCACTTTTGCCGGGTAGGCCGACACGATAGGCAAAGTCGCCAGAGCCGTCATAGTGACCGCACAGCATCATCAAGGAGTTGATCCGCCGTGAGCGCTGCGCGTTAATGACCCGTACTCCTGTATGATGATTGATACCATTGGATACCAAAAATAACCCAGCGCGCGCCAGCTGCTGACAGTTCATGGCGATAGAGCATTGGTGAAAGTATGTACCCAGCACTTTATCGACATCGTGCTTGAGACGGCCAAAGGATTTCATAAAGTGCGCCAGCGAGGCATTGCGGTCTTTATGCGCCATCTCAGAAGCAGCGACTTTGTGGTCAAAGCTGATTGAATCGTCATCAGCCACAAAGCGCATAAACTGTAACAGTTCACCCAGTACCGCTTTGGGCTCATGCCCCATCATGATCGCATCAACCACCGCAATCGCGCCTGCATTGATAAACGGATTGCGCGGACGACCAGACTCGTGCTCAAGCATCATGATAGAGTTAAACGGATCGCCAGACGGCTCACGGCCGACATGCGTCCAAAGCGCGTCCCCCAATTTGCCAAGGCCAATGGTTAAGGTGAACACTTTGGAGATACTCTGGATCGAAAATAGAGTGCCTGCATCACCAGCACTATACATCCGTCCATCAGGCGTAGCCACAGCTATACCAAACTGATTGGGATCGACATGTGCCAATTGGGGAATATAATCGGCGACCGTACCGCGATCGGTGTCGCGTGCCATGGTTGCGGCAATATCATCAAGGATCTGTTGCATAAAATAGAGGTGTTCTTGTGGTTAGGAAGGGGGTAAAGGCTGACGATTTTAACTGAATAATGCATACACGTGAGCAGAAAATTGTACAAGGCACAAAAAAGGTCATACCAACAGTGTTGATATGACCCAGAGAGCCCAGTAGCTATGGGCTGATCGCCAAGCAATCATTGATCAAGCTATGACAGCTGCGCTTCCCGTTTGCGATGTCTGAGTGAGCCCCACAGTGCCAAGCCGATAAAGGCAATACCGATCAAGCCAGTGATCAGTTCAGGAACATGGAATTTCACCGACAACAACATGATAATGGCTAGGGCACCAATGGCATAATGCGCGCCATGCTCAAGGTAAATAAACTCATCAAGCGTGCCTTTGTCTACTAAGAAAATGGTCATTGAACGTACAAACATCGCACCAATGGCCAGACCCAGCATAATGATGATCACGTCATTGGTGATTGCAAACGCGCCAATCACGCCATCAAAACTGAACGATGCATCAAGGACTTCTAGGTATAAGAAACCAATAATACCGCCTTTCATAATGGCACTGGTCGCCGCCGCGCCCGAGCCGCTTTCTTCGTTCTCTAGCTCTTCTTCAAGGTCGCCCTCAAGCATTCCTGACACCACTTGCACGCCAAGATATACCAAAATACCCCAGACGCCCGCGATCAATACCGCGCTTGATTGTTCAGCACTCGCCTGCGATACCGCAATCATAAGCACGATCAGTGCCACAAACACGCTCATGGCATCGACTTTACCCAGTTTTGCCAAACGGCTCTCAAGCCATTCAAACCAATGGACATCTTTGTCATCAAACACGAAGTTTAAGAATACCAACAATAAGAAAATACCACCAAACGCTGAAATCTCAGCATGGTGTGCCATGAGTTTTGCTGAATACTCACTGGGGTTGTACAGCGCCAAATTGATAACTTCCATCATGCCCATGTCGGCGGTGACCGCAACGATGACAATAGGGAAGACCAAGCGCATACCAAATACCGCGATCAGAATGCCCACGGTTAAAAAGATCATTTTCCAAAATTTGTCCCAGTGCTTGAGCACGGATGCGTTAACCACGGCGTTATCAAAAGATAATGAAATCTCCATCACCGCCAAGATAGCAGTAATCGACAGCGCTGATATTAGCCCGCCCATACCACTATGTGAATATCCCCACCATGCTGCGACCATCAAGGCAATAGCGGTGAAGATAAAGTCTAAATAAAAATGCCTCATGACATATCCTATAGGGTTGCGTAAAACTGAGGTCGGCCTAGTATAGACACAGACCATAAAAAGTGGCTATGACTAACCACTTTTTAGTTGTCTTATTGGTCATCAGTGCCGATAAAACAGAGAACATTATTGGCTATCGCATCATCAAAACCTATGATGATTTTGCAACTTTTTAGGCGGTTTAGATGTCCACGCCGTATTGGTGACACATGGCCTGCAGACCGCCTGAGTAGCCTTGACCAACGGCGCGAAATTTCCACTCGCCATTGTGACGATAGACTTCACCAAAGACCATCGCTGTTTCGACAGAATAGTCCTCTGCCAAGTCAAAGCGTACCACTTCAGTGCCTGTTTCTTCGTTGACCACGCGGATAAAGGCGTTGGCCACTTGGCCGAAATTTTGGTTGCGTGCGGCGGCCTCATGAATGGTAACGGTGACGACGATTTTGTCAACATCTGCAGGCACTTGGGTGAGGTTGACTTTGACCACTTCATCATCGCCATCGCCTTCGCCAGTACGGTTGTCGCCGGTATGTTCGACTGCGCCATTGTCTGATTTTAATTGATTATAAAAGATAAAATCGTGATCGCCGCGTACTTTGCCAGCGCTGTTGAGCAAAAAGACACTGGCATCAAGGTCGAACTCTGCGCCTGAGGTGGCACGTTCGTCCCAGCCAAGGCCGATCAGTAGTTTGGTAAGGTTGGGGTCTGTTTTTGTGAGCGATAAATTACCGCCTTTATTGAGTGACAACGCCATGGGTATGTCCTTTTTATTAGAATAAGTGAAAAAATGAGAAGGCAGTATTCAGCTGTGCTTGACACTGCGCTGTGATCGTCATAAAGACCATCACAAAAAATGACCCAATCAAAGATGATCAGGTCACTGTCCTTTTTAACACAAATTCCAACGATTTACCAAAAAATGCGCTTTTTGACACAATTTGGTTGTGATCTATCCATACCTATTGTATTCACTAAGACAAAATCGTCGCGCCTACCTCGTACCATTGAGCGGCTACTGGCGATGACGAATCTCAAAACTTTGGTGAATTGGCTTTTTGGGGTTAAAGTCAAAACCAATGGTTTTGTGCGTGATATCGGTAATGTCATAGCGCGACTTGAGCTGTTCATCAAGCACAAAGCGGGTAAAGTTATTGGAAAAATACAATACCCCGTCAGCGGTCAAGCGGTTCATGGCACGGTTGATAAGGGCAGCATGATCGCGCTGCACATCAAAGGTACCTTGGAACTTTTTGGAGTTTGAAAAGGTCGGCGGATCGATAAAGATGACATCGAACTGCTCCGTATTGTCTTTAATCCACTCAAAAATATCAGCGGCAACAAAGGCATATTTGCGGCTACTGATATCAAGGCCGTTTAGCACAAAGTTTTGTTTGCCCCAATCGAGATAATTCTGTGATAAGTCAACACTGGTGACACTTTTTGCACCCATAAGGGCAGCGTGGACACTGGCAGTACAGGTGTAAGCAAACAGGTTGAGCACGTTTTTATTGCGGCTGGCTGCTTTAATGCGCGCCCGCATGTTGCGATGATCAATAAACAAGCCAGTATCGAGATAGTCGGTGAAGTTGACATAGAGGAAAGCATCATCTTCGCGTGCGACGTAAAATTTGCCTTTTTTCTCAGCTGAGCCTTGCTTGGTGTACTGCTCATTACCAGACTGACGCGCACGGGTTTTGATAAATACTTGCTCACGGTTGATATCAAGTACTTCGCGGATACCCATCAACGCCAGATTAAAGCGTTTTTTGGCCGTTTCAGGTGGGATGGTTTTTGGCGGCGCGTATTCTTGGACATGGACATGATCGCCGTATAAGTCGATAGCCACCTTAAAATCAGGCAGGTCGGCATCATAAACGCGAAGATTGCTCACTTGGGTTTTATTGGCCTGTTTTTTGAGACGCGCTAAGTTCTTTTGTAGGCGATTGATAAAGTCTTGGCCTTCTTCGTTTGCAATCTCGCGTTTTTCAAACTGGCTGATCAGGCTGGCTGATTTTTCTGCCAACAGCTGACCATAACGGAAATAAACCGTGATGGCACCATTATGGCAGCGCAATGTTTGCGGCGCTTTAATCGGCAAAATATCAACTTGTTCGACATGCGCCGCCAAGATACCGACCATGGGGTCGATACCGCTACCTGCAAAGCTGTCCTGCAAGCTCAAACCCAAAGCGTGATAAAGCGGCTTGATCATGTCTTCATCGCCCAAGCGCTCACCGTATGGCGGGTTGGTCATAATAAGCGGCTGGGTCAATCGGCCGTCTTTGACCAACGGGCGTAGGCGCTGTTTGAGCTGATCAAGGGCGCAGTTTTCAAGCGTGAGGTGCGGCAACAGGTCATGCAAACCAGCAGCGATCAAGTTCTTTTGGGTGGCAATCACCGCGCCCATATCGGCATCAAAACCCAAAACAATGGGCAATGTATCAGGCTGCTCGCAAGCGATATCGAGCGCTTCACGGAAACGGTCTTGCGCGTCATCGATCATCTGTTGCCACAGGGTATCATCATGGTGTTGCCACTGATAAAAGCCAAATTGATTGGCCGCTTTATCAATACCCACCGCGTAATCACAATGCATGAGCAAGGCTTCGATAATAAACGTACCCGAACCGCACATGGGATCGACCAGCGCATCATAATGCGGCGTGCCGTTGGCATTTTTTTGATGCCAGCCGCTGCTATATAGTAGCGCGGCGGCCAAGTTTTCTTTGAGCGGCGCGTCAGTCATGGCAACGCGGTAGCCACGGCGGTGCAAACTGGTACCGGACAAATCCAGATACAGCTCCGCTTGCTTGTCATTGACGGTGGCAAAAATAGCAAAGTCAGGATGCTTGCTGTCCACGTTAGGACGGCTTTCGTAGACTTCGTTAAAAGTGTCCGCGATCGCATCTTTGATACGCAGCATAGCAAACTGCTGGCTGACCGCCACGCGCTTATCGACAGACAAGCGGATGGCAAAGGTCTGCTCTAAGTCAAACTGCTGCGTCCAATCGACAGATTTTGCCAAACCGTACAGCTGCTCGGCCACATCGTATTCGGCATTGATGTTTTTGCGTTTGATCAGCATCAATACCCGTGAGGCCACGCGCGACCACAAGCAAATGGTATACAAATCACGTAGCGAGCCTGTGACAGTCAATCGCCCCGTACTTTTGATTTCGCTGTTGATGCCAAAGCTGGTCAGCTCGGTTTGTAGCGGTGCTTCCAAACCATCGGCACAAGTGACGATAAGATCCAGTGACAAGTCAGCCGAAGCTGCGGTCGATGTTGGGGCGGGTGATGCGGTCTGTTCGGTCATACAAATACCTGTGGTCAATAAGCCAGTCAAATAGCAAAATAGAAGCGTTAACCGATAATTTTAACATAATTCGGCTGTGCGTGGTCTAAAGCACGCCTCAGTCATTGGTATAGTGGATGCTTTATAAAAAGTCCGTTTGGTGATGCGCGCACCTGTATTATTTATCGGACTTTTGGATCACTTCCATGGTGGTGGCAAAAGGTTTGGTCTCAAAAGGATAATCGACGTCTTTTGGCATCAACAAGCGCATGTGCGGATAAGGCGTGGAAATATCGGCAGCATCCAAAGCGTATTTGATATTTTCATTGAGGCTTTCTTTGATTTTGGGCATACGGGCGACAGAGGCGGGTTTGACCCAAAAACGCACGATGAAAAACACCCCATATTCCCCAATCTCGGTAATCGTCGCTGAGGTCTCAGGGCGACTGAGTACCGCTTCGGTGTCCTCTAATACCTGCAAAATAACGGTACGTGCCACTTCCACATCCGCTTCAAAAGCAATACGGACACGGATATCAAAACGAACAAAGTTTTTGGCAGTTAGGTTAATCACCTCGGAGGAAGCCACATTAGAGTTGGGGATAATAACGGTGATGTTGTCGCGAGTTAAGATGTGGGTGGTGCGCAGCGAGATCAGTACCACGCGACCTTCGCGATCATTGATGTTGATCCAGTCGCCGACCTGAAAGGATTGCTCTAGCAAAATGGTGATGCCCGCGATAAAGTTGGCCAGCGTCGATTGTGCCGCAAAACCCACCGCCAAACCGACAATACCAAGACCTGCCACCAAAGACACAATATCAAAACCAAATTGCGCCATCACACTGGCCAGACCCAACACCAAGATCAGCACCGATAAAATGTTTTTGAGTAGCTGCTCGATAGAGGCGCTTAAGCCATAATGCTGCAGGACGCGGTGGATGATTTGCCCAGAAGAGGTCCACAATACATAATAAACCCCTGCCCAAATACTGGCCTTAGCCGTGGCCTTGACGGTATCGGGTTCAATATTAATCTGACTCATGACCGCAATCAGACTGGCCACAATCCAAATATAGCGTAAGGCAGAGCGGGCGATTTTTGCGCGCCGATCATTAAAGTGTAGACGGGTGTGATTGTGCTTTAAGATATAGTTGGCAAGCCAATAAAAAAAGCCCAAAATGGCCAGCAATATCAAAATTTTGATACTCGTACTGACCAGCTCAACCGCATGGGACTTCCAATCGCGCGAGTCTTCTTCGATGGAACCGCCAATAGCAAGGTACAGGCTGGTATGCAAATCACGAATAATCTCTTGAAAAAAATCAGTAATACCAGCCAGTGCCATTGTCTCGTCCATATCTTAAAAAACCCATGATACGCCAAACGCACGCCATTAGGCAGACATTTACCCTACAATCTTACGAGCGCTTGGTAACCAATGACGTCTGATATCTATAACGTATTAGAGACACACTCTAGCTCTGATGGCGAATATCAAGCTTGTCTTGCGCATCACGCAGTGCAGTACGTAGCCCTTCTAAAATAGTAGGGTGATAAAAAGGCGTCTCAAGCAAAGTCTTGATGCTCATCTCGTTGGTCACAGCGATGGCCAGAATATGAGCCATATATTCAGCATCTGGTGCGACCATACTTGCGCCCAAGATTTTATCCGTCTCTTTGCACGCATAAATGTGCAGCAAACCGCAGTTGACACCCATGATACGGCTGCGGCCTTGGTTATCAAAGCTGACCTCACCGATGACATAAGGTTGCTCGGCGTTTTCAATGTCATTTATTGACATACCGACATTTGCCACTTGCGGCTCACAAAACACAATCGATAGCGGAATCGAAGGTGGGCGTAAGTAAGTATCGGTTTGATCGCCGCGTACCGCATGACCCGCGCTAAAGCCTTCATCGCTGGCCACATGCAGCAGTGGTAGATGCACATTGGCATCACCGATGATATAAACGTCCAAATCCGCGATTTTACCAGTGTTTTTGTTAAGCTTTTGCGGACGGTTTTTATCATCCAGCTCAACGCCTAGATTTTCAATACCCAAATCAGCAATGTTGTTGCGGCGTCCAGTGGCGACCAACACGTAGTCACCCTCCCAGCACTGCGTACAGTCGTTGTTATCTTGGTAATGGATAACAGCTGCTATCCCTTTTTCGTTGGCCGTTGTGTTCATAGACTCAATACGGCTACCAAGCTGTAAGTCCAGCTCTTGGCTCAGGCAAGCAATCGCTTTGTTATTGATGGCCTCATCTTGGAGTCCACCCACGCGATTGACACGGTTAAATAAGGTGACCGCCACACCCAAACGGGCAAAAGCCTGTGCCAACTCAAGGCCGATAGCACCTGCACCAACCACCGCCATTGAGGCAGGCAAGTCAGGCAACCCAAAAATCGTATCTGAGGTCAACAGCGTGTCGCCAAGACCTTCAGCCCACGCCTCAGGTACGTGAGGGGCGCTGCCTGTGGCGACAATGATTTTGTCTGCTTGGATGCGCTCATCATTCACCTCAATGATGCTTTGCGTATTGATATGAGCGCGTCCTGATATTTTGTGCGCCTCAGGCCAACTTTCGACCTCTTCGGTCACATAACTGACAAAGTGGTCGCGCTCAGCCCGTACTCGCTGCATCACTTGTGCGCCATCAATGTTGACCTCGGCATGGATACCAAACGCATCAGAGTTTTTGGCATCGTGCGCGCGCGCGGCAGCAGCAATGACAAGCTTGCTCGGCATACAGCCAATCGTCGCGCAAGTGGTGGTCCAAAAGCCTTCATTAATGATGACCACGTCATCGGTGGACTTTCTGGCTTGGCGATACGCATTTTGTCCTGCTGTGCCTGCACCGATGACAGCGACGGCGACATGGCGCGTGATGGATGGGTCGTCTTGCTGAGTGTTGTTGGTCATAGTGGTCTCAAAAAATAGGCAAAAAAATAGGCACAAAGGCTGGTGACAGCGTGTAATGATGATGCCGTTTTATATTCATGGCGGCTTTATAATAGAGGTGTGCGCCATTCAATGTCTGTATTGCTGTGCGGCTGACAGTCTGTCAACCGCACGAAGCGTTGCGGGTTGCAAGCAGCGATTATTTGGTCGATAGCGTGTCAAACAAGCGCTCAGTATAGCCTTTGGCTTTGAGGTTGCGCTGAGCATGAGTAAGGGTACCGTCTTTATCAAAGACAAAGGTTGAGCGCACCAACCCCAGTGTGGTTTTGCCGTACATGTTTTTTTCACGAATGACATCAAAGTACTGGCACAGCTTTTCGTCTTCGTCACTGATGAGTGATATTTGCAAATCATATTTGTCGATAAAGGCTTTGTGCGATTCAACACTGTCGCGCGAGACGCCAATAACATGATAACCCAAGGTATCAAAGTTATTGATCTCTTCGGTAAACTCGGTGGCTTGTATGGTGCAGCCCGGCGTGTCATCTTTGGGATAAAAGTAAAGGATCAGGCCTTTACTGCTTTCGCGGTTCAGCGTCGAGAGCATGATGTCATCACTGATAAAGTGACCGTCGAGCTTGCGCACCATGGTAACAGGGAAGTCAGGTAAGGCTAGGGTTTCGGTGGTTGGTTTGGCCATGAGGCATTCCTTTTTGGCATCAATATTATTGATATGATTTTAATGGTGAAAGTATCAGTTTACACTTTGGCGAACTATTGGCAACTCCACGACACAAAAAAAGACTGACAAGGGTCAGTCTTTTTCATTTCTCAAACAGGGAGTAACCGTTACGATGATCTAGGCTGGTTTTTGCGGCTTTTTCAAGTCCAAGCCAACGGTACATTGCTGTAAATCTTTTTGCATCGCTTTGACATAAGATAGAGAGGAAGGGTCTTTGTTGCTTTTTGCGTAGCTTTCGATTTCCCACATCTGGCCGATGGTCATTTTGCTGCGGACACCAATGGTGCAGGTACACAGTTTTGTGGCAGTGTTTTTATCTGCTACTTTATATTTGACCGCACCAGACACACAGCTGTTGATGTTGTCTTGTTTAATGTCGGCGGCATTGGCTTGCGGCATAACAGCAAAACCGATTAAGGCTAAAGGGAGTAGGCGTAAAAACTTCATAAAGATCCTCTAATATGGGAAAAGCGAGATGTATCAATGGTATATGAGGTCAGCATCTGTCTGCATATGAGTGTCATAGGGCAATACAAAACATGCTGACATAAGCGTACCTACCATAGCAATTCTGACGAACAAAAAACATCGCCAGCATGCTGTATTGATGCAAGTAAATGTTACGCTTATGTATAACCCCAGCAGTTTTTGGTGTCGTCGTTACGACTGATAATGGGTCGGATCGGTAACTCCTGCTTGGGCAAAGCCTTGACGACGCAAGGTGCAGCTGTCGCAAATGCCGCACGCACGACCTTTGGCATCGGCCTTGTAGCAAGAAATGGTTTGACCATAGTCGACGCCCAAGCTAACGCCGAGCGCAATGGTTTGTGCTTTTGATAACTGCTGCAAAGGTGTTTGGATGCTCAAATGATGACCTGTCACGCCTGCTTTGGTGGCCAGATTGGCCATGTGCTCAAATGCCGCGATATATTCAGGGCGGCAATCGGGATAGCCTGAGTAGTCCACGGAGCTGACCCCGATCACGATATGATTGGCATCAGTGACTTCGGCAACCGCAAGGGCATAGGATAAAAAGATGGTATTGCGTGCAGGGACGTAGGTGTTGGGAATGGCGTTATTGTCGACTTCATCGTGCTCACTGGTAGGGAATTTGTCCGCATTGCCATCAGGTACAATCATGCTGTGATCGGTAAGCGAGGAGCCGCCCAGCTGCGCAATATCGATATCGATGATGCGGTGGTTGACCCCTGCGGTATCAGCAATCGTTTTTGCAGCGACCAATTCACTGTTGTGACGCTGACCATAGTTAAAGCTAACAGCAGTGACGCTGGCATAACGTGCCTTGGCCCAGTACAGGCAGGTGACCGAATCGAGGCCACCAGAGAGCAGTACGACAGCATTCTGCGTGTGCGTACTTGCGCCATCAGACTGAGAAGCTGTATCGGCAGCGGGTTGTGGTGTAACGTTCGTCATCGTATGCCCTGTCATCAAGTTACCAAAAACCGCCATTTTAACAAAATTGCCGCTATTACAAAACCTAAGACCCGCCCATCAAAGCGCCATAAGCTGCCTGTCTGGTCATTATCAGCAGCATTGTAGACGCGGGGAGATAATATAAATGTATCTTTTCAATCTGTTAGCAAATTTTGATATAATCAGCGCTGCTTGTAAGCCGCTGATTTGCGCCGCCTGTGTTGCGTGTACAGCCACCTTACATCCCCATTATCGTATCGACATTGAGTAACTTATGACCGCAGCCTCTTTATTTGTGCCTTCATCGGACAGCACTGCCAGCCCAACCGACCCAGAACACCAAAAAACCGCCAGCGATACGCCGCTCACTAGCGAGGAGACGGTTGCTGCTGCCGATACTGCACATTTTCGCAAACTACAAAAAAAGCTGCGCAAACAGGTATCATGGGCGATACGCGACTTCAATATGATCGAAGATGGTGACGTGGTCATGGTGTGCGTGTCAGGTGGCAAAGACAGCTACACCTTGCTGGATATTTTGTTGCTACTTAAGCGTATTGCGCCCATTCACTTTGATGTGGTCGCGGTCAATCTTGATCAAAAGCAGCCGGGCTATCCAGAAGACGTGTTGCCAAACTATCTCAATGAGCAAGGCATCGCGCATTATATTTTAGAAAAAGATACCTATAGTATTGTCAAAAGCGTGGTACCAGAGGGTAAAACTTATTGCTCCGCCTGTTCGCGACTACGCCGCGGTTCGTTATATGGATTTGCCAAGCAGATTGGTGCAACCAAAATTGCCTTAGGTCACCACCGCGATGATATGCTGGCGACTTTTTTCCTTAACCTCTTTCATGGCGGCGCGCTCAAATCCATGCCGCCAAAACTACTGAGCGATGACAAACAAAACCTGCTGATCCGTCCACTCGCTTATGTCGAAGAAAAAGACATCATCGAATACGCCAAACTCAGGGACTTCCCTATCATTCCTTGTAATTTATGCGGCTCTCAAACCAACTTACAACGAGCCATCATTAATGACATGCTGCGTGAGTGGGATGACGCGCACCCGCAGCGTTTGGCTTCTATATTCAAGGCCATGCAAAACGTCGCACCCTCGCAACTGGCTGATCGCGAGCTGTTTGACTTTGAAACGCTCACGCTGGATCGCGATGACAATGAGCGCTTGTTTGAAGGCGATAACATCCAAGCAGGGCAGGCGGGTAGCCTTGCCGATATTGGCCTACCAACTGCACCGCAGACGCAAACCTTTAATCCAAAATTTGCTGATCCGTCTGCGCAAAATAATAGCCATGCTGACGATAGCGGCGCTACCAACAAAATCCCGACCGTCAATCCGATGATTTAAAGGTGCGGGTCTAAAGATACCAAACGGTCGTCAATAGTACGACAAGGTAGCAATCAAAAAAACCAGCCCATCAGTTATCATAGGCTGGTTTTTTTTATGCATATAAGCGAATGCTATGGTTTAAGAGTCATTGGCAAAGACTTGTAGCGGATCAAAGCTGACCTCGGCGCGTGGCAATTTTGCCACATCTTGCATGCGCCAGTCATCTTTACCATCATGACTGACTTGTAAATAGTACTTTGCCTTGACCGAATCCAGATCAACCGTGGTACGGTATTCATTACCCTGAACGTGTTTGAGTACCGCATCACGGTCTTTGTGAATATCGGTTGCATGAGAGATGGACAAATCTAGCGTATCTGGATACACCAGCGGCTCACCGTTTAGCAGCTTGCCTGATTGTAAGCTTTGCTGTGGATAATTGAGATGAAAAACCACGTCACCATTATCCAAAAACTGCATATCTCCGTGCAAGTCCAAATCATAAGTGAGCTTGTCACGTGACACATCATGATAGAGGGTTTTACCATCCATGTACCAATCATCACGTACCACGCTATCACGAATCTGGTACGAGTAATACACAAACCAAATGCAAGCAACGACCACGAATGTTGGCATGCCAATGACAAAGATAATCACCATGTAGTTTTTGTACCATGGCTGACTGTCTTGATGTTTAAAATCTGGTGAAGACGTCTTTGTAGACATAAAATACCCGTTTAACCTGTCGATCAAGTCGTACAGCAGTGTATCAGTGCTGGCATCAATAACTGTCCAGTATATATCACTGATTTTGCTGCTGTTTATCCTTGGTAAATAACTATAGCCATTATAAAGCAAGCTTGTGATGATGGCTAATGTGCAACATCATATTTACTGACCTTGCGTGGTAAAGACATTCTGCTTGCTGACCTTGTATTGACCATCTTCACTCGTCACAGTGAGCGTGATGGGTGTCTGACCTGAAGGGGCAACAGCAGGATCGCCATAGATACTCACTGGCATATCAAAATTTTCACCTGCATCAAGGGGTACTTTATCAAAGCGTGTCTGTAAGCTCAGACCCTCTTGCGGCTCCAGTGTGATGGTATACGAATGTGCATCTTGCGTCTTGTTGGTCAGTTTGACAATATAGCTGTTTTCAATCATCCCTTGTGCGTTCATAGAAGACAACTGATTACGATCACGGCGAATGTCAATTTCAAGTGGCACGCGATCAACCAAAGCATAAATCATACCGCCGCACAATATGGACAGCAGCGCCAAATAAGCAAACAGACGCGGGCGCAGTAGCTTACTTTTTTGCTTTTCGGCCAGCTGGTGTTCTGTTGTATAGCGAATCAAGCCACGTGGATAGCCGACTTTGTCCATGATTTCATTACACGCATCAATACAGGCCGCGCACTGGATACAACCCACTTGCAGGCCGTCCCGAATGTCAATCCCTGTTGGGCAGACCTGCACGCACATCGTACATTCGATACAATCGCCCAAGTTGTCAGGGTGGGTGCCTTTTTTGCGTGCGCCGCGTGGCTCGCCGCGCTCGTAGTCATACGAGACGATCAGCGTATCTTTGTCAAACATCACACTTTGAAAGCGGCCATAAGGACAGATTTGTACACACATCTGCTCACGCATATAACCAGCATTGGCGTAAGTGGCAAAGGTAAAAATAAACATTGCCACCCATACCCACGTTGGCCAATCAGGAAGGGGTAAAAAGCCCATCATCTGCCAGCTGCCATAGAGCGATTCTGTACCAGCCACATAACTGACAAACGTGGCGGCAGTGATGAGGGATAACACAAACCAGATAAAATAAATAAGACCGCGTTTGAATATCTTGCTTCCACTCATTGGCGCTTTATCAAACTTGACCCGCTTGTTACGATCACCAATCACCCATTTTTCCACATGCTGATATAGATGCGTCCAAATGGTTTGTGGACACGCATAGCCACACCATACTCGCCCTGCATAAACGGTTACCATAAACAAGGCGAATGCCGCAATGATGGCAAAAATGGCGATAAAGTAAAAATCTTGGGTTAAGAAGGTGACGCCAAAGATATAGTAATGCTGCGAGGGGACATCAAACCAAATGGCTTGCCTGTCATTGTAACGTAGCCATGGCAAGATCAAGAACAAGGCCAAAAAAAAGTACATGCTGATCACGCGAATATTCTGATAAAAGCCAGTCACAAAACGCGGGTGAATGCGTTTTTTATCGGCGTTCAGATCAACTTGATGTACAGGAATTTTATTGGGTGATTGTGCTGACATAAACGTGCCTCTTCAAAAAAAGATTCAGTCTGCTGGCATGAGTAACAAACATTTTTGAGTAAAAAAACGCGTGGACTTACTATGTTATCAATGTCAGTAAATAAAAAATAAATGATCGTAAGGAGTCGTAAGGATAAGTTGGAAAAACAAAAAGGGAGAACTGTTATCACAGCCCTCCCTCTACTACTTATCATCCTATGATATTGCGACTGACGCTAAAGGTTTGCAACTAAATGCTTAGTTTGCCGACGCTTCAGCATCAGTAGTGGCTACTGCCTGCATGGCTGCTGGCTGGCCAGTCTTGTCTGATAATGAGTAGACATAGGCGGCGAGGAGCATGATCCGCTCGTTACCCAGCTTGGTCTCCCACTCAGGCATCACACCAGCACGACCGTAGCGTAGTGTCTCACGGATAGTCTCGCGATCACCACCATACAGCCAGATATTATCAGTGAGGTTAGGTGCGCCTGCTGAGATCATACCTTTACCCTCAGGGCCGTGGCATAGTACACAGTTGGTTGGCTCATGGAAGATACGATCACCTTGAGCAACCATGGTTTGATCAAGCTCGTAGTCGTTTTGGTTGCCAGACATTGACAAGACGTATTCAGCAACGGCGCGTATACCATCTTCACCGATCTGATCACGCCATGCAGCCATACCGCCAACACGGCCATTATGTAGCGTGGTCAAAATGTTCTTAGGCTCGCCACCATACAGCCAGTCATTATCGGTTAGGTTAGGATAGCCAGGTGCGCCCTTAGCGTTTGAACCATGACAGACCGCACAGTTTTGCAAAAACAAACGGCTACCAATTTTTAGTGCATTAGGGTCTTGAGACAGCTTTTGCACGTAAGGGCCAAGGTCAGCCACTTTCATATCAATTTGTTCTTGCAAGTTTGCTGGTGGATTGTCACTACGACGTAAAGTCGTTTGTAGTTCATCCAGCTCATGCAGTGTGGCTGTCGCCCCTGCCGCATTGGCATTGACCAAGATATCGTCTTCAAAGTTCTTAGTAAAGACAGCGTTGTTCTTCTCAAGATCACTATATAGCTCGTTCTCTGAAGTCCAAGGCACGGTTTCACCATCGACTTCTTCTGTAGCAAGTCCGTCCCAATGATCGGGAAATATTGCAGGATAAAATACCCAGTAAGCGACACCCCAAACGATGGTGCCAAAAAAGATCATTACCCACCACTTAGGTAACGACTTATCATATTCTTGAATACCATCGTAGGTATGTCCTGTCGTGCCATCTTCTTCTAGGGTCGGTTTGTATTTGAGAACAAATAGCAAAACACCAAGAATGAAAAGCCAACAGCAAATACTGATTACAGTAATCCAAGACATCCAAAAAAATGTCATCGTTCATCCTTATTGCGCTGCTTGTCAGACGAGGATTCAATCATCTCGTCATCAAGCGCAAGTTGTGCATCTTCTTCGAAGCGTTTTTTGTTTTTTGGCGAATACGCCCACCATGCAACACCTATAAAAGCAATAAAAGCAGAAACAGTCGCAATTGTTTGTAGTTCACCAATGCCCATTAGCGCTGTCCTTCCATTGCGGTACCTAGCTGTTGAAGATAGGCAACCAGAGCATCAAGCTCAGTGGCACCCATCACCGCATCAGGAGCGCCTTCGATTTGTTCTTCAGTGTACGGCACACCAAAACGATCGCGGAATAGACGCATTTTGGCTTGGATTTTTTCACCATCAACTTCGTTGGTTGCAAGCCACGGGAAACCAGGCATCACTGATTCTGGCACCAATGAACGCGGGGCGATCAAATGCTGTTTTTGCCAGTCTTCAGAGTAGCGGCCGCCAACACGTGCCAGATCAGGTCCAGTACGTTTTGAGCCCCACAAGAAAGGGTGATCCCATGCAGACTCAGCAGCGCGTGAATACGGCCCATAACGCTCAACCTCAGCACGTAGAGGGCGTACCATTTGCGTATGACAAACGTGGCACCCTTCACGGATATAAATATCACGACCTTCAAACTCAAGGGCCGTCCAAGGTTCCATTGAGGGCAGGGGCGTATTCACGCCGCCTTCTTCAGGGGCATTTTGATCATATATCAACGGTACGATTTCAACCAGCGTTGCAAAGCTAATTGCGATAACGATAAAGATGACCAACAAGCCTGTATTTTTTTCAATAATTTCATGCGGTGTACCAGCCATGATTGCTCCTTATACGTTAGCTGTCTGTGGTGCATCAACACTAGATTTATGATCAGTCGGATCAGCGCTATCGACAGGCTTACCTTCTGGCATCTTAATCGTGCGGTAGCAGTTGTAGGCCATAACAAACATACCTGATACATAGAGTAGACCACCAAACGCACGGCCAATATAAGGACCATGTGAGAATGCTACGGTATCTACAAAGCTATATACCAAAGTACCATCTGGGTTGGTGGCTTGCCACATCATGCCTTGGCCAATACCTGAAATCCACATGGATACGATATAAAACACGGTACCAGCTGTCGCAAGCCAAAAATGCGTAGTGATCAAACTGATAGAGTACATCTTAGGTTTGTTGTAGACACGAGGTAACAAGACATATAGTGAACCGATAGTGATCATACCAACCCAGCCAAGTGCGCCTGAGTGTACGTGACCGACTGTCCAGTCTGTGTTGTGCGACAAGGCGTTAACCGTCTTAATCGACATCATTGGGCCTTCGAAGGTAGACATAGCGTAGAACGACAATGCCACAATCATAAAGCGAATGATCGGATCGGTACGCAATTTATCCCAGCTGCCTGATAGTGTCAAGACACCGTTAATCATACCGCCCCAAGAGGGTGCGAATAGGATAATAGAGAAGACCATCGCTAGAGACTGTGTCCAATCGGGTAGCGCTGAATAATGCAAATGGTGACCACCAGCCCACATATAAGCGGCAATCAGTGCCCAAAAGTGAACGATAGACAAGCGGTAAGAATAAACAGGACGACCGATCTGTACTGGGACAAAGTAATACATCATGCCCAAGAAGGCAGCTGTCAGATAGAAGCCAACCGCGTTGTGACCGTACCACCACTGCACCATGGCATCGGTTGCACCACCAAATAGCGAGTAAGACTTAAAGGCACTGACTGGAATGGCCATGCTGTTAACGATATGTAGTAAGGCAATCGTAATAATAAACGCGGCAAAAAACCAGTTGGCCACATAGATATGTGAGGTTTTACGTTTGATGAGTGTGCCAAAAAATACGATGGCATAAGATACCCATACCAGTGCAATCAAAAGATCGATTGGCCACTCAAGCTCTGCATACTCTTTAGAAGAAGTTAAACCTAGTGGCAGTGTGATGACCGCAGATACGATAACCGCTTGCCAACCCCAAAAGGTAAACCACGCCAAATAAGGGGCAAATAGACGTGTCTTACAGGTACGCTGAACAATGTAATAAGAGGTTGCGAACAGGGCACAGCCACCAAACGCAAAAATGACCGCATTGGTATGTAGCGGTCTTAAACGACTAAATGTCAGCCATGGAATATCAAAGTTCAATGCTGGCCATGCCAACTGTGAAGCAATGAACACCCCAAGACTCATGCCGACGATGCCCCATACGACAGTCATGACAGTAAAAAATCGAATAATAGTGATTTCGTATTCACGGTCAATAGAGGCAAATGCTGTGTTTTGTAAACTCATTGGATGATTCCTTTACAGCCCGAATTATCAACAGAATTAACCAACGCACCGCCATATTTATGCTATAAACAATAATGATATGATTTTAAACACGAATCACATCCAGCATCCTATGGTTGCGGTACACGCTGCTATCAGCCTCTTACTACCGTAACGGTTTATTAACTATCAGGTTGTCTCTTGTAGGCCCATTGGTGCCCAAAAAAACACCAAGCAAAATAATGCAAGTACAAGTTTGCGATAGCAAGACAATTGATATATCGTTAAGGTGAACAAGAAAAACGCCGTCTTTTTGCATCGAGTCTCTACCCTAGGTCAGATATGATGGCAAAACGCTGACATCAAATTGCAGAGCAAAATGACCTGATTGTAATAGAAAGGTGCTAGCGGCGGCTGACAAAAAACATGTTTACGTAACGTTTGGTTAAAACTCCCGACTCTGTTTAAGGTATTGTAACGCAATCTTAATCAAATATCATCAGAACTCTGCGCCAAAATACAAACTCTTTAGTAAATAACGCGGCCCAACCTGACCCCTCACGTCATTAAAAAATCATGCTAAGCGGCCTTAATCAGACAAATGCCAAGGCTTGAAGCAGCCGACATATGCGCCTTTAGATGATGCTATCCCTTTGCAGGGACATCAGTCATAAGATAAGTATCCGTCACCGATGTGACCATAATACTTAACAGGTCTGACTTATCATAACAAATACTGTGAACATATCAACACAATATGTAAGGAATTAAATGTTGATGGTCAGGCACCTGTAACAGACCACCAAACGACGCTTTGATATGGCCGATGGTCAACCTATCAAAACCCTCATCGAAAGATAATAAATTGTTACCATTTGCCAAATAGCGGCAGGTTTGGGTTTCACTTCTATTAAAAGCACGCCATAATAACGCGCAGTAGCATTTATGCCTGCTCAATTATAATCATCAGATTTGAGGAATATTATTATGGCCGTTTTTTTAACCGATGAGTGGTTTCAAGAAGTCGATCAACTGGCAAACGAAGCGGGCGAGCTGAACTTGCCACCTGCGCTTGCTAACATGATTGTGAATCTAAAAGTTAATGATAGCGAACAAGATGTTGAAGCCAATTTTGCTAACGGCTTACTCAATCGTGGTCTTAACCCTAATGCGACGACTACGTTGCTGCTTGATCGTGATGTGTTGCAGTCCATCATTACCGACTTTGATACCAATGAAATCATGGGTGCCTTTATGAGCGGTAAAATACGTGTAGAAGGTGACATGTCTCAGTTGATGGCGCTACAAACGGCGCGCCCAAGTCCAGAACAAAAAGAATTGTTTAAGCGTATTCGTTCAATGACAACGATGGCATAATAATATCTATTGATTTGTGATGATGGCGCTAGCCAATTTAGCCATCATCAAGTCATAAAAAGCCCCTAATCGTAGTTAGGGGCTTTTTTTAGCGCATGACTTTTTTTGCTGATAAGTGGTCGGACAAACCATCAGCTGGCTTTTGACACGGTATCTTGATTTTCTTTATAGATGGCGGCTTGTAGCCAGATGTTGGCTTGGATATAATCGTTAACCTCGATATTTTGAGTCACATTGTCTTTGCGTGCGCCAAGACGAACCACAAAGGGGGTCGCATCCTGCTCGCGCAGTACCACCACATCAAACAAAATGATCGGCTGACCATTAAAGCTGGTTTCTTGTTTGCCCAGAACTTGGCCTTGGCACCATGCCTCGTCTTCTTGTCCTAAGGTATCGCCAAACAAATAGGCGCACATGTGACCTAGATTGATCTCAACAGGCGCCATTTGCGCGTCGGTTTCTGGTTGCCAGTTTTTAATTTGTTCTTGCAAGTCTTCAGGGACTTGACCATCGTTGGCCGCGACAATGTCATTAAAGGCGCGGTGATAGCGAATGGCTTCTTGATCTTCAATAACGATAATTTCTGACTGCTCGCTCAAGCTGATCTCGTGTGCCCAGCCGCTAAAGTTAACAAAATAAGAGGCATTTTGCTGATACAAATGACGGTTGGTGGTATAGAGCTGATCGAACGCATAAATGATGCTGCCATCAGCGGTGCGCAGACGCAAAACGGCATCTTGTGACTGCTCGTTGACAATCATGCGCTCAATAGTGCAAGTGAGACCATAAGGGCCATCAACGCAAGGATAAGCGTTAATAAAGCATTCCGGTTTGCCATCTTTCATCGCCAGCACTTGGTTGATATGACAAGGCTGGTTTTCTGATAGTAGCAGGCGGTTATCTTGGGCGCTCGTATTGGTGTTTAGACCTTTTGGCATGGTCGCCTGATCAATCATTTGTTGCAACCACTGGGGTACATCACGGCCCATGTCGTCTGTCAAAATACGCCAGTGATCAGCATGGCCCGCTGTCTGCTCATTGGTTAGGGTAACTTTGGTAGGGGCTTGTACGTTTTTGTACTGATAGTTGATAGTCATGAATATACTCAAACTCAAGTCAGCTATGACGTCTGGGCGCTAAGCGCTTGTTGCTCACTGTCGCCATTTATGTGATAAATCACTAACATAAGCACATATCAAAGCAATACTTATATGCAAAGTACCATGCTAAGGTATGCCGCAACGAGGAACCAAACGACAAGGATGGGTTAATAACAGTTGTCCTTTGCCTATAATATATAGGTATGGCGGTGAGCAATAGCAAGCCCTGCCCAAAAAAATAATAACACAGCTTGGATATTTGCTAGAAAATACAGGCGGTTTTTGCTAATGATTGGCACATGTTAGGCAAATTGTGTCAAACTATCCACTTTTTGACAGCCAGTGTGGCAGGTCTAAAACCATATTTGTGAGTTGATATTGCCAGCTTTGGCATTTGCCACAGTTCTTTTTATAGGCTGGTGATTGAGTATCTGCTATCGCTCATGGATAAGATAAAGAGTTTGAATATGTTTCGTCCCTTAGCATTATTTATCGGCTTACGCTACACCCGAGCAGAGCGCAGTAATCGCTTTATCTCCTTCATATCCTTAATCTCGATGATTGGCTTGACCCTTGGGGTGGCGGTACTGATTACCGTCTTATCAGTGATGAATGGCTTTGATCGAGAATTAAAAACCCGTATTTTGGGTATGGTGCCACAAGCAACCATCACGTCAGCGGAGGTTATCGGCGATTGGCAGCTGTTGGCTGATCGTATCGTCGAAGATGACCCTGAGGTGGTCGCCGTCGCGCCTTTTATTCAGCTCCAAGGCATGCTGACTTCTAATGGGCAGGTGGCTGGTATTATGGTCACTGGTATTGAGCCTGACTATGAGAAAAAAGTCTCTATTATCAATCAGCATATGACCCAAGGCAGTATTGATACGCTTCAAAGTGGTGATTTTAGTATTGTGCTGGGCGAGGGGATGGTACAGTCACTTGGGCTACAGATTGGTGATAAGGTGACGCTGGTGTTACCAGAAGCCTCGCCCTCTCCTGCTGGCGTGATACCAAGGTTTAAACGTTTTACCTTGACGGGCGTGTTTAGCATCAGCCCTGAAGTCGATAGTTTGATGGCGTTTATTCCAATGAATGATGCGGCCAAACTGCTGCGCCTGCCAGATGGGGCACAGGGTATTCGTATGAAGCTTGATGATATCTTTAATGCGCCAATGGCAGCACAAAAAGCAGCAGCACTGGCACCAGCGCAACTATATCCTAATGATTGGACACAAACCCATGGCAATCTGTTTGGCGCGATTCAGATGGAAAAAGCGATGGTCGGTCTGCTGTTGTTTTTAATCATTTTGGTTGCCGCGTTTAACATTGTTTCAAGTTTGGTGATGCTGGTTACCGATAAAAAGGCAGACATTGCCATTTTAAAGACCTTTGGTGCGTCGCCGCGTTTGATTACGCAAGTGTTTATGGTGCAAGGTTTGGTTATTGGCGTGATTGGTACGGTTGCAGGAACCATATTGGGAGTGATTTTTGCGCTGAGCATCAGTGATATCTTAGGCTTTATCAACCAAAGCTTTGGCTTGCATTTGTTCGATGCTTATTTTATCAACTATCTACCGTCGCAGCTGCGGGCGCTTGATGTGATACTGATCACAGGTGCCTCATTTACGCTCAGCTTTTTGGCGACCATTTACCCTGCACGCCGTGCTGCTAAAATCCAGCCAGCACAAACGCTGCGTTACGAATAGTCGTGAGGCCGAGCGCAATACAAGTCAACGAATGATAAAAGTATGAATCAAGGAAGCGGTATGGCTGCCATTTTAGAAGCAAATAACGTCAGTAAAATATATGATGAAGGTGCGGTACGTACGCAAGTATTGACGGGGTTGGATTTGACGGTCAACGCAGGCGAGCGTATCGCTATTGTGGGCACCAGTGGCTCAGGTAAAAGTACGCTCTTGCACTTGCTTGGGGGGTTGGATACCCCAAGTAGCGGCGAGGTGTGGTTACACGGGCAGTGCCTTAACAATATGAATGAAACTGAGCGCGGCGCCATGCGCAATCGATACTTGGGATTTATTTATCAGTTTCACCATCTGTTATCTGAGTTCACAGCGGTTGAAAACGTGGCGATGCCGTTACTGATGCGTCCGAAAGTGTCACCAAAAGAGGCCCGTATCGAAGCGACCACGTTGCTTGAAAATGTGGGTTTGGGTCACCGTTTAAACCACCGTCCAGGTGAGCTATCAGGTGGTGAGCGTCAACGTGTGGCCATTGCTCGGGCACTGGTGACCAAGCCCTCACTCATCTTGGCGGATGAGCCGACGGGTAACTTGGATTATGATAATGCACAAAGTGTGTTTGGACTGCTCTCTGAGCTACAAAGCACCATGCAAACCGCGCTTTTGATGGTGACTCATGATCGTAGTTTGGCTGCGCTGGCTGATCGGCAGCTGCTATTACGTAATGGGCACTGGGAGGCGTATTAGGTCTTTTTTACGCTAAGAGTAGATACTGAAATTTGAGTTATGGGGCGTCAGTCGACTTTGTTTTTGAGTCGTGCTGGCGCTTTTGCCATGTGGTGATGGTCTTGTAACGCCAGATAGCCTTAAACGCAAGGCCACAGATGATGCTTGAGATGATGGCCAGTATGGTCAGACCCAGACAAAACGCCGTTAACGATACTGCGCCGCGATAGGTAATAAAGGGGTTGGGCCCATTGGTGAAAACCCATAAGCTAAAAGAGGCCAGCATTTGGCCAATCAAGCGAAAGCTGATCATGGGTACATCAATAATAAGGGCGCCAATATAGTAGCCTGCATAAAACAACGGTAGGGTGGTTAAGGGATTGGTAATCCACGTCAGGCCAAGTGCCATGGGTACGTTGGCACGAAAAATCAGCGCGCCAATCAAGGCCAGCAGCATCTGCCCTGGCAGCGGAAAAAAAGCACTAAGCACCCCGATATAAACGGCTTTGTTCAGACTGTGACGATTAAAGTGCCACAAGCGGGCATCGACCAGATGCGGCGCAAACAATCTTAACAAGCGGCTTTCTAAAACTTTTTCAGGTGTGGGCAGTAGGTTTTTAAGACGTTTTTTGGGCACAGGGTCGCCTTTTAGCATTAACTACAGGACGCTCAACCTATAGTAAGCGCCGCTGTGTCACAACATCAGTAAAAGAAACTATCGACACTTTTAGGTAGCGATAACAGTCACAATATAGGGCGCATGGTAGGGGTAATATGAGCACAAAGCCATGCTATTACCACCGTCGCGATACGTGCAATTAGTATAGGGCAATCACGTTTAGAATGCTATCGTTAGCCATTTTGCTGTTATCGATGCTGTTATTATGTTATAAAACGAATGTTTGTTAATAAGGGTGTCAACTGGTTCGTTGAATACCAGTCTGGTGCCTTTCTATTTAGATCGTTTTAGTCGTAAAATAGGACGGATAGCAAGAGTGTACTGGTTGGTCGGTAGCTTAATAGTAGTGATCATGATGGGTGTACTGGCAACTGCTGAAACGACGACAGTGCCCGTAAGTTCACTATTGGGTCTTGATGCGGCGTTAATGATGCTGCCTTTTTTGTTGATATTAATCGCGGCCTGTTTATATTGGCTACTCGCGCGTGGGCAGCAAAAGGCATCACGCGCTCGGTTTGGCCGTGATACCTTGCTTATTGGCACTATGCTTTTACTGATTGTGGGTAGCGGCTGGCAGGCTCTAAACCATCATGCCAAGCGAGAGCAAAGCCGTATTCAAGCGCCGATACGAGTACAAGCACTGGTGACGATCAAGGGCATTAGTGATAGTGTCTATGATACGAACATGAATAGTGGCTATCGCCAAGTGGCGGTGCTCAGTCACATCACGCCTTTGATATCCAAACAGACCGCTCAAGACTTAGATCAACACACGCTTGCGCAGCATATGGCACAAACCGCTGATGGTGTTACGGATCATACCTATCGTGTTCTGTTAAATGCTTATCCAAAAAGCAATCAGGCGTCTGACTCTGAGCCAGGCGATCCGTGGTCAGCGCTCAATCAACTACAGCCTAATGAGCAGCGGCTGATGACATTGGCGCTAAAACCACTGAGCAACGCCCAAGTGGTGCATGACAATCAATCAGGATTTGACAGTTATCGCTGGCTGCGTGGTCGTGGCCTTGACGGTACGGCTGATATTTTGGCCTTTGCTACCACAACTAAACAGCTACCAAATCGTGCTACGCTCACGGTTATCCAGCGCTTGCGCGTTAAGATCGACCAGTGGCGTTGGCAACTGCGTCAGCACTTTTATCAAGATTGGACACAAAAGACCGCTGCAGAGCAGCAGGCAGTAGCTGTTACGCTCAGTTTGTTGACCGGTGATCGCAGTTTGATCAGTCGAGAGACAAAGGACTTATACCAGTTGGCGGGTATTTCACATTTATTGGCCATCTCGGGCACCCATGTTTTGTTCTTAGCGATCCTATTGGCAGGGGCAGCAGTGCTGCTGTGCAATAAGCGCTGTCCGCAGTTGTATCGTTATATACCGCGCTGGCAATTACGCTGGTGGGTGATGGTAAGCGCGGCGCTGATATATGCGCTATTTACGGGGTTTGATGTGCCCGCCGCCCGTACGGCGTGGATGCTCATTGCAATTGGTCTGGTGAGGTTGACCTTACTGCCGATCAGTACAATGCGAGTATTGATTGCGCTGGCGGTGATGATGGCATGGCTTGACCCGTATGTGTTGTGGCAGGCGGGTTACTGGCTGTCTTTTGTCGCGGTGGCATTGCTGCTTAAATATGATACTGCCTACGAATCTCAGCCTGCTGTCAGTCGACCGCCTCAGCAACCAATCACCGCATCTGAATCGTTATCGGCGACAACGATAATGGCTCGGTTGGGCGCGATATTCTGGCGGGTGGTCAAGCTGCAGTGTTGGCTGTTTATTGCTTTGTTACCCATCACCTTATTGCTGTTTGGTAAAGTGTCGCTATGGGGGTTGGTGGTCAATATATTTGCAATCGGGCTGTTTGGTTGGGTGATTGTACCGCTTAATTTGTTGGCGGGGCTGTTATATATCGTATTGCCAGCGGCGGCGGATATGGTTTGGTTGCTGGTCAGCGCTTTGGTGGCGGCACTGCATAAGCTGCTTATATCATTGACCGCCACAACGTCAATGGATGGCGCATGGCTTTATACGCCAGTGACCACAGGACTACTGCTGATCGCATTTTTGGCATTATTGCCGTGGCTGATACCACGCGGCGTGATCAGTCGCTGGTTGACTGTGCCGCCGCTGGCACTTCTGATGATGAGTGTGTACGCCAAGCAGCAACATACGGCGTTAACCCCCACGCTCTATATACTGCCAACGGGTGATCGCCAATTAAGCGCGGCCTTGTTGCAGTATCCGATTGATGACGAGACTGAAAACACCGCGCAAGCAGATAAGGTCAGCTGGCTGTTTTTGACTGATCATAGGCTTAAGGCGTCGCGCAGAACCCCCAGTCACCTAACCGCACTGCAGCTGTCAAAGACACTTATTCAGCAGCTGCGCACTTTATCTACCGATCAGTTAGATGGCATTGTGGTACAAAGCAGTATTCCCAGCAGGATGACACATAACAGTAAGAATGCTCAGAAAAAATCGCCGCAGTACCACCGTGACCTGATGTTACCTGTGACGGCTATGTACATCAGCCAGCACTTGCCAACGCATAAATACTGGCAGGCAGGCGATTATGAACGTTTAGCTGAAGTTTCTGTGGCGAACACGCCCAGCACTGCGATCATCACGCCGCAGCCTTGTGAGCAAGGCAAACGCTGGCAGTTGGACAATCAAGCACTGTCTGTGCAGGCAGTCACTGGCTGGCGGCAGATTGATGATGCCAAGGTTTGGGATTGCGCGCTGAGTATTGATAGCGACCAGCCGATACAAGTGGTACGCTATGATGCCAGCAAGCCGTTACAGCCTGCGCCAATCGCTTATCAAGTATCAACGGTTGACAATGAGTCAGAAGAAAAAGGCCAATCGCGACTGCTGCTTGATGTGGCTACCCATGAGTATGGCTGGCAACTGTGGTCATTGTTGTGCGATGCAGATCCAAGCCTTATAGGCGCGCCACATACAATAGGTCAAACGACTTGGCTCAGTCACAGCCAGTCTGCTGTGCCCGCGACCATATTGCGCCAATATGACGTAAACAAAGTGGGCACTTATGATGACAAGCCACTTGCTGGTGCACAAACGGTCAGCCTGCCGCCTTAAACGCACAGATAAAAGTAAAGATTTCACCGTTTCACTATTGAACCGTAACCCAAATAGCACCATACTTGACGCAGTGTGCGTAGCAGCCCGCCAAATCGCGGCTGACGCCCTGTTTTTTTGATTTTTCTTGTTTTAGTTTGTCTCTAACTTAGGAAGTGATATGCCCAATTGGCCACCAGACCCTAACAAACGTCCTGATCATACAACGCCGCAACCTGCACCAATACAGCAAAGCCCTCAAAACCAGCCCAGCGGACAAGAATGGCGTCTTATTGAAAAGACCTTGTTGGCCAGTGTGCAAGAGCAGCGCCGCGCACGGCGCTGGAGCATTTTTTTTAAACTCTTGACCTTTGGCTATATTTTATTAATATTTTTGACGCTAGGGCGCAGTTGCAGTGATAAAACTCCGACAGGGATTGATGGCGTCGATACCAGTATGCCGCATTTAGCAGTGGTTGAGCTCCAAGGAGTCATCAGTAACGATGATCCAGCGAATGCTTATGATGTTAACAGAGCCTTGACCCGTGCATTTGAAAATCCTAACTCTGAAGCAGTGGCGCTGAATATCAATTCGCCCGGTGGTTCACCGGTACAGTCGGATGAGATATGGCAAAACATGATGGATCTACGTAAGCAGTATCCTGATAAAAAGCTGTATGCAGTTATCGGTGATATTGGTGCGTCTGGCGCGTATTATATTGCCTCTGCGGCTGATGAAATTTATGTTAATCCATCAAGCTTGGTTGGCTCTATTGGTGTCATTATGCCCAGTTATAATGTTGAGGGATTAATGGATAAAGTCGGCGTGAAAGACCGTACCATCACTGCTGGCGAGTATAAAGATATTTTAAGCTTAACGCGTCCGTTGACCGAGTATGAGGAAAAACACGTTAAAGGAGTACTGGCCAACACACACAAGCACTTTATCAATGCAGTTAAAGAAGGCCGCGGTGATCGCCTCAAAAATCCTGAGCAAAACAAACTGTTCTCTGGATTGTTTTGGACAGGTGAGCAATCAATTGAGCTTGGCTTAGCAGATAAAAATGGCAGCATCACCAGCTTAGAAAAAGAGCTTAAACTGGACAATGTGATTAATTATACGCCTAGTGATCCGTTCCAGATGTTTATGGATCGCTTTGCGGTCAAGATGGGTGCAGGCTTGGGGTCGAGCATGAGCCTTGATTTGTTGCCAAAAGAGGATGGTAATGCAGAAATGCGTTAATCCTGTCGGCGTGTGACCTGTGTTAATGACTGTATGGTACCCAAAAGACTGAGCCGAACTGCTCAGTCTTTTTTTATGACAGCTCATTAATATATAGTTGTTATATTATGATGATGCCACTTGGTCATATCAATCTGACCGCACATGCACTGCTGCATTGCATTATTGTCCGTACTAGACTCATGATGACGCCTAGCGATGAGTCCCTGTCATGATGACTTGATGTCATACTGCCGCCAGTTTTTGAGCCATTATTGTGTGTCTTGTTTTTTTTACTGTGAGAATCTGTCATGAATCCAATCTGTATGCAAACCTTTGCCGCGTTGCCTGTTTCTCAAACAACACAAAAGCCAGTGCTGCATTTTGCTCATGCTAATGGCATACCAAGTGCCGTATATGATGCGTTTTTTGCAGGTTTGGAGGCATTGTTTACCATTGAGTATATCGATATGCTGGGCGTGCATCCGCAGTATCCCGTTGATAACCATTGGTGCAGCTTGACACAACAAGTGGTGGACAGTGTGGCGGCAACCTGTGAGCGTCATGGAGTCGCGCAGGTAGTGGCGGTAGGGCATTCACTGGGCGCACTGTGTACTTTGCAAGCGATGTACCAGCAGCCTGATTATTTTAACCAAGCGGTACTGCTAGATCCGCCGTGGATTTATGGTAAGACCAGTTTGGTTTGGCATTTGGCAAAAGTCACGGACAAGCTACCACTGATGAACCATCGATTGATGGACAAGCTGTCGCCTGCTGGTATCTCAAAGCATCGACGCGATGTGTGGGACAGTCGCCAAGATGCGGCTGAAAAACTGCGCCCTAAAGGGTTTTTTAAGGATTTTGATGACCGTAGCTTTCAAGGCTACCTACAGCATGGCTTGCATAAACGCGCTGATGGCAAGGTAACCCTTGCTATCCCTAAAGACGTAGAGGTGTCTGTCTTTCGCACCAATCCATCGCTATATTGGCTGACCCCGCAGCAAGCACCGACACCGCCCGTGACCTTGATAATTGGGGAAGACAGTCTCTTTTTGCAGCGGGAATTTCCGCAGCAAGTCCAAGCGCGTTTGGGTATTGCCTATCAGACGCACAAAGGGGGTCATATGTTTCCGCTAGAATATCCAGACTCGGTAGCTGCGCGTGTTTTGGCGGTGATCGCACAGCAGTTACCAACCGCCCAAACCGTGTGAACAATTTTTTATACCGACCGCCGCTATTTGTAGTACAGTAGTTTGGTTTGCGGCGTGCCCTCTGGTGTCGCTTTTTTATCATCACCATAGTGATTACTGATGCCTAAATCTGTACAAACCATACATTGCCCTACCGACGCTGATACTACCTTGCCTCGTCCACTATTTTCGCGTGCTGGAGTCGTGGTGCTGACTGTTGGCGTGGTAGCGGCTTTTTTTATCAGTCAACTGCTTGGCGTTTACCTTGCAGGAAAGCTGGTCTTAGCTGATGCCAGCACCATGACGGTCGGTGACATATTCTTTTTTGGTAGTACCCAAGGCACGGTGGTGAGTGGGTCGGTGATCATCAGCGCATCTTTTATGAGCTTACTGACGGTTGCACTGGTGCGAATCAGAGGTGGCACGGTCGTCCAGTATTTGGCACTCAAGCCATTCTCAGTTAGGGCGGCGCTGGGTTTACTTGGGATATGGCTGCTGTTTATGATTGGCAGTGAGGCATTGACGTATTGGCTGGGCAAAACGCCACTGGACTTTGTAGACCCGCTGTATCAGTCGGTCAGCTCGGTATGGCTGCTGATTGCGGTTATGGTGATTGTTGCGCCTCTTTATGAAGAGCTGATTTTTCGCGGACTGCTGTGGTCGGCGATAGCAGAGCAGTTTGTCGATGCTAAACGCGGCATACTGGTGGCCAGTTTGGTCACCAGCGTCATTTTTGCACTGATTCATATGCAGTATGGTATGTATGAGATCAGCACCATCATTGTGCTGGCACTGATATTTTGTTATGCCCGTATCAAATCAGGATCGCTGATACTGCCGATGCTACTGCATGTCTTAAATAATGGCGTCGCCATGTGGCAGTACCTCTCACAAGCGGCCTAATTTTTGCGTTTGCGAGCATTACGCGTCAGGATTGAGTGTCAATACCTCGCTTGCTGCACGTTCAATGTCTGCTACTGTCAGCTGCGGTTTGCCGCTTAACGCTTGTCGCCATTTGCGCGCGCCCGTGAGACCTTGGAACAAGCCTAGATAGTGCCGCGCCATAGTGGATAACGGCTCACCTTGCGCTACTTGCTGACGTAAATAAGGATACAATTGCGCCAAAATTTCTGAGCGCCTAGGGACAGCCTGTCCCCATAATGCGTTGGCCTCAGCCAGCAGATAAGGCGTGTGATAAAATGCGCGCCCAATCATCACGCCATCGACGTGTTGTAAGTGGCTTTTGATATCTTTGATGCTGCCAATACCACCATTAATCTCGATCTGAAGCGCAGGAAAGTCTTGTTTGAGACGGTAAACATCATCATAGCGCAGCGGCGGTATCTCACGGTTTTGTTTTGGACTTAAGCCTTGTAGCCAAGCAGTACGGGCATGCACGATAAAACGCGTACAACCTGCCGCCATAACCGTCTCAACGAAGCGATGCATAAACTCATAGCTGTCAAAATCATCAATGCCAATGCGGTGTTTGACCGTTACCGGTATGTCCACTGCCGCTTGCATATGTTTGACCAGCGCCGCCACGGTATCAGGCTCTGCCATTAGGCAAGCGCCGATTTTGTTGTGCTGCACACGATCAGATGGACAACCAACATTAATGTTGATTTCATCATAGCCATGCGTTTGTCCCAGCACTGCGCACTGCGTCATCTCTGCGGTGTCCGCACCACCAAGCTGTAATACCAATGGATGCTCATTATCATCAAAGCGCAAATGACGCTCACGTTTGCCATGCAGCAGTGCGCCTGTGCTGATCATCTCTGTATACAAATAGACGTGCGGATTGAACAGGCGGGCAAAATACCGATAGTCGGTAGTGGTCCAATCTATCATGGGTGCGACCGAAAGGCGCTTTTGTTGCATATCAAGCGTCATGAGATACAGCCTTAACTTTTTATGGGGATGAGCAATAGCAATGTGTACCAAACATGGGCAGACGGCCCATGTTTAGATTAATGATTTTACAGGATATGGCTATAAGATATGATCAATCTTTTTAAATTCTGGCAGACGGTAGAAATAAATACCCATCAAGATACCGATAACCCCAACAAAGGCAATATATAGTGCGGGTGAAAAGCTGATCTGGCTGGTAAAGTAGCTCAAAACAAACGGCATAACACCACCCACAAAAGCGTACATGACATTATAAGAGATAGATAGCCCAGTCAGGCGTACATTGGTCGAAAACAGCTGAATAAAAATCGCGGGCACTATGCCAATAATACCTGCAAAAAAGCCCAGCAGGGCGTACATAATCAAAATGTAGTCGCCGCCCGCTTGCAGGTGATAGTAAAAAGCAAACATCTGTCCAATTAATAAAACTGAACCAGTGATAAAGATTTTGCCAAAGTTTTGGTAATTGGAAATCAAGCCATAAAAGATACAGCCGAATATCATAAAGATGATACCCAGACTGTGCGAAAACCCAAACAGATCGTTATCGAGCACAAACTTCATTTCAATCAAGTCAGGCAGTAGCAATACCACAACTAGAGTGATACTTGAGATCACAAAGGTCAGCATCATGGTAATAAAGACCGCATGACGGCAGTGTTTGGCTACCAAAGTGATGGGTTTTGGCTTGTGGTTTGCCGGCTCGCGGCTTTTCATCTCTACAAAAAACGGTGTTTCTTTGATAAAGCGCCAAGTGAGCAAAGGCAAGCAGGTCAAGGCTGCGGCGATTAAAAACGGAATACGCCAACCATAGGTAATCAGCTCTACAGGCGTCATAGACGCAGTCAGCCAGTTAAAAAAAGCGTTAGAGAACAAAACGCCTACCAAAAAACCTGCCGTGACGTAACTACAGCCTACGGTCAAATATTGCCGCGGCAAATGCTCAGAGACAAATATCCACGCAAGCGGTACGTACACGCCAAAGGTCATACCCTGTATCAAGCGTAATGTAATAAACAGGAGCGGCGCTGCTATACCCCACTGCGCATAAGTTGGTAGCATGGCCATGGCGCCCATACTAGCAGCGGTGACCATCAAAGTCGCTATCAATACTGGTCTTCGGCCTAAGGTGTCACCAAAGCGACCAAAAAAGATACCACCGAGTGGCCGTGCAAGATAGCCTGCGGCGAATAGTCCCAGTCCTTGTAATTTGGTAAAGTGATTATCCAAATCCGCTGAGAAAAAAACAGTCGAGATGATATCGGCAAGATATAAATAAATCAGAAAGTCAAAAAACATGATCGCGCTGCTGACACACGCAAACATGACCATGTTTTTGTCTTTAGTGGACATCAAAGCGTATTGGGAACGATTGGGCATAAAGGACACTTATTTACATATTCAGTGGAGCATTAAAAGAATCACCCTAAGGCCATTCCTCGTCATATATAGTCATGAGTAAAAGAGGGTAACACAGTGATCGATCGACTCTATAATAACCAGTCAATAGGCAGCCAAGACATGATGGTCAGCCAGATATGATCGGCCAGATCCACGCGCGGCTCACTTTCATACACGACTGCTTTACCATCTTCTAGGGTATGCCATTCTAAGCTTTTATCGTCAACCAGCTTGACCTCATAGGCCTGAGATAATAGGTCATCTCCAAGCGCTTTGTGCAGCTGGCGCGCCAGTTCGTCATCATTAATGATGACTCCCATCTCCGTATTGATATTGGCGGAGCGCGGGTCAACATTATACGAACCAATAAATACTTGATGGTCATCAATGGCAAAGGTTTTGGCGTGTAAACTGGTCGATGACTGGCTGCGTGCTTTCCACAGTTTGTTATCACGTTTTTCTTCGCCTGCCGTTGATTTTAATTCATATATTTGTATACCAGAGCGTAGCAGTTTGGGGCGCCATTGACTGTAGCCTGAATGTACAGCCGTGACATCGGTGGCATCAAACGAATTGGTCAAAATTTTAATTTTAATACCTGAGTCAGCCAGCTCAACCAAGGTATCGACGCCATCTTTGGTTGGCACGAAATATGAAGAAATGATGGTCAATTGTTTGGATGGACGTCCGAGTAACGTGCGCAGCTGATGTACCAAGTTGGTATCGGTAGGGGCGGTTTTGGTCAGTTTGCCCACGTCATCGCTCAAAAACTGCATATCGGTCCAGCGAAAGGGCACCCGCTTGGTGATAAGGTCGGTATCAATGGTAGAGTCTTCAATCGCTGACTTGTAGATAGACAGACTGCTTTTTGGGTTTTGCTTGTCGTCACCATTGACCTTATCAAGATTGGCCAAAAAGTCAGATGACTGTTCGCTGTCTGGGGTGACCAAAGTTTCGATATCAAAAGAGAGATCAGAAGACCAGTAGCTGACAAAGCTGTTATCAATGTCAGCAACCACCTTGCCAATCAGTAACACGTCTAAGTCGGCAAATTGGCTGTTTTTATCATTACTCAAATATTCATTGCCAATATTACGGCCACCAATGATGGTGATTTGCTTATCAAAAGTCATGCTTTTGTTATGCATGCGTCTGTTGATACGCGGTAAGCCAGTAACAAAATTGAGGGTTTGAAAGTTACGATACATCAATGGGTTGACAATACGAACGGCAATATTAGGATGGTTTGAAAAACGCAGCAATTGCTGATCAAGTTTGGCGTTACTGTTAAAATCATCGAGTAACAAGCGTACGATCACCCCGCGTTCGGCAGCGGCCCATAAATCTTTGAGCAGCAGTTGCCCCGCTTGATCGTCATGCCAAATGTAGTACTGTACATCGATGGTACGTGTGGCCATATCGGTTAAAATACTACGGGCGGCAAAGGCATTAGACCCTGTAACGATAGGGTGATAACCAGATAAGTCAGGGTGGACTTCGTTTTGTTCACTGATTGCAGCGACCAAATCAGTATCAGCGATTGTAGAGGACGAGCGGTTTTTAGCATTACCATCTTTTTCGTACAAGGTGTTGATACGTTCAGATAACTGCTGACTGTCGGCCAAGTGCGGCTCTACTGGCAAATTTTGACAGGCACTCAGACCAAAAGATAGCGCAAGCATAACGCTCAGCGACAGCTGGCTGGAATGAGGATTGAATATCGACATGGCTGGGTTACCTTAATATGCTAAACGTGTAATCCTAGGCTTAGGAGGTGTGGTCGGAGACGCTTAGACGCTATGAGTTGACCACGATAATGATAGATATAAACCATTGTGACGAAATACTGGTCGGTAAACAAGACGCACCCCATGACCCTTATTAATGGCTTTGATAAAAGTCGCTACGCATGCGCGCTACCAGTTTAGTCATAATCGTAGCCTTAATGGGCGATAAACCATACTAAATCAAGCGCTGCTAAGCTTATCAGCTGACTGCTGATCTACCTATGACAAATACGTTATTTTTCTTAGTCGGTGCCACCGATTGCAGCTTGTTCATTACTTGACATGTTTGGTATAGACGGTGTTTGGCCAAAAGGTTTGCTATGACAAAGTTGTAGCCAATAGGTGCCCCAAATAAAGCGGCGTGCTATGATAAACCTCAAGATTTCAGCTGCTACTACCCAGCAGGCTACAAAAAATTGATGTATTTCAATATATAATGGTCGCTATTTTAAAGCACTAATAATAGTAATGGAAATATTATGAGCAAGTCGCAAGCACAAGATGAACATCCTTTAGATATCAACTGGCGCACAGATGCCTTAGATCTAGAGCAAGACTATGGTATGCAGACCATCGCGGTACGTGCAGGGCAGCACCGTACGGATGAGGGTGAGCATTCAGAGCCGATTTTTACCACCAGCTCTTATGTTTACCGCTCAGCAGCAGACGCGGCGGCACATTTTAATGGCACCAAGACTGGCAATGTCTACTCGCGCCATACCAATCCCAGCGTGCGTACCTTTGAGCGCCGTTTGGCCGCATTAGAGAACGGTGAGCGTGCGGTAGCCACTGCCTCAGGTATGGGCGCTATCTTGACCATGTGCTTGGCGTATCTCAAAGCAGGCGATCACCTGCTGGCAGCCAATCAGTTGTTCGGTTCGTCTATTGGGCTATTTAATAACTACATGGCCAAGTTCGGTGTAGAGGTTAGCTATGTGGATTGCTTTGACAATGACGCATGGCAAGCGGCCATTCAGCCAAATACCAAAGTCATTTATTGTGAAAGCCCAAGTAACCCGCTGGCACAGATTTGTGACATTGGTTATTTGAGTGCGCTGTGCAGAGCCAATGATATATTATTGGTCGTGGATAACTGTTTTGCGACCCCTGCATTGCAGCGTCCGCTGGATTTGGGCGCGGATGTGGTTATTCACTCTGCGACCAAATATTTGGACGGGCAGGGGCGCGTACTTGGCGGCGCGCTGGTTGGTAACGATAAACTGATGCAAGAGGCGTTTACCGTGGTGCGCTCAGGCGGTATCAGTATGAGCCCCTTCAATGCGTGGGTGTTTACTAAAGGTCTGGAAACGCTCAAACTGCGTATGCAAGCGCACTGCGCCAATGCCAACCAAGTGGCACAGTTTTTGGCCAATCACCCCAAGGTGAGCAAAGTGCATTTTTCAGGTTTGACCGATCATCCTGCACATGATTTGGCAACGCAGCAGCATCACATGAAAGACGGCTATGGCGCGATTATGGGCTTTGAAGTCAGCGCGAGCGAGGCGCGTGATGCCAAAGCAGCCGCATGGCATGTGATTGACTCGACGCAAATGGTATCAATCACCAACAATCTTGGCGATGCCAAAACCACTGTGACCCATCCTGCGACCACCACCCACTTTCGCTTGACGCCAGAGGCGCGAGCAGAAGCAGGTGTAGAAGATGGCTTGATTCGCTTGTCGGTTGGCTTAGAAGATGTGGACGATATCATCAAAGATTTGGCACGCGGTTTAGACAGTTTATAAAGATGGCGGTATAATCGCTGCCAGTAACACGCCAAGTAGTATTTTTTACTTATTATTTTTATCAGAGGCAATTATGAACATTCAAGCACTTATGCAACAAGCGCAAACCATGCAAAAGAAAGTCGAAGCCAATGTTGAATCAGCCAAAAAAGAGCTGGCCAACAAAGAGGTACAGGCAGAAGCGGGTAGTGGTTTGGTCAAAGTGACCATGACCGGTCGTCATGTGGTCAAGCGTTTGAGCATCGATCCAAGCTTGCTCGAAGACGAGCCAGATATGATCGAAGATTTGATTGCAGCGGCGATCAATGATGCAGTACGTCAAGCGGACGAGCTATATGAAGAAACCATGGCAGGCGCAACGTCAGGCATGGGTCTACCACCGGGTATGCAGGGTATGTTCTAAACCATACTGCACGCAAAGCCGCGAAAATAGGCAGTTTTAGTCCGATAAGTCGCTGAGGTTTTATGATACCAACGCGACTGAGCGGACACATCAATGGGGTTGTTATCTGTATGATACGACCCCATTTTTATTGGTATGGTTATCTATTTTTTTGCTGATAAAGGACATGACTTTGCTTACAGCCAAATTTGATCAGCTGGTCAAGCAGCTGCGTATTTTACCCGGTGTGGGGCAAAAAAGCGCCCAGCGTATGGCACTGCATTTGCTGACCAAAAAACGCCCTCAGGGCATGGCACTGGCACAAGCGCTGGATGAGGCGATGCGTGACATCGTTGAATGTCGCCGTTGTCACAGCTTTAGTGATGAAGCGATTTGTCCGCTGTGCCAAGACCCAAGGCGCGATGACACCTTGTTGTGTGTGGTTGAGACAGCTGCGGATGTGATGGCGATTGAGCAGACCGCAGGCTATCGCGGTCGCTACTTTGTACTCGGTGGGCACCTGTCACCGATAGATGGTATCAGTGCTGATGATTTGAACATTGAGCAGTTGGTGCGCCGCGTGCGTGAAGAGCCGATAGAGGAACTGATATTGGCGACAGGAACCACGGTTGAAGGGCAGACTACGGCACATTTTATCAGTGAGGCCACAGGCCGTCATGTCAGCAAGGTCACACGTCTGGCGCAGGGTGTACCCATGGGCGGCGAACTTGAGTATCTGGACAGCATGACTTTGGGGCAAGCGCTACAAAATCGCGCCTTTTTATGATGCGGTCATATTGGCTTGAGATAATTGTCAAAAAGTAAAGCGGTATGTTGCGCCGTTTTTGGCATGCCAAGCGTATGTCTGATGTATCTGATTTGATGGTTTTTGCTTGGTTGGTCTGCCACCGAGACCTATGATGCTGTTATACTCAGCATATCCGCTACATTCAAATTGATGCGATCAGCCTTGTTTGCCAAGGCTGTTTTCTTTTCTCTAGTTATGCAGGTATCTGCCCGTGTCCAACCCCGTTACGCTTGATCCAGTTGCTCCCACCCATATTGAAAACTCGTCCACTGATGCGCCGCCAATCGATATTGATGCGCTCTTAGATGTGGCTGATGCGCTGCCTGTCACATGGGTACACACCCAAGATCAGTTGGGCGCGGTTGTCGATGCACTGGCGACATGCGGGCGCGTCGCACTAGATACCGAGTTTATCAAACGTGATACTTACTATCCGCGTTTGGCGTTGGTGCAGATGAACACCGGCGATCATATTTATTTGCTGGATGCGCCGCAACTGCAACTTGATGACGTTTGGCAAGCGCTTAGAACAGTCGATGTTGCCATTTGGCATGCTTGCGGTGAAGATTTGGGTATTTTTTATTTGCTGTCAGGGTGTCCGCCCTTGACCAATATTTTTGATACCCAAATTGCGCTGTCTTATCTGACGGGCTCGCTACAAATGGGCTATCAAAAAGCGCTCGATGAGCAGCTTGATATGCACATCGATAAAGAACAAAGCCAGTCAGACTGGTTACAACGGCCACTGTCAGAAGAGCAAGAGCAATATGCCATCGACGACGTGCGCTATCTGCCAGCCCTGTATTTGAGTATAGAGCACGCATTGAACGCACAAGGCTTGTATGACTATGTGTGGGAAGATTGTCAGTTGTACGCCCATGAGCTGTATAACGCGCAGCATATCGAAGACGATATGATGTATCTGAGTATGGCCGATTATCGCTATACCTCGCAGCAGATGGCTATTTTGCGCGCTGTTGCGGCATGGCGTGAAGCGCTAGCACGTGCAACCAATCAGCCGCGTACTTTTGTGATTAAAAAACAAGCGGTTCGTGAGTTGATTACCGAGCAGCCGACCAGCATGCGTGCCTTGATGCACAAGACCACGATGCACCGCAATATGGCACGTATCTATGGTATCGAGCTGCTGACGGTCATTAAGGAGGCCAAAGCGCTATCACCCAGCGAGCACCCAGATTGTCTGTTGCCACCATATCGCTCAAAAAACAAAGTATTGTCCAAAGCTGTGCAGCAAGCGATCGATGAACATGCCACTAGTATTGGTGTACCTACCAGTGTGTTGATGCGCAAAAAATGGCTGGGGCAATTGTATGAAGTGATCGCCTTTAACAAAGATTTCAGTGAATTACCGCGAGGGCTCAAAGGCTGGCGTTATGACTGGGTGATACACACACTTGTTCCTGTTATCAATGTCCATAAGACCGAGCTAAAGCAAGGTATGGGCATCAAGGCGTAATGCTGGAGAGTGGGGCTGTAGGGCTCAGACTGACAAGCTTACGGGTAAGCAAATGTTGCGCATTAGCGGTCTGATGCGTGTTTAAAATGCCCATGCTCTAAAAAGTAGGCGGTCTGCATGGCGACTTCTTTATTCACCAGCATGCCAGTGTGGGTGACAGGCAGTACGATGTGGTCATTGGCGCAATCGAGATGCGTTTCGGTCACATAAACCGTGCCATCATGAGCCTGTGTTGCGCCGCTTTGATTGGCGTCTGCTTCGCCTTTTTTATTCAATTTACGATTGTGATAGCCCAAAAACAGCTGACCCACACCGCGCGGCTTATCACCTGCGATCACGCCAAGGCACACATGTTCAGGCGGCGGTGCAAGGCTGCCGTCTAGCGCATCGACGTAGGAGCGCCCCACCACGGCAGGGGTCAGTCGCCACACATAATCGGCGCAAATACTGCCCACATGCGGTGTCCCCAGCGTCACGCAGCGTCCAATTTGCCACTCAGGATAACGCGTGACAAAATCCCGAATAATCAAACCGCCCAAGCTGTGCCCGACCAAGTCTATCGGCTGATCGGGGTGGTGGTTGGCTTTTAGCCACTCATGTAATCGCTGGCTATTGGTTTTGATACCATCACGCATACTGCGATAACCATACTGATGGGTGATAAAGCCCAGCGCTTGCAAACGTTTGGCCAAGGGACGCATGACCCACGCCGTTTGGTGCAAGCCGTGGATAAGAATGACGCGGTTTTTTTGTTTTGGCATGTCTTCTTGCGTATTTTTTCGCTGTCTGTCTTTGTGTTGCATAGTAGTGTCCAAATAGTCAGTATCATCAATTCTTCTATCGACTATTATCTATTAAAAAAAGTATGTAGACAAATATCGCGCTTTGGGCACAAAAGCTTTTAAGTTATTTCTATAGGTGCCATAAACGTGTTGTTAATTTATTAGGTAAATTGATGGTAACGTCCTAACTTGAATCACTGTTTAGCATACTTGTTGTATAGTCATTAATTTGCTTTATTCGCCTACCTCTAACCCCATAGTTCCTATGCCAGCTACGGAATCTTGCCAGCAAACACCTTTTCTTTTCTCTTGAATTTTGCGAAAACTGCCATTTGTGGATACCTGCTGACCCATCTTAATACTCTTTCCTACAACAGTTAATGTTTGACTATCCTCGTTCCAATCAGTTACCCCAGCAGGTAAAATTGGTGTAGTGATATCCCCATAATCATTAATAAATATTAAGCAATCATTCTGATAATAAAACTTTCCTGAAATTCCTGATAACAATTGACTAGCTTCAGGATAAAAAGGCACGAGTTTTATTTTTGAAAAATAGTAGTCTTGCTCATATGAATAAGATGATGATTCTTCTACGGCTACTTTATTAACTATTGGATTGTTACTACTTATATTCTTAGAAGCACAAGCTGTAGTTAATATAATAGTGCTTACTAAAAGTAGTGTCTTACTAAAGTGATTCATAGACTCAATTCTCAATAATTTAATTAAAACTCGGCTCTAATAATACACTTTAAATCTCTTACCGCATAACCGATTGACGCAATTTTGATATTTGAGCATGTCCTTTATTTATCGCTATACATGCTTAGCATAGTATATAGTGTTCTAAAATCGTACTTTTACCAGCTATCAGAATAGCATCTCCGGCAGCTAATTGAACGGTTAAGTCTCAGTTGAATTTAAGCAATAATGAGAAAACTTGATAATACACACAAAGCAAAACCGCCAAGTCAGTTACTGATTTGGCGGTTTTTTAGACAAAAAGGGCAGATAATGAAAATGACAATTACATATAGTTTTCGATGCTTGGGCAAGAGCACATAAGGTTCTTGTCACCATAGACATCATCAATACGGGCAACACTTGGCCAAAACTTATTGTTGCGGATGTACGGTAGCGGGAATGCCGCAACATCACGGCTGTATGGATGCGTCCATTCACCATCGGTAATCATCGAGGCGGTGTGCGGCGCATTGACCAACGGATTGTCTGTCAATGTCCAACCATCCTCACCTGATTTGGCTTTGATGGCTTCGGCTTTGATAGCTTTCAAGGCACTGATAAAACGGTCTAATTCTTCAACTGATTCAGATTCTGTTGGCTCGATCATCAGCGTGCCAGCAACAGGGAAACTCATGGTTGGTGAGTGGAAACCGTAATCCATCAAGCGCTTAGCGATATCGCTTTCGGTGATGCCAGTCGCTTCTTTAAGCGGACGAATATCGATGATGCACTCGTGCGCCACTTGACCGTTTTTACCCGTATAGAGCACTGGGTAGGTGTCTTTGAGCTGTGCCGCAACATAGTTGGCGTTTAGCAGCGCAAGCTCAGTCGCTTTTAGCAAACCGTCACGACCCATCATGGCAATATACATCCATGAGATGGGCAAGATGCTGGCCGAACCATACGGCGCTGCTGATACTGCTGAACAGTCTTGTTGCGCGTTGTGTACTTGGCTGACGCTATGATTGGCCATGAACGGTGCTAGATGCGCCTGCATACCGATAGGGCCCATACCAGGACCACCGCCGCCGTGCGGGATACAAAAGGTTTTGTGCAAGTTCATATGCAGTACATCTGCGCCCACGTCGGCAGGCTGCATGATAGCGACCTGTGCGTTCATGTTTGCGCCATCCATGTAGACCTGACCGCCATGCTGATGAATCAGATCACAAATACCGCGAATGCCTTCTTCAAACACGCCATGCGTCGATGGATAGGTGATCATCAATGCGCCCAAATGCTCGCTGTATTCCTCACATTTGGTGGTCAGATCATCGACATCGACGTTACCGTTGTCATCGGTTTTGACCACAACCACTTTCATGCCCATCATCATCGCGGTAGCAGGGTTGGTACCATGCGCTGACTGAGGAATCAAACACACATCACGATCGGTCGCGCCTAGTGACGCATGATAACGACGAATGGCCAATAGGCCTGCGTATTCACCAGAGGCACCTGAGTTTGGCTGCATCGACACATCATCAAAACCTGTGATGGCCTTGAGCTGATCTTGCAAGCTGTCGATCATCTCGATGTAGCCGGTGACTTGGTCGCGCGGGGCAAACGGATGAACATTGGCAAATTCAGGCCAAGTGATCGGTAGCATCTCGCTGGTGGCATTGAGTTTCATGGTGCAGCTACCAAGCGAGATCATGCTGCGGTTCATTGCCAAGTCTTTGTCTTCTAATGACTTTAAGTAGCGTAGCATTTCATGCTCGGTGTGATGCGAGTTGAACACAGGATGGGTTAAGATATCATCGGTACGCAAGTGCGCGTCTGCCAATGACAACGTCGCCGCTTTTGGCAATGCTTGTGCTTTGTTAACAAACAACTGAGTCAATACCTGAAAATCGGTCTGGTCGCCGGTTTCGCTAAACGATACGCTCAATTTGGTGTCACTGATGCGCCACAAGTTATAGCCAAGATTGTCAGCATTGGCGAAGATTTGCGTGGCGAGAGATTCTGAGCCGCAATCGATAACTACCGTATCAAAAAACTGATCGTGTACCACGTTCAGCTCGCGGTTATCGCTATTACGGATGGCATCAGCAAAGGCTGTGGCAAAAGCGTGAATGCGGGTAGCAATACGCTTGACACCACTTGGCCCATGATAGACGGCATACATCCCAGCGAGATTGGCCAGTAATACTTGCGAGGTACAAATGTTAGAGTTGGCCTTTTCGCGGCGGATATGCTGCTCACGCGTTTGTAGTGCCATACGCAGAGCAGTGTTACCTTGTGCGTCTTTTGATACGCCAATGATGCGGCCAGGGGCTGAGCGTTTGGCCTTGTCAGAAAACGCAAAATAAGCGGCGTGCGGGCCACCAAAGCCCATAGGAATACCAAAGCGCTGGGTGCTACCAAGCGCCACGTCTGCACCCATGTCAGCTGGTGATTTGAGCAGTACCAAGCTCATGATGTCGCTGACAACGCTGACGTAGGTTTTGTTTTGTTTGACCGCACTGATCACGTCAGTTAGGTCTTGTACGTCGCCTTCCTTACCCACGTATTGGAATAGCGCACCGAAGTAATCGCCTGATTTGGCGGTGTCAAAATCACCGACCACCACCTCCCAACCAAAGTATTTGGCGCGGGTTTGGATAACGTCTAGGGTTTGCGGATAGACGCGCTCATCGACGAAATACTGTGTGGATTTACTTTTGCTTACCCGCTTTGACATTGCCATGGCTTCTGCCGCTGCCGTTGCTTCATCAAGTAGCGATGCGCCAGCCAGCTCCAGACCAGTTAAGTCAATACAGACTTGTTGGAAGTTGAGCAGTGCTTCTAGGCGACCTTGGGCGATTTCGGCTTGGTAAGGGGTGTAGGCGGTGTACCAGCCTGGGTTTTCGAGCACATTGCGCTGGATAACCGCAGGCATGCGTACAGGCGAGTAACCTTGTCCAATATAGCTTTTGTTCACCGTAATGTTGTCTGCCATGCCGCGTAGTTTGGCAAGGGCGGCGTGCTCACTCATCGCAGGCGGTAGATCAAGGTCTTTGTGCAAACGTACGGGCTCAGGTACGGTATCGCTGATAAAGCTTGCCATATCATCATAGCCAAGGTTGCTTAGCATGTCGGCCTGTTTGTCGTCATTGGAGCCTAGATGACGATAGATAAATTCAGCTTCATTGAACAAACCATCAAAGGTGTCGAACGTCGGTATTTGAGAAGTGGTCATGACAGTCCTTAAGAAATTCTATGATAAACGCGCTAAACACAACACACGCTGGAAGACAAATGGAAAAAAGGCGGCATGCGGACAACACCGCGCCCACGCACCATGCCAGATGATGCGGTTACTAAAGTATGAGATAGACGTTAGACGTAGAACACGCTTTGGCGCTGCGCAAAGCGAAACTGCTCATTATAGATGCCATTGTCCGCGCGTTCGCCTGCGCCTAGCATCATCACGATATGATGATCGTCGCCAAGACCCAGCAAGTCTTTCATGGCAGGCTCATCAAAGCCGCCCATCGGGCAGCTGTCAAAACCGTGAGCGCGCAGGGCCAGCATCAGATTTTCAGCCGCAAGGGCAGTATTGTTCGTCGCCCAGCCTTTGACGTCTTCAAAGGTATAGTAAGGCGACTTTATCGGGCCTTTGACGCGTCTGACCGCCTTTACAGCACTCCATTTGGCCGCCGACAATACATTGATAGGGCCACGTAAAAAGTCGAGAGTGACCACCTTGGTATAATAGTCTTTGACTTTTTTGGGTACAGGTTGCTGCGGATATTCGCGCAAAATTTGCCGCGCATGGTCGTGCCACGTGTCAGTACGGGCGACTACCGCGATTAAGCGCGCCGCCGTCTTGGCCGCATTTTGTCCCATGCAGTTTTTGACGGCTTGCTGGCGTGCCTCACTACTATCAATGACGTAAAACTCCCACGGCTGCAAGTTGCTTGAATTGGGCGCAAGCATGGCAAGGCGCAAACAATCGCTAAGCACCTCATCAGGAATGGGCGTATCGGTAAAGCGGCGCACAGAGCGGCGCGACTCGACGACTTCACAAAAGGCTTGCAACTGCGGTGTATAGGTTGGAGTTGCAAGCTGAGGGCTACCTGTTGATGTCACTGTGGTGTTACTTATAGCGCTTTTAGTATCTTGGGCTGGTGCATCACTGGCCACCCGATCACCTACAGCATGTTGCGCGTCTGCGCCGTCAGGGTGCTGGTCGTTCGTATGGGTATTGGTGTCACTCATATATGGCTCCAGACAAGATAGAAAAAGTGCTCAGATGATGCAACGTTATAAACAGGTCAGACTGTAGGGGTCATAGGCGCCGCTGATAACACCTATAACCATAAGCTGGCAAATCAAAAAGAGGGGCAGATACCAAAGTGGCTCTGATATCTGCAGTCCATCTGCATGACGATAATACGGCGGCACACAGATGAGGTATATCGTAAAGGGATAAGCGCGCCAAATGACACACGCGCCATATCACTGGATATTACAGCTCGTTTTGGTACTCTTCAGCACTCATCAGCTCTTCGTAGTCATCGACATTGAGCGGTTTGATTTTAAAGAACCAGCCATCGCCGTAAGGGTCTGAGTTGATGATTTCAGGATCGTCTTCTAGGCTTTCATTTACCTCGACAATTTCACCTGAGATGGGCGCGTATACATCAGACGCGGCTTTGACTGACTCAACCACAGAGATCTCGTCATCAACCGCGACGTTGTCGCCTACTTCTGGCAACTCAACGAAGACCACATCGCCAAGCAAATCCTGCGCATGATCGGTAATACCGACGGTGATGGTGCCATCTTCTTCTAGACGTAACCATTCGTGGCTGGCAACGTATTTTAATTCTGCTGGGACATGACTCATAAGAGACTCCTTTAGGGATAATAAACAAAGAACAAGAACAAAAATGACAAGGTCATCATAAGGGGTTGTCATTGATGCTTAAGCGGTATGTCGCTTAAGCATCAATCAGACACTATTCATGAAATATCGTCAAGACGAAAATCAGTCAAATTGCGCTTTGCCGTTACGGACAAAGGGCAGTTTTAGGACGCGCACATCGACAAATTTGCCTTTGCCGCGCAGATCAACTTGTACGTTATCGGCGTCACTGACGCTGGCAGGAATACGTGCGATGGCGATAGAGTGTTTAAGGCTAGGGGAGAAAGTGCCGCTGGTGATAATGCCTGTTTGCTCATTATCTGTGCCTTGATTGATGGTAACGACCATGCCTTCACGCAGCACGCCACGGGTGGTGAGTAGCAGGCCGACTTGCTTCATGGCAGTGCCATTGTCTTTGGCGTCTTGATGACGACTGACCATTGCTTGACGACCGACAAAATCACGCTCGTCTTTGAGCGCTAGTGTCCAGCCCATGCCGCACTCGTAAGGGCTGATGGTTTCATCCATATCGTGCCCGTATAGGTTCATGCCCGCTTCCATGCGCAAGGTATCGCGCGCGCCAAGGCCAGCAGGGCTCACGCCATTGGCTTTTAGGGTGTCAAAAAAAGCAGGCGCATCATCACCATGCATGATGACCTCGACGCCATCTTCACCGGTGTAACCTGTACGCGCCACAAACCAATCATCGCCTTCGATATCGGTCAAATCAGCACCGACAAACGGCTTGAGACCCGCTAATGTCTCTGCCCAGTTGGGTTTGGCTTGCGACAATTTTTCGATGGCATTAGGGCCTTGTACCGCCAGCATGGCAAGCTCTGGACGCTCGTTTAACTGAACATCAAAGCCTTCTGCAACGGTATTAAACTGGATCAGATCTTTTTCGCGGGTCGCGGCATTAGAGACGATACGGTAGGCGGTTTCCTCACTGTTCATCAGATAGACGATCAAGTCATCAATCACGCCGCCTTGCTCGTTGAGCATGCCTGAATATAAGGCTTTGCCGACCGTTTTGAGTTTGCTGACGTCATTGGCGAGTAGTTTGTGTAGCCACGCTTTGCTGTCTGCGCCTTTAACATCGACGACCACCATGTGTGAGACATCAAACATGCCTGCATCACTGCGCACGGCGTCATGTTCTTCGATTTGTGAGCCATAATGAATGGGCAATTCCCAACCAGAAAAATCGACCATTTTGCCGTCACTGTCAACATGAGACTGATAAAGCGGCGTGCGCTGAGGGGCTTGAGTGGTGGTATTGTCTTGTGCGTGAGTATCGGTCATAACAAATCCTTATGTAGATATCAACAGGCCGCTGTAAGCGCGTTGATGATATCAAATAATAATGGAGCACAATGTGAACTCAACCAGTTAAATCATTGAGATATCACTGCGGCAAAGGGTGACACAAAAAAACAAAGCGGTGTGCTGACACCAACGCAGCCGCGTCAATATCAGCAAAAGCCCCATCTGTCCTGTGACCTGAGATTTTCAACAGTTGCTACGCTAATGGCGGTATCAATGTGATGCGCGCTAAATATGGGTAGCCTGTTTTCTCCCCTTCGGTGGGTAAGTCGTCGTCCGTACTTACCACTCTCCAGATTTGTTATGCCGTTCTATGGAAGCTTGCAATGCGCAAGTATAAAGATAGAGGGCATGCGTTATTCAGTCCGTTTACCTGAGCGATTGGCAGGGTGGATGCGCCTTCGGTGGTTTTGTGCTCAAGCTGGCTGACACAATACATGTCGCAGCTGGTGACAAAACACTCTCCTGAAAAACGCTTTTATTATGAAAGGTTCATGGTTATTTTACAAGGCATCAAACCAAGGAATTGCGATAAATTTTGGAAATGATGGGTCTTTGGGGGTTGTTTTTCTGTGATTGCCCTCATAAATTGAGCACACTTAATGGCTTATTGAGTGATGACACGCATGATTTTGCGTGCCAAGCACAGTTATGATATGGCCTGATATCAGGTGCAGTAATCAGTATGAGCTATGGTAGATAGATCAAGACCAGTTGTCATTACCGAAACTTACTACTGGTCATCAGGCAAATTGTGCTAGGCTAAGCGCCAATAAGAAGCGTGCCCCGCACACTTAATACCGTCTTAATATCGTATAGTTACGAGTATTTTTTAGCGTTTGACAGGTTATTTTATGCATTGTGATATTTATAAGTTTCCCAAACATGATGACATGTATGTGTACATCGCCCGTCCTGATTATCCAGATGATACTGAGGAAGTCAGAGACTGGCTTGGTGTGTTACCAAAAGACTTTCGTGCAGGTTTAGGTCGCAGCCAGTTTGTCATGCATCTGGATTTGGCGGCAACGCCTACGCTTGCCCGTGTGGACAAAGCAGAGGTGCTAACAAAGCTGCAATCTCAAGGATATTTTGTGCAAATGCCGCCGCAAGAGGTGATGCGCCGTCAAGCTGAGCTGCGCGCTCGTGAAGCACAAGATAACAAATACCACTAAGCGCTACATAGTCGGCATGCATTTTGGCATAAAGTCGTGATAAACTAGCGACCTATTGGGTGTGCATACTGACTTGACGTTTTGGCAGCGATCCTTATCATCGCACTGCCTATCATATAAAAATGATAGATCAGCAAACGTCAGCTGGCACGCGACTTATGAATGCAGGTAGCTAAACACGCATGGATTGGTTAAAAAGTATTTTAAACTTCTTACCACTGGATACGCTCAGTGACATTCTCGGCGAGATTGTTATTTGGTGGAGTCAGATGGTCAAAAACGTACCACCCGCTGATTTGCCCATGTACGCCTATCTTGGCGGTACCATTGTGGTATTGGCACTTTGGGTGTTGGTGGCGCGTATATTGCCGCGTCCGCTTGGTGGTATGACGTGGATGGCTTTATTTGCAATACTGCTTGCACCTGGCACTGCACTTGATGATCCCAGCACGATGGCGCCTGCGAGCATCAGTGTCGTCTATGCAGTGATGATGAAAGATATGGCAGGCGCAGTATCCAACGCGATACCTGTACTGGTCGTGTTGGTACTTGGGCTGTTTATTGGCTTTATTTGGCAGCTGATACGCGGCGCTTTTGAATCCAGCTTGGATCAAGCCCGTCGCCGCAGCGCTGAAGACACCGCCGCTAATATGCAGCTGGCAGGTGGGAACTATATGGCAGAAAAAACGGTCGATGAGCCTGTGATACTGGAAAAAATCCCTGCCAAAGCAGACCCTGAGCCTGAGGTTGATCTGAATAAAGAAAGTTCAGCAAAAGACAAGGTCAAGGCCAAAATAAAAGGCTCAAGCAAGTAATCAATAGCGCCTGATACCAAAAAGACACCATAGCGTGTCTTTTTTTGTGCCTGACTTTTGGGTAGCGCTTGGTAGATAGCTGTTGGATCTATCGTCGTGGTGTGGTGACTGGGTTAAAAAAGTGCGACTTCATGAGTATTTTGGCAATGCGTCAGGCTGTGCTACTCTGATTTATCATCAAATTATTAAGCCCCTATGTTTCCAAAGTTTCCAAACCCCTAAATCGATAACCATTCACCTATAACAACAATCGAGACCTGATTATGAGTAAGCAAACCTTTACTGGTACCCAAAGCTACATCGCAACAGACGATTTACAACTGGCAGTCAATGCAGCCATGACCTTACAAAAACCACTTTTGATCAAAGGGGAGCCGGGTACGGGCAAAACTTTACTTGCTGAAGAAGTGGCTGAGAGCCTAGGCATGCCGTTGATCACATGGCACATCAAGTCGACGACTAAGGCCGAGCAAGGGCTCTATGAATACGATGCGGTATCGCGCCTGCGTGATTCGCAGTTGGGTGATGACAAGGTGTATGAGATTGGCAATTACATCAAACCCGGTAAGCTATGGGATGCTTTTACCAGCACTGAACGCAGCGTGCTACTCATCGATGAGATTGATAAAGCAGATATCGAGTTTCCCAATGACTTGCTGCATGAGCTGGATAAAATGTCGTTTTATGTATATGAGACGGGCGAGACCATTACCGCTGAGCAGCGTCCTGTGGTGATCATCACCTCAAACAATGAAAAAGAGCTGCCCGATGCGTTTTTGCGTCGTTGTTTTTTCCATTATATTGATTTCCCAGAAGAGCAGACCATGCGCCAAATTATCGAGGTGCATTTTCCCGATATTCAAGAAAAACTGGTCAACGATGCGCTGGATATCTTCTATAAACTGCGCAATATTAAAGGGCTTAAAAAGCCACCATCAACCTCTGAGCTGGTCGATTGGCTCACCTTATTACTCGCTGATGACATGGTGCAGGACGAGCTAGAAGAAAACTTACGTGGCGAAAAATCTATTCCGCCGCTGTATGGTGCGCTGCTCAAAAACGAAGCGGATGTCAATTTATTGCAGCGCTTTGCCAATATGATGCGTCGCTAAGCGTATCTAGGTGTTTAGTACTTTTTTCATCTTACGTCAATTAGTGGTGCGTCTCTTATGTTCATAAAACTATTCTATACCTTGCGGACTTACGGCGTACCAGTCAGTACGCGTGAGCTGCTTGATCTCAACGCGGCGTTAGATAAAGGGTTGATGATGCAGCCGCATCCTGAAGACCCGACACTGACGACTTTTGCGAGCCGTGATGACATGTATCGGTTAATTCGGCTGTGTATGGTCAAAGATGAGCGCCATTTTGACAAATTTGATCGCGCCATGGCGGATTACTTTGAGGGCGTGGATAGCCTCGATATGGATGCGCTGCTGGCGAAGCTGACGGATGTGCCCAAAGAGTGGCTGGATCTAAAGCTCGATCCCAAAAACCTGACTGAAGAGCAAAGACGCCTGCTCAAAAAATACGGCTCGCTAGAGGAGCTGATGAAGGCGTTAGAAGAACGGCTAAAAGAGCAAAAAGACCGCCATCAAGGGGGCAACAAATGGGTAGGGACGGGCGGCACCTCGCCATTTGGCGCTTATGGCGATCACCCAGAAGGGATACGTGTTGGCGGAGAGTCGCGTAAACGCAGCGCGGTCAAGGTCTGGGAGCAGCGCAAATATCGCAATCTCGATGATGACAATCAGCTAGGCACGCGCCAAATTCAGATGGCACTACGTAATCTGCGCCAATTTGCGCGCACAGGCAGTGCCGATGAGCTCGATATTTATGAGACCATCAAACGCACCGCCAAAAAAGGTGTGCTGGATATCCATATGCAAGCGGAACGCCGTAACCGTGTCAAAGTGTTGATGCTGTTCGATGTGGGCGGCAGTATGGATGTCCATGTCGAGGCGCTCGAAAAGCTATTTTCGGCGGCAAAAAATGAGTTTAAGACGCTAGAGTTTTTTTACTTCCATAACTGCTTGTATGACTATGTGTGGAAGGATAATAACCGCCGCCACAGTGTGCCAATGACCACATTTGATCTGCTCAATACTTATGGACGAGAGTATCGGGTTATCTTCGTTGGTGATGCGTCGATGTCACCTTATGAGCTGATGACTGTCGGCGGTAGTGTCGAATACAGAAATAATGAAGCGGGGATTGTCTGGCTCAAGCGGGTGCTGAATCATTTTGACAAAGTGGCGTGGCTCAATCCTGAAACCCCAAGCTATTGGCCGTACACACAAACCATCGTGGAGATTAAAAAACTGTTTGAAGATAAGATGTATCCGATGACTCTACATGGTGTTGAAGAGATGACCCAATATATGGCGCGGTAGTATAACTTTCTACTCAGTGGCTAAAAACATTTGCTTACTTATCAAACAATTACTAATGATTACTAAAGCATCGACTTTCACATTATTTATTGCTACAGTAATTTTGATTTTAGTGTCTGCTGCATGGCTTTGCAGAGCGCTTTTACCCTCGCTCATGCTTTACCCTTGTTTTATATGTGACGTATTTATACCCTGACCTCAAGAGCTATCCGAGACCCGTTATGATGTTAAAAAAGCAATATCTGGCCATCCTACCTGTGTTATTTGCCGCAGGCTGCGCCACTCAGTCAACTGTTCAACAACAAAAGCCTGTTCGTTATGGCAATGTAGAAATCACCGAAAACCAAACGGTACAGGTTAAGCCCAAGCCCGTCGTGGTGCCGCCAAAACCTGTGACGCCCGCCCCAAAGCCAAGCTACAGCAGCTTTGAAGATTGGAAGGCAGACTTTTCAAGACGTGCCATTATACAAGGCTATAACGCATCAGATGTGCAGCGTTTATTAGCATCAGCGTCGCTTAAGAGCAGTGTCATCTCGCTCGATGCTGGTCAGCCTGAGTTTTCTAAAATGCCATGGGAGTATGCTGATTCAGCCGTATCTGATGGTCGCGTGAGCCGTGGTAAGAGCAAATTTGCTGAGCAGCGTTCATACTTGTCAGGGCTTGAGTCACGCTATGGGGTTAACGCCGAGATTGTGGCTGCAATATGGGGTATGGAGTCGGCCTATGGCGCCGTTACTGGCAGCAGTTATTTGCCCAGTGCGCTGGCAAGTCTTGCTTATGACGGTCGCCGTCAGGCGTTTGCTGAAAAACAGCTGTTGTCTTTAATGACCTTATTGCAGCGCGGTGATGTGTCGTGGTCGCAGCTTGAAGGCTCATGGGCAGGCGGTATGGGTCAAACGCAGTTTATCCCTGGGACGTGGTTACAAGAAGGGGTAGATGGTGATTACAATGGGCATAAAAACCCATGGTCAACGGCCGATGCGCTGGCCTCAACCGCCAGCTATCTGAGCAACTCAGGTTGGGTGCGTGGTTTGGCTCCTTTTTATGAAGTGACCATTCCAGCAGGGTTTGATTATTCAGTAGTCGGTACCAAGCAGTCGGCGGCGTATTGGGCCTCGGCAGGCATCGATACCATTGATGATGTGTATCTTGATGCTGGCACGCCGATGGAGCTGTGGTTACCAGCAGGCAAAGACGGCCCTGCGCTGCTTTTGAGCAAAAACTTCGATGTCATTAAAGTGTACAACAATTCATCAAGCTATGCGCTTGGCGTCAGCTTGCTGGGCAAAGCGATTGCTGGACAAAGTGGTCTGCGCAAATCATGGCCGCGCTATGAGCAGCCGTTATCAACGGCGCAGGTCACGCGCTTGCAGCAGCGTTTGACTCGTGCAGGTTATGATACCAAGGGCGCAGATGGCATCATCGGTACCAATACCAAAAAGGCATTCCAAAACTGGCAAAAAGACAATGGTCAAACGCCAGATGGCTTTATCAGTCAGCGTAGCGCGGCGTCTTTGGCATCGTGGTGAAAGGGTGAGGGCGCGCTGTTGCAGTTGGTCAAAAGTTTAACCCGTTATATTGAGTCTTTGTTTTAGATGGTGTGGGCGGCATAACAGTGGAGAGAAACTGTTATGCCGCCTTAATTTGATAGCTTTTAGAAGTGACTTGAGACATATAGAAAGAACAGGCGTGTCACATACTTGCGTGTAAGCAAGATTTTACAACTTCAAGCCTAATCTTTTCTGATGGCTCAAGTATTCCATTTAGCCAAAAATCGTTATCTAATTTATCTGTATGGCTTTCAGTTTCTCTCCAGCGCTCTTTTTTAGAACCAAAATCTTTTAACCTAATTAAGGTATGGTTCTTTTTCTCATCCTTGCTAAGCATCGCCTCAGGAACCCAGCCGTTTATAGTTATTGTATGGTTTGAATTAAAATCAATATCAAAATTCAACCAATACTGAGTTTCATCGCCTTTATCCGATAAATATCTCAATACACAATTATTCTTACAACGAGAAACGAATCCATCTGTGGATTTTAAAAAATACCAAGTTAAGTCCAGTAGCTCTCGACAACGTTCAATATTGGGCGGTGATGCATCATTATGCTCAATATCATTCCTAATAGTCATTAGCTGCTTTAACATATAAGGTCGAACCAAATCTAAAGACTCTAAGTATTCCAGATATCCCTTTGGTGAATCAGACGAAGCAATTTTCTTGAGGGAATAAACGTATTCTATAAATTTAAGCCTTTGGTTTAGACAGCGTTTTAAATTGGATACGATGTCTACGCGATTAAACTCGTTTGCATCGCCTGCTGCAATTAGTTCAGCATGTTGCCACAGTTTGTAGGCTTTGAGGCGATCTTCTACGCTGGTATAACTAGAAAATTGCATTTCAGCGTACCAGTGTAAAAACGAATTACTCAACCAAATGCAATTTTTTTCCATATCATGTTGCTCATGTTTTTTGACTACTTTTGCAACTGATTATACAGTCATATTTATAAAATACACCACACCAATGCTTTTTAGATGAGGGATAGCTTGGTTGCATACTACTGACGCCTTATTCAGTATCTTAAAAATTGATAGTCAGCCTGAAAAACAATAACAATACCCACTACGGATCAACCATAGTGGGTACTGATGAACATTCAGAATGACGTATTGATCCGTTACTCTTTTGCCCGCTTGTTATCCAGTATCAGAGCCTTTAACAAGCTGATCGCCATGAGGATAATGATAAAGGAGAAGGGGATGGCCGCGACCATCATTGCCGAGGTAATCGCATCCAGACCACCTGCCAAGATCAGCGCTCCGATAACGGCGGTGAGTGCCACACTCCAGACGATGATGTGTTTACGGCTGTTTTCGACCTGTACTTTACCTGCGGCATTGACCATATTGATGACCAGTAACGCCGAGTCCGCAGACGTAATCAGATAGGTGAGGAGCAGCACTACCACCATGCAAGACAACGCGCCCGCCATCGCAGGGTCGAGCATAAAGCCAATGATGTCAAACAGTTGCGCGGTCAAGCCTGAATTATAAATCTGACCACCAGCGACGCCGCTTAATTCTAAATCAATACCCGTACCGCCGATAAAAGAGAACCAAATAAATAAGGTCAAGCTCGGTGCAACAATACCAATCAAGCCAAACTCGCGGATGGTACGGTTTTTAGAAATACGCGCTAAGAACATGCCGACAAAGGGCGCAAACGCAATCCACCATGCCCAGTAAAACACGGACCAGCTGGTTTGCCACGTACCAAGCTCGGTATTGGGATCCCACACGGTAAACATCATCGCAGGCAAATGAATGACGTAAGAAAAGATACCTTTGCCCAGCATCTCAAGCGCAAACATTGACGCGCCAAACACTAAGAAAAAGGTCAAGAGCAAGAACGACAGCACCATGTTGATGTTACTGAGCCATTTTACCCCGCGTCCCACACCAGACAGCGCTGATACCATAGATAAGCACATCACCACGAATAAAGACAACAGTAGCGCGCCTGTGGTGGGTTCAGGGCTGGCGGGGTCGGTTACCAGCCACGTGATACCCGTGATGCTGTATAAGCCTGAGGCAAAAGAGCTAAGACCAATACCAATGGTTTGGGCAATACCAAAGATGGTAGCAATCACTGCTGAAATATCAATAATGTTGCCCAACGGCCCTTCCAGCGTACGCCCAAATAATGGCGTGAGGGCGGAGCGCATGGTCAAGGGCAGATTGCGCGAGTAACAAAAGAACGCCAAACAAATCCCGACCAGACTGTAGGTCGCCCATGCGTGAATGCCCCAGTGAAAGAATGAATAACGGTAAGCGGCATCGAGTGCGGCTTCGGTCTTGGGGACGACAATACCATCAAGCGCAGGTATGGTATTGGCTGCCACTTGAGACTGATAAAGGGCAAAAACATCCGCATCTTGGGGAATCGCAATATTATTGCTACTCAATGAGGCAACAATCATATCTTTGGCCATGATGGTGTCGGGGTTGTTAGCGAAATGCCACAGCGGTTCGGCCGCGCTGTAGGTCAACACGCCAATACCAATACCTGCCCCAAAAATCATCGAAAACCAAGAAAAGTTGGAAAATTCAGGCTTGCCATTGGGGTCTGAGCCGAGCTTGGTTTTGCCGAATGATGGCCAGCAGATCACCACCAAACACACCACCACATAGAAGGCCATCGAGTAGGTGTAGTAACTGTTCAAGTTGGTAAATGACCAGTTCTTCATGGCTTCTAAAATGGCACCAGAGTTTTCAATATCGCTTAAAATCCAGATGACGACCAGCGTTACCAAGATTTTGGATGTTACTGTGACTGAACGATTAAAACCCTTATAAAATCCCTTGTCATGGGTTTTGATGTTCAGCTCTTTGATCGGGGGACGAATAGGCATAGTGTTTTCCTCAAAATGCAACGTTCCTTATTGCATTTGCTTGATTGACTACCGCATGACGAATGGATTGGCCATTGGCTCTGCCGAAATGTTAATCCATGTCGTTTTGGTACGTGTGTATTCCAGTACTGAGTCACTGCCTGCTTCGCGACCATAACCCGATTGATTGTAGCCCCCAAATGGTGAGATGGGAGAGACAGCGCGGTACGTGTTGATCCAGCAGATACCTGCCTTGATTTGCTGCGACACGCGGTGGGCGCGGGCAAGGTTTTGGGTAAACACCCCTGAGCCGAGGCCGTATACGCTATCGTTCGCCATGGCGATGGCTTCTTCTTCGGTATCAAAAGCGACCAATGACATCACAGGGCCAAACATCTCGACGGTTTGGGTCTCGATGTCGGTGTTTGGGCACTCGACTAGGGTCGGACAAAAGTAATTGCCGTTGGCCAGCTCAGGGTCGGTCGGTGCCTGACCACCAAAACGAATGGTCGCACCTTGTTCAGTGGCCTTAGCCAACGTGTCTTTGATGCGATTGACTTGCGCCTTGGTACACAAAGGGCCGACGTGGGTACTGGCATCAAGCGGATTGCCAATGACGATGTCTTTGGCTTTTTCTTCGATACGTTTGATGATCTCAGGCAAAATGCTGCGTTGTATAAAACCGCGAGAGCCTGCGACGCATGACTGTCCAGACGCACCAAAGTTACCCGCGATTAAGCCATTGGCTGCACTTTCCAAATCGGTATCTTCAAAGACAATAATGGGCGATTTTCCGCCAAGCTCAAGGCTGGTGACCGCAAAGCTGTTGGCGGAGTTTCTGACCACGTGACGCGCTGCTTCTGGCCCACCCGTAAAGGCGATTTTGTCAATATCAGGGTGACTGGTCAGCGGAATGGCGCAGTTTTGTGCGTCCCCTGTGATGACCGAGACCACGCCTTTTGGAAAGCCTGCTTGCTCAATCAGTTCGGCAAAGACAAACATCGGACATGGTGCCATCTCTGAAGCTTTCAAAATAATGGTACAGCCAGCTGCCAGCGCAGGGCCGAGCTTGGTCGCGGTCAAAAACATCTGCGCGTTCCAAGGGACGACCGCTGCCACCACGCCAATCGGCTCGCGGCGGGTAAAGACGTGCATGTCAGGCTTGTCAATCGGTAGGGTTGCGCCTTCGATTTTGTCGGCAAGCCCTGCATAGTAGCGATAATAATCGCCCACATAGCGGGTCTGCGAGATGGTCTCATGCGCCAGCTTACCGCTGTCGGTGGTTTCGATCTGTCCGAGTCGCTCGGCGTTTTGCTCGACCAGCTCCGCCAAGCGGTACAGCAGTTTGCCGCGATTGGTGGGGCTCATCTTTGCCCATTCTGGGTTGTTTAGTGCGGCGCGTGCGCCTTGTACCGCGCGTTCGACATCGTCGGCATCGGCGCACGCAAACGTCGCCCATGCGTCACCTGTCGCAGGATTGATGGTATCTAGACGCTGGTTGCTGCTGCCTTCGCACCATTCTCCGTTGATGTAGAGTTGATAATGAGGCTTCGTCATGGGGATTCTCCTGATAATAGGGGTAAGCTACTCAGTCCTTACTCGCGCAAGAACTGAGATGTATACGATTAGGCAAAGGCAGGCATCACATCGTTAATAAAACGCTGTAGTGAGGCGCGCTTTTGCTCATGACTCATGCTGGTATCAATCCAAAATGAGAACTCATCATAGCCTAGTGCTTCATAATATTTGAGCTTTTCAATGACGGTATCAGCCGTACCGATGGGCATATTCGCTAGCATTTTTTCAGGCGCGTACATGTCGATGGCAGCCATTTCTGCTTCGCTGAGCGGCTCGATGATGCCTTGATGAATGGGGCGCTCGTTTTTAAACCATGCGCCAAAATGACAATAAAAGCGACTGATAGATTGTGCTGCTTCTGCAACATCGTCTGCATTACTGCCGACATAGCCATGTTGTAACAGCATGATTTTTGGGGTTTTGCCCTCACCATGCGCGGCTTTGGCGTCATTAAAGCGCTGCATTAAGGTCTCAATCTCTTCAACACCTTGCCATAGCGGGGTGACTTGGACATTACAGCCGTTTTCGATGGCGAAGTTGTGGCTGTTGGGATCACGGGCGGCAATCCACATCGGCACGCCACCTTGCTGCAAGGGTTTGGGTGCAGAGGTGGTCTTTGGAAACTGAAAGAACTTGCCATTATGGACGTAGTCGCCTTGCCACAGCTCTTTGACCGCAGGCACCAGCTCGCGCATACGGCCGCCTGCTTCCATCGCGTCCATACCAGGCATCATACGCTCGTATTCAAAGTTATATGCGCCGCGCGCAATGCCCAGCTCAAGGCGACCTTTGGTGATGATGTCAGTCATCGCGGCTTCGCCCGCTAAGCGAATCGGATGCCAAAACGGCGCGATAACTGTACCTGTGCCCAAGCGCACATTTTGCGTGTGGTTGGCCAAGTCAATAAGGTTTAAAAAAGGATTGGGCGCGATGGTGAAGTTCATCCCATGATGCTCACCTGTCCAGACAGCGTGCATGCCGCCTTGGTCAGCGATCTGTGCCAGCTCAATAAAATCTTTATACAGCTGCTCGTAGGTTTGCGACTCGTCTGTACGTTCCATGTGTAGAAATAATGAAAATTTCATAGTGTCAGTCCTTTGCTATAGGGTAGTACGGTGTTTGGTATTGCCATCTTACGGGTTGTTGTGTTTACTGTTTTGCTTACGGTTATGACAAGTATGGTCGCTAAATGCAGGTGTGGTTAATGCACTTTGCCCGTATCCTCTTTACCGACATAGACGCCATACAAACCGTTTTTGCTCTCGGTCATATAGCGCGTCATCATCGACTGTATCGCTGAGGTGGCAAAGGTGTGCTCGGTGAGCGCTTCAATGGGCACGTAGTTGCCCAGCCCTTTGGTGTCATCATTGGTCGCGGTGGCGCGGTAGACGATATAGTTGTTATGGGTTTTGCTGTTTTCATAAATGGAGAATACCGCTCCCAGCTGCGCATCAATGCCGTGCTCATTCAGGAATTGCTCAATGGTGCTGACCGCGTTGGTATTGTCGTCGGTCATTAGGCTTGGCAAGGCCGCTTTGCCGTCATGTTCGCTCAGCAGTACTTTGCCTTCATGCTCGATAATCACCCCGACATTGACGTGTGGTTGCTGGACGCTGATTTCTGCCGCTTCGCGTTCCATGCCCAGACTAAAATATCCCCCAGCAGAATAGCCTAAGCCATGTCCTTCACGAGAGGCAAAATCCAGCACTTCGCCAACCAATAAATGATGGTCGCCTGCTTCGATATTGCGATCGGTTTTACAAGAAAAATGCGTCAGGGCACCTGCAATAATGGGATTGCCATGCGTGTCGGTATGCCAGTCAATCTGTCCAAAGCGGTCGTCTTTTGAGCCTGCAAAGATATTGGAGATGTGCTGCTGATCTTCGCTTAAGATGTTGACCGCAAAGTGACTACAGGTGGCAAACACATCAAAGCTGGATAAAAACTTAGACGGACAAACCAGCAGTAAGGGCGGCTCAAGCGACACAGAGGTAAACGAGTTGGCGGTAAAGCCAACAGGCTGACCATCGTCGGTCATGGCGGTAATCACTGTCACCCCAGTCATAAAGCTGCCAAAGGCTTTGCGGAGCATTTTTGGGTCAATTGGTGTCATGGGAACCTCGTGTTTGATTGGGCGTGCATCATCAAGCGTGCGGTTCGCTGGTGAGTCACACTGCGTAAAAAATGTCGCCAAAGCTGCATTGACAGCACTGGCATGAGTCATCTGAGTCATGTGCCGTGCGTCAGGCACGATGACGGCGTTGGCGTTGGGCAGCAGTTCAGCCATGCGCCGTGACATCTCAGGGCTGGAGTTGGCGTCCAGCTCACCTGTAAGCAGCAGGGCAGGGACGGCGATGGTCTGCAAATCGGTTGCGCTGATGCCGCGCAGCTTGGCAAACATCTGATAGGCGCGGGCATAACCAAGGCGATTGCCTTTCTCCAGCCACAAACGGCACAGATCCGCCTCGGTCTGATACTGCGGATTGCCCGCAAACCAGCGCGCAATAGGGCGCTCGCTGACGTCTTGATCAAGGTCATCAAGGAGCGACTGCGCGCGTCTTTGCACCTCTTTTGCTGCCGCATCAGGACGGTCGTAAATGGCATTGAGCGCTGCCACACCGCGTACCGCGCTTGGATAGCTGATCGCCAATTGGAGCGCAGTCATTGCGCCAAGCGAATGACCAACGAGGATGACAGGCTTGCCAATCACGGTCTGAATAAAGCCATGTATCGCCGTGGCAAAATCCGTGAGCGTCACGGTATTGGCCTGCAAAAGGGCGCTGTCGCCATGGCCTGGCATATCGAGCGCATAGCAGTGATAGCCAGCAGCAAACGCAGGCAACTGCGCAAGCCAGCTCTCGGTGCGTAGGCCGACACCGTGGATAAACACAACAGGCACCGCGTCGTCATGAGTGTTGTCATTGTCATAATAGGCAATGCCGTTTGCGATGTTGCGAGACCATTCCATGGTGAACTGCTCCTTATACGTGATACTTAAACGGCGGCTGGATTGTTCAAATCATGACCCAGATTTTTGAGATCTTGATAACGGTCACCAATGCGGTGGTGCGGACGACCCCCTGTCGCCCCGCCTAAAACGATGACCACTTCGTCATCACGCGGCGCGTCAGGAATGGCAAATTGAATGGTGAGATAATGTGAGCGGCGGCCTGCGTCATCTTTGTCCATGAGCGGCACCATGATGGGCGTGTTGGCCGTACCACGGGTATTGGTAAAGGACAGATAGCTGCTGGCAGATAGCGCTTCGCGGTAAAAGTTACCAAAATGTAGGGTATGAATCAGACCTGAGGCATGTTCGATTTCGCCGTTTAGACCCACAACAGCGGCTTTACCATAAGCTTGGATTTTGTCCGCGCCGCCTGCAACCTCGATGATTTTATCGGTCAACAATTTACCAAGTACGGGCGCAAAGGCTTTGATTTCAGGCTGTAAGTCTTCGACATAGCGTCCTGCCCATGGGTTGGTGACTATCGCTGCTACCGCAAACATGCGTAATGGCGTGTCGGCAGATTTGTAACCCTCGATGAGCGTTTCTTCCTCAAAAGTGACGATTTTTCTGATTTCTAGCTGTGACATAAAAGCGCTTCCTTTAGGTGTAGGGTAATTCCATATCTTCTTGGTATACCATAATACTATATTCGGTAAATTACCAGCATTTTTTTAATACCGTGATATGGTATACCATAATACAATATTTACGAGTACTTTATTTTTATCAAATAGGGTCTATAATTGGCTTTTGTACTAAAGAGATAAAGCGCTGATGTTAGAAAGAGTTGAGAAGCCAAAAACCTTAAAAGAAACGGCGTTGGAGCAGTTGCGATTGGCGATCATGATCGGAGAGTTGGCGCCAGGCGAGCGTCTGGTGGAACGTACCTTGTGCGAGCAGCTGGGTGTCAGCCGTACGGTGGTACGCGAATGTATCCGCCATTTAGAAAGTGAGCATTTGGTCACGCTGTCCTCAGGTGGCCCGTCGGTGGCGATACTAGAGCGTGATGAGATTCGTCAGATATATGAGCTGCGCGCGATGTTTGAAAGCGAGGCCGTTCGCCACTGCGCCGAGCAAGCCAGTCCCGAAATCGTCGCGACACTACAAGAATCCGTGACTCAGATTCGCGCCGAGTTGCTGGCAGGGGAAGTGGTCAAGGCGTTGGGCAACAGTTACCTGTTTTATGAGTGCCTGTTTTTGACCGCTGGTATGAGCGTGGCGTGGGAGCTGACAGACAGGCTCAATGGCCGCATTGGTCGCCTGCGCTTTTTGACTTTATCGACCAAAGAGCGCGCTATTAAAGGCCCTGATAATTTACAAGAGATCGTCAGCAATATCGCCAAAGGTGATAGCGCGGCGGCAGTGAAAGCCTGCCAAACACATATTCAAGAAGCGTGCCGTACTGGCCTGCGTTTGGATAAACAATAGGATGGATCACCATACCAATCACAATGAGGATAATGCCATGGATCAGCAACGATTTGAACTGGGACTGAGTAAGCGCAAAGCCACCTTGGGCGCAGAATATGTCGAAAAAAACCTAGAAGCCGCTGATGCGTTTAATCAGCCGTTTCAAGAAGCGATGACCGAATGGTGCTGGGGCTTTGGCTGGGGCGATGAGGCCATTGATGCCAAAACGCGCTCGCTGATGAACCTAACCATGATTGCGGCACTGGGCAAAATGCACGAATGGGAGCTGCATTTAAATGGTGCGATTACTAATGGCTGCACGCTCGAAGAGATTCGCGCTGCCATTCATGCCATCTCGATTTACTGCGGCGTCCCGCAAGGCGTGGAATGCTTCCGAGTCGCGCGCCCTGTGTTGACCAAGCGCGGCATGCTGTAACGGCAATCAAAAGCGACAATCGAACGCCATAATCAAACGATAGTGAGGCAGGGCATACCGTTGTGCACTGCCTTATTTTTTATGTAGTAAAGACCATCACGCATTCACGCTGGCTTGTATGTGTGTCCACTTGCTCATGCGTGACCACAAACCCTTACGCCTTATAAAAACCGACGCCTGCTTGGAAGCTTGTCGCCAAATAGACAAAATGGTATCGGATCGTGTGTGGTAGCTGGCTTGATCATGGATTGGTACACAATCTATATTCTGACTCAAGAAAGAATGGCACGTCTTTTTCTAGCTCGAATCTGACAATAAACGCCGTTGACGACGTTATCAATGCCGTTGCGGTGTCTACTTCTGCTTGCGTCAGCGTGACACCCCGATCATTAGGTGTTGCAAATCTAGAAAAAACGGTTTCGCGTTCTGCCAATGGCTTAGCCTCACAATACATTTTGCGCAGCGGTGATGCAGTCTCTACATCCTTTAGCGTCACGACCATGCCGTATTCTGGTTCAGTAGTCAGACCGATTGCCGTAATTTTGTCACCAAATTCAGCGCGCATCTCGGCACTAGCCGCACTATTATTGTGCTGTATGAGTATCTGGCCCATGGCCTCCAACAAGCGAGTAAAGTTTATGCCAGTAGCACATTATAATGCTGTAATACTTTTATTTAGGATTTATTATATAGCAAAAAATGTTTGCTCTTTTTTAGAACTATGGTACAGTGAATTGGGTGATCTAAAGGAGTGGATCGTCACTATTCTATTTAATTAGACACTGAGTTTTTGATTAGATTAACTTAATAAGGATATTATTATGGCTTTATCACAGTTTTTTATACCTTCTAACAATTTAGTCGGCGAAGGTGCTTTGGAAAAAGGTATTGAACAGCTAGAAAAGTTCAACTGTAAAAAGATATTCATCGTTACTGACAGTATTCTTGAAAAGATTGGTGTTGTAAATCAAGTCACAAAGCCCCTTGAATCAAAAGGTATAGAAGTTAAAATTTTTACCGAAGTTCAACCTAATCCGACAGTTGCCAATGTCAATGCAGGACTTAAAGACCTGAAATCATTTGATGCTGACTTAATGATATCGCTTGGTGGCGGTTCAGTTCATGACTGTGCTAAGGCAATCGCGTTGGTTGCAACTAACGGTGGTAAGATCGAAGACTATGAGGGTCTTGATAAATCTAAAAAACCGCAACTTCCGTTAGTGTCTATCAATACTACTGCAGGTACCGCCTCTGAAATGACCCGCTTTTGTATTATTACAGATGAAAATACTCATGTTAAGATGGCGATAGTTGACATTAATGTCACGCCTATTTTGTCGATCAATGATTCTGGCATCATGTCCAACATGCCTGCTGGCCTGACGGCAGCAACGGGTATGGATGCATTGACCCATGCGGTAGAAGCTTATGTATCTACAGGCGCCAGTCCAATCACCGACGCTTGTGCTGTCAAAGCTATTGAGCTTATAGCGACTTCTTTACCGACAGCAGTCGAAGAACCGAAAAATATGGTTGCTCGAGAAAATATGGCCTACGCTCAATTCTTGGCAGGAATGGCATTCAACAATGCATCACTTGGTTATGTTCATGCAATGGCTCATCAACTAGGGGGCATGTATGATCTACCGCATGGTGTATGTAATGCATTGCTATTACCACATGTCGAAGCATTTAACGAATCAGCTGCTAAAGAAAGATTAAATACCGTCGGTAAAATTTTAAGTGACAACAATAACGACTTAGCAGGTTTAGATACGATTGACGCGATTAAAAAATTAGCAGATATCGTTAACATTCCGAAATCGTTAAAAGAGCTTGGTGTTAAACGCGAGGATTTTGACGAGTTAGCAACCAATGCATTAAAAGATGTATGTGGTTTGTCTAATCCTGTGCAAGCAAATCATGAACAAATCGTTGGCATCTTTGAGGATGCGTTTGAAGTTCGCTCCTAATTTTTCTCATTAACCTATAAAAAGACATAAGCTTATCGGCTTATGTCTTTTACATATTTAGAACGTGTTGAACATCAGCAAGTAGACACTTCTAATTGTTAAAATGGTTCCAGACAAGGCGCAAAGCGACGACAATGTGAACCCTTAGCTAGGGCGTGTCATCAATTAGCATAGTTGTTTGAGAATAAGCTATAGTAACGCTATATTTAGAAATTTGAGCTCAACTATTATGACAAGACGACATGCGCTAAGAGATGACCAATGGGAGAGAATTAAAGACATTCTGCCAGGTCAACCAAATGACGTTGGTGTTACTGCAAAGGATAACCGCTTATTTGTAGAAGCCGTGCTCTACCGCTACAAGACAGGTATACCTTGGCGTGACCTACCAAAATGCTTTAGCGACTTCAGAGTCGTTCATACTCGTTTTAGTCGCTGGTCAAAAAAAGGTATCTGGGAACAAGTTTTCAAACAGTTATCTGAACAATCAGATGATGAGTATGCCATGCTAGATGCTACTATTGTCAAAGCCCACCAGCATAGTGCTGGAAAAAAAGGGATCAAGCCATAGCACGTAGCAAAGGTGGACTGACCACTAAAATACATACCCGTACAGATGCGCTAGGGAATCCCACCGGCTTTTATCTGACGGGGGGCGCAGCTCATGACCTATGTGGCTCAGATGGACTGCTTGATGTCAATATCAGTCAAACTTGACTTGCCGATAAAGCTTACGATGCTGATGCTCGCGTTATCGAACCGATTAAAGCAATACAAGGCAATGCCGTCATACCGCCTAAGTGTCATCGACTGCAGCCAAGAGACTTCGATAAAGAACTCTATAAAGCAAGGCACCTGATTGAGAACGTCTCCGCTAAGATTAAGCAGTACCGTGCGATTGCTACTCGCTATGATAAGTTAGCCTCTCATTTTCTCAGTGCTATTCATCTGGTTTCTTGTGTCATTTGGCTTAATTGATGACACGCCCAAGATCCAGCTTTTTATGGTCACTCAAAACGTATTCCTTACTTACCTATGTATAGTCAGCTCATAGGTATAGCAGTCTACAAATGCGGCTGTCAACATAAGGCTTGGTTAGACCGACCAAAATAAAACATAAATTCCTATCATGGTGATGCGCTGGAGATGTTAGGGGTAGCAGTGAGATCGATGGCAAGTTATAATTTTTCCCACTGAAAATAGCGCTCATTTGCCATTGCTAACAGCGCGCTGTCTTCTTTGGTATCGCCGTAAGCATATATTGTCTTGTAGTCTGCCAACTCGATGAGTGACTTAACCCGTCGGACTTTTTCAGCGCCGCTACAATCAGGCGTGGCATATCGCCCCGTGAATACATCAGCCGTGGCCTCAAGCTCACTACAGATCAGCTCAACACCCATTGCCTCACACCATGGCTTTAGGTACAGATCAAGGGACGCGGACACCACAATCACTCTATCGCCCGATGCCTTGTGCCACTGGATTCTCTCAAGCGCATGATCTCGCACCACACTGGGCAAAAAGCCCTCAGCATGCTTGGCGCCCAGTGCTTGCAAGTGATCTTTGGGCGCGCCCCTGAGACCGACATAAACCACCTGTTTTCGTACCGCTGCACCTGAAACAATACCAAGCCGATAGCCGACAATAGAAGGCAACAATAGCAAGCTGCCTAAGCCCAATCGGCGAGAGCTGGTAGCCGTTTTGATAAAGGGGGTAAAGGTATCGCAGTGGGTAATCGTACCATCGAAATCAAATAAAGCGATATTCATAGCGGTCCTGAGGTAGGTAGCACAGATAAAAATAATATGATGGGTTATCAACCACATATCAAAACGGAAAAATACCAAATCTTGATACTGATAGATAAATGAGACAAATCATAATGCCATTTAATATAAAAAACCATATCTTACTGCTTTTTGTGCTCTTGATGTCAGCCTGTAGTGCCAATAATGGCAGGCATACGGAGCAAAAGCAGATCGTAACTGAAGCGCTGCCGTCAGTTGTCACCAGCAGCAAACTGGCATTTACCAATACTGAGGTAGATGATCAAACCCCAGTTTATGTCATGGCATTACAAGCCGCTTCAAATACCGGCGATGCCGCAGTGGCTCATGGTGTCTTGAATGTTCAAAATGGTTGTTTGTATATTGATGACATGCTATTAATCATCACCAGCCCTCTTGTCCATTGGGAGCAGCAGCCATTTGTTATCGAAAATGGTCGTGCAGAGCGGTTGGTGCTGGGTGACCGTGTTCTGGTGGGTGGATCGTCCATGGTGTATCAGAGTATGATGGCGGCCAAGATATCGTGGACATACCCGCCAAAGCCGACTTGTCAAGCTCATAGGGTATGGCTGATGAATAGTATTGAACCGCTACTGGATTGACTGTTCCGCAATTATCTCAATCAACCTGCACCTGACCCGCCATTAAGCGTAATTTGAGTATCATATACTGTCACCGTTTGACCGGCATTCACCTCATTGCGGATATCCGTCATTACCACATTGCTGTGGTTTGGGATAATGGAGACCGTACTATAGGTTAAATGGCAATACACAGCACCGCCTGCTTGACCTTAGTCAAGACTATTACTAGAAATACAAAATATCATTTTTGGCGATTTCTGAATATATATTTATCCCAGTTTAAGACCTTATGAAGAATTGCCATTACAGTTCCAATAAGTATCGATATTAGCGTATAGATATTAACTTCTATATTTAGTACATATTTATACATAATAAACATAAGTATTGTATTTATAAGTATGCTTATTTTATCCTTGAAACTGGTTTTTCTAAAAAAACCAGTTAACGACGTATAAATAAATATTAATAATAATAAATTTACTAGCATTTATAAAAGCACCCAATTTCATAGATAAAAATAAAAAGTTATATAATATTTTGATATGTCTAATTGTTATGATTTATAATTTGGCAGCAGCAAATTAAATAGATTTAATCTTATCTTTAATGATGCTTTGTGGTATTGTCTATCTGTGATTATAGCTTGTTATATATCAATAGTGTTGATGCTTCTATTTTTCATACATTATCAAAAATCTTAAGTTGACAACTATGAAAAGAAATAAACCAATCAGTAACGTTGGGGTCTGAAAATTGTTGTGAATAACAAGTAGACTTAAAAATAATACATCCACAATAATGAGTTTTTTTAAGTTCAGCTTCTTCTTTTCTTCAGAACGTACCAACATTATAGGTAGTACTAATACGGCTATATCGTAATAATCCATTCTTATAGTCCAGAGCCATGCTGTTATCTAAAATACTGAATCCAGTAGTCTCGACATAATTTATCCTCTATTTCTAATAGGTTACCGATAGCGTTTGAGCCTGAGTCTTCATCATATGCCAGAAAGTGAGCGACAACCGTTTTTTGCTTTTCTGATAATATATCGAAATGCCTGTCTTTCATGCTGATGATAGTACCATCAAAAGGCAACAAATAGTCATACCACGCCTCTAAAAGGCAGTAATCATCTTCCTTGCCTTCTTTGTTTAGAGACGTCATCATGAATGTGGGTAAGTAAAAATTGAATTTTTCACTACTAATAAGCCCTAGACAACCGAAGCTAAAATCTTCTATATACCAATCTGGTATGTCCCACCAATGGATAAAAGGCTCTTGAAAATAACTGCCTTTTGTATTTGAAATAATAAAATCTTTGTGTTTGGATAAATAATGGTTACTTTTGACGCTTTCTATAGAGTGCATAGATAATGGTATTATTTTATAGTCTTTATCATGATAGTTGCAGCTTTCAAAATAATAAACCTCTATTAAGCTTTTTGATTTGGGGTTTATGGCGTCTATAAAGTTGTCATAAATTAAAACCTTTAGTGCTTCTTTATGCATATTGTTTTTCTCTATAGACGCGACCCTACCTTTTTTGGTGATTTTCAGGCCTTTTACTGTTTAGATTAAGAGGTCATAGGCGCGGTTTGACAGCTGACTATGACCATGTTTTTAGCCCAAATCTTATAACTGATTCACCTGTCCTAAGAACAATATCGCATCGGTCTTGTTGTCTTTAATCATAAACATAAACGGATGATCGGCTGTCAGTGCTTCACCATAAGCAATAGATGTCGGCATCAACACTACGCCTGTCGCTGCGGCAGCTTTTGTGCCTTTTTCATCGACTTCAACCACGGCTTTATGCACGATAGAGTCGACCATCAGTGGCGTGGTATCACTAAAGCCGCTAAAGTCAGCATTGCTACTAAATGCGGTTGGCATGCCCATTTTACTGAGTAGCGGTTTCATTTGGTAGTTTTCACTGAGCTTAAATTTTGGCATGGTTACCGCAGTTTTTTTGGGTTGTAGCTTTGACGTCCAGTTATTAATTTTGTCAGGGCTTAGGCTTGCACTGAGCTGCTGCAATGCGCTGGCATCTTTTGATTTTGGTAAAACGATGAGCATGGACAAATCGTCGCCTTTATAAGGCAGTGATACCATTTGTACTTGCGCATTTTCCATATAGTCAAACTTTTTGTCTTTCACCATCATTTTGGTTTGGGTGGTTGAGCCATCACGATTATAAAAAGGCTGCGACTGGGTGTTTAAACGAAACGGCTCTTGCCACTCACCTTTAAAATAAATGGCATTGGTCAGTACTGAGGCGGTGTCGCGCTTGATACTGCCTTGCGGAAGCAGTTCGGGAATCATCTGCTGGGTATGCTGGGCGATGGTTTGGTTGATACTCTGGCGCGCGGCTTCAGGATGGGCTGAAAAGTCCAGATTGGTCACCTCACCACCGTAATAACGAGTGACGGTATCGGTATAGCGCTGTTTCGGTTTTAGACCATTTTTCAGCCATAAGTCATTGGCGGTGGTGATGTCGTAGTCTGCATTTGACTGATTAAAGCGGTTGTACAGCGCGGCGCTGTTGGCGTTTAATATCAAGGGGGCAGGGTAATGAAAGGTATTTTGGATTTGTTGCTGCGTGTCCCCTTGCGCGCCTGCATAGAGCATGGCAACGGCAGTCGATAAGCTATAAGGGGAAAAAAAGACGTTGTCGTTACTGCTATTATTGCTGCTGACCTGCTGATACATATCTATGGTAAATTGGTTATTGGCCTTGACCACTTGCGCGATGCCTTCAGGGGTGGCAATGCGTTCTTCGGCATCATCGCGATCACCTACTGGGGTAGTGGGCTGACCATTCGTTGGCGTGGTCGTACAAGCGCTGAGGCCAATAATACCGCTGATTGCCAATACGGCAAGGCCAAGTTTGGTCGGCGTAAATTTGGTTTGTTTTTGCGCGTTTTGATATAAATTTTTCATAGTCATGTATACACCGAATCATAAAAATATGTTTATAAGCATACACAAAGGTTTATTTTTATAGCGTAACCATATGCTAAAAACGGTATCTATCACGCAATATGTTACCTGATAAATACCGTTTGTTTGGCGTTACGTATGCGCTTAGCCTGTATTGCGCAGACCTGCGGCTAGGGCATTGATACTGCGAATTAACGGATCTTCAACGTTTAATTCATCGTGATCAGTTGTCTCTGTACCCGCTGGTGTGCGCGCACGTTTGAGCAGCTCAATCTGAATATAATTGATGGGATCAAGATGGGCATCGCGCCACTGTAGCGATGCGGCAAGGCCTTGTTGACTCGATAACAGCGCCTCTTGCTCAAGCAGTGCATTCAGTCCTGATTCGGTCAGCTCATGCTCTTGTAATACCTCACCCATGATCCGCTCACGCAAGGTATCATCGTCACAAAGCTGACTGTAGGCTTGCGCAATGTGCATCTCAGACTTGGTAAAGGCCATCTCAATGTTGCTGATAAAGACGCTAAAAAACGGCCAGTTTTCGTTCATTTCTTTCATCAGCGCGCTGTCTTCGGTCACACTATGCAGCGCACTGCCGACACCGTACCACGCAGGCAAGGTAAAGCGTGCGAGTGACCAACCAAAGACCCATGGAATCGCACGCAAGGTGGTTTTGCTGGGCAATCCTTTTTTGCGGTGTGCAGGGCGTGAGCCGATATTGAGCAGGGAGATCTCTTGCACAGGGGTGACTTGGGAATAAAACTGATAAAAACCGTCGGTATGGTCAGTCAGCTGACGATAACGCTGCTCACCTGCTTCTGCCAAGCGCGCAAATAGCGCTTCATAGCTCGGCAGCGCTTCTGGTTGCACCACAAAACGGCTAGAGCAGGCTTTGAGCGCGCCGGTGATACCCATGGTGAGCTCAAACACCGCGGTATCGGTATTGGCGTACTTGGCGTAGAGGACTTCGCCTTGTTCGGTGATTTTGATCTGCCCATGCAATGTGCCAGCAGGCTGCGCGGCAATGGCTTTGTGGGTTGAGCCGCCACCACGACTGACCGAACCGCCGCGACCATGAAATAGGCGGGTTTTGATGCCATATTTTTGTGCAATCTCATTGATCGTCTGCTGTGCGCTGTACAGCTGCCATGCTGAGGTGATGATACCGCCGTCTTTGGAAGAGTCAGAATAGCCCAGCATGATCTCTTGCGTGTTGTCAGCGTGCTGGAGCAGTCCGCGATACAGTGGGTTATCAAGTACCGCAGGTAATATGGCATCGATATTTTTTAGATCTTCGATAGTCTCGAACAGGGGCGCGACAGGCAGATCAGCCGATAGTACGCCATCATCATTGATCGTACATAGACCCGCAAAGCGCATCAGTAGCAAGACTTCAAGCAGCTGACTGGCGTTGTTGGTCATAGAAATCACATAACTGCCAAAGGTATCTTTACCAACCAGTTTGCGCAGCTTAGCAATGGAGTGCATCAGGGAGAGCTGTTCACGCGTCTTATCGCTCAAATTATCGGTATAAACCAGCGGCGTACCCGAATGCTGAAGCAAGCGTGTCAGCCATTTTTGGCGCTCTGTTTCATCTAAGCTGTTATAGTCAGGGAGGTTTGAGGCACTGGCAAAAATATCTGCAATGACCTCACCGTGATATGAGGACTCTTGGCGAATATCGAGCGCCGCCAAATGAAAGCCGCAGGTTTTGATCAAACGAATGATATCAAGCAGCAAGCCATCACCGTGTGCTTTGTCATGTGTATTGACGCTTTGGCGAATCAAGCGCAAATCGTTGAGCAGCGCTTCGGGGTCATGGTAGGCATCTTGCTTAGCAGCTGTATCCGCCCCCTTGCTCTGAATCAAGCGATTGGTGGCGTTTACTTTGGTTAAGATCAATGACAATAAGCGGCGATAAGGCTCGTTGCTATAATCATCAAGATTATATTCAAAGACCCGCTGGGCCAGATCATCATAATGATCGATTCGGTCATATACCGCTGGTGACACAGTGACAATGGTATCACTATGAATCAGCTGACGACGCAGCTGGCGTATCAGCACTTGATAATGGCGCAGCACCGTATCGGCGTGCTTTAACACCGCAAGCTCTGTGGTCTCAAAGGTCACAAAAGGGTTGCCGTCTCGATCGCCGCCAATCCATGAGCCAAAGCTCAAAAATGCGGGTAACGGCTGATCGGTCAGCTCAGGATAAATGTCGATAATGGCTTTTTTTAGGTTGCGATAGACTTTGGGAATGGCATTAAACAAACTGGCATTAAAATAATGTAGCCCGTTATTGATCTCATCATAGACCAAAGGCTTGCGCGTGCGCACTTCATCGGATGACCACAGCAAGTCAATAGCCTGCGCGGTTTCTGCCTTGGCCTCTTCATAGGCAAGGCTGCCTTCACTAAAGTTGTTCAGCGCATCGCTATGAGCAAACAAACCTTGCAGCACATTCATGGTTGTACGGCGGCGCGCTTCAGTAGGATGTGCGGTGAATACGGGCATATATTTGAGATGCTCGAGCAGCTCTTGCATTTGCGCAGGCTCAATGTTGCGTTCACGACATTCAAGCAACGTGCGCCGAAATGACCCCTCCCAACTTTGTTCCGATTGCGCACGCAGGGTACGACGCTGTTCACGCAAATAGTTCTCTTCACTCAAATTGGCCAAGAAAAAATAAATCGAAAAACCGCGGATGACATTTTTTAGGGTTTTGTTATCCAGTGAGGTGATGAAATCAATCAGCGACTGCTTATGTGCGTCATCTGGCTCGCGGCGCTGTTGTACGAAGCCCTTGCGAAGCGTCTCAATAATCTCCAGTGTCTCACTGCCAGATTGGCGAGAAATCGCATCGCCAAGCAATGAGCCGAACAAACTGGTGCGTTTACGTGCTACGTCGTTATCTAAAGTCATCCTTAACGGTCCCTAAAATCAGTTGGTAAAACAGACATATGACCGATCACCTAAATGACACGCCATATGTCTAACTGGTGGTGCTATCGCACTTTGGCAGTAATAATCGATATCTGCTGTGTCTTTTATAGCATAACTGACTTAGGATACAAGTCATCATATGAAATCAGTGCGGGTAGTTAGGTGTTTTTGATACCGCACTGGCTATGCACCCCCGCGACGTGAGCGGGCTGGTGTATAGACAGATGACTGGTGAGTAGCCAATTGCTGAGTTGCCCTTGATCTAGCCACATGTTACTTTTTAAATCGATACATTTTGTATCAATTTTATCATAAGCTATGGATGGCGACATGATTGCTTCTAATGAATAGAATACATCCCATACATTATACCCTCAAAAGATATTCATCGTCGAAAGGAGTCGAACCTGTGAGTATTCTTGCTATTTTTCTATCTTTGTCCTTATTGATGTATTTTGCCTATCGAGGCGTCAGCGTACTGGTGTTGGCGCCTGTGCTGGCTATGTTAGCAGTGGTGCTGAGCGGTGAAGGTACCCAATCTTTGGGGATGTATACCGAAGTCTTTATGACAGGGTTAGGCAGCTTTACGGTCAAATATTTTCCATTGTTCATACTGGGCGCCATATTCGGCAAGCTGATGGAAGACTCAGGCTACGCCTATAGCATTGCCCGTCACATCGTTGATAAGCTGGGCAACCAGCATGCTTTGCTGGCAGTGGTGCTGGCCTGCGCGATTTTGACTTATGGCGGGGTGTCCGCCTTTGTGGTGACCTTTGCTATATACCCTATTGCGGCCGCTTTGTTTAAGCAGGCGGATATCCCCAAAAGGCTGATACCCGGCGCTATCTGTATCGGTGCGCTCACCTTGACCATGACGGCGTTGCCGGGTACGCCTTCTATTCATAATGTCATTCCTATGCCGTATTTTCAGACGGATGCCTTTGCTGCGCCTGGCCTTGGTATGATCGCCTCAGTCATCATGCTTGGCGGCGGTATGCTATGGATGAATCGTCAATGGCGGCTGGCTAGCAGTCGCGGGGAGGGGTATGGCAACCACACGCTGAATGAAAAAGCGCCGCCCTCAGACATCGATATCCCCAATTTTTGGTTGGCACTCTTACCGATTGTCATTGTGATCGGTGGTAATTATGCGTTTTCAAAGCTGATTATTCCTTTGTGGGACAATAGCTATTTGGCTGGTGAGCAGTTTGGTGGCACGGAGCTGAGCTCGGTGATTGGTATTTGGGCGATTATTGTTTCACTTGCTTTGGCCTGCCTAGTGGTCATTGTTTTTAATATCAAAAGCATTGGTGATATTAAAGAGAGTTTGAACAAAGGCGCGATGGGGTCGCTGCTGCCTATTTTTAATACTGCCTCAGAAGTGGGTTACGGCTCGGTGATTGCGACCTTAGCAGGCTTCACCATCGTCAAACAATACCTAATGGGTATCTCTCCAGATAATCCGTTAATATCAGAAGCGATCATGGTTAATGTGCTGGCAGGCATTACGGGCTCTGCCTCTGGCGGCTTGGGTATTGCCCTTGAGATTATGGGTGAGAATTATATGCTGCTCGCTCAGCAATACCATATCGATCCTGAACTGATGCACCGTATCGCTTCTCTAGCTTCAGGGGGACTGGATTCGCTGCCGCACAACGGCGCGATCATCACCATGCTGACGATTTGCGGTTTGACGCACCGAGAGTCTTATAAAGACATTTTTGCTACTGCGGTGATGATACCGCTCGCCGCGCTGATTGTGGTGATCATACTGGGAACGATGTTTGGCTCTTTTTAACCAGCGCTCTTCACAACAAAAAGTATTATCAGCAGCCAAAAAATCGCTGATAATCAAATGGGCATGATATACAGTACACATTGATGATTAATGCCCGCTTATCAACGAAGGACTGACTATGAGCGCAATACAAACCGTTGGCATCTTGCTGTTTAACGACGTCGAGGTATTAGACTTTGCGGGCCCTTTTGAGGTTTTTTCTTTAGCCGAAAATCGGAAAGGTGATCAATATTTTGATGTCATAACCATCGCTGAGACATCGGCACCGATAGCGGCTCGCAATGGCCTACAATTCATTCCTGATTACCATTTTGCTGACCATCCTCACATTGATATTTTGGTCATCCCTGGTGGTTACGGTGCGCGAGAGGTGGAGATAAATAATCCAGTGGTGATGGCTTGGATTGCTCAGCAAATCAAGCTTGCCAAGCTGACCTTATCGGTTTGCACGGGGGCGCTACTGCTGGCAGAGATAGGTGTACTGGCAGGCAAGTCAGCAACCACACATTGGCGGTCATTGGCGCGCTTGGCCACATATCCTAATGTGACGGTCATTGACAAAACGCGCTTTGTCGATGCTAGTGACGATGATATTCAGCTGGTCACCTCCGCAGGCATCAGTGCGGGTATTCATGCCAGTTTGTATTGTGTGAAAAAACTGATCGACACCCAAACAATGCAAGAGACGGCGCGGCGCATGGCGTTTGATATTGATAAAACACATTCGCCCAAGTGAGGATTACTCTGTCTTATGTACCATCACTGACTTGATACACCAAAGCGGCTGACATGACATAGATACTAAGCCACTTGTATTCCACTTAAAGACGCGCTGATGGCAGTATATTTTCTTTATTTATGAAGTTAAGAATTCATATAGTTCTAATACTACTAGGGCATGTCTTCAATTCAATCGATGGTCATCTAAATGGGCTAAAAATGGCTAAATTTTGCCAAACTGCGTCAAATAGCTTGTTAATATTTCGATATTACCGACACTATTTTTTTTGTTTGACGGCAATTTATCTTATTTTTATTACCATTTTTAAAATGAAGACACGCCCTAGTATTATACCAAAAAATATAATTGCGCCTATAAGCCATGGAAGCAGTTCAAAGAAAAATCTCTGTATATCAGGGTCAGGCTCTGACCTAAAGAATAGCTTCCATATATCGCCTCGCTCTTTCTTTTCTTTTCGCCGCTCTCTTTTTCTCTTTTGTTCCAATACAAGTTTTCTTCTTTTCTCTTTATTATCCATCATACGAATAATCCTATCATCTATTTTTTGCTATTGCTATAAATTCAGCGAAATTATATTCATATACATCTATGGTCAATAGTTAAGATTATCAAGTTCCCTGACAGATATCTTTATCTAGACGATTTTTAATACTAAAATTTCTGAAAAATAAATCAATTGTTATTTTGAAGCATAACTCACCATCACATATCATCTCTAATCTACCTATTTCAACACAATATAACTTATATTCTTTCATTATTATACTCGTTTGTCATGTTTAAAATAACTCACAATATATTTCTTTGCGTGGTGATAGACATCAGTTAGCAAGTCGATGATAGTTTTTAATCAGATATTCGATATCGTTAAATTCCTGTAAACTCATCTGGTTTTTTTGATAGAATATCAGAAAATCAGTAATAGCACGTAACTGTCTTTTATTAAAAATAGCTAAGTCTTCGTTATAAAAATGCTCTAATCTAGAGAGGAAGTAATAAAAGTAGTGGCTATCTTCATTTGCTTTCAAACAATCAATGTATATAGCCATAGCTGCAGGTAAATAAAACTTGAATGCTTTAGAGGATAAATAGGAGGTATCTGAACTAAAAAAATAGAAATAATTAAAACTAATTTTATCCCAGCTGTCTCTGTATTCTTTTGTTCTCTCTCTACAATTAACCGCTTTCACTAAAATTTTTGAATAATAATCTACATAATCTTTTTTTAAGTCTATCAAAATCTGATCAGGTGATGCACCGTAATTGCTTAGATACTGGTTATCGATTTCTACGGTATGTCGATAATGAGTATCAAAAAAACTCCATTCTAACAAGGTAAATTCTTCATCTAGACGACAGTTGCTAAAGCTATGATATATTGAGTCTATGACTTGAGCACATCCATTTATAGCCGTCATTTAATAGTCCTTTTTTAAGACAGTTTGCTGAGGTTAACAGGATCAAGGGTAGTGTGAATGTTGAAGCGTAAACGTTAAAATTGAAATATGCCTATCTAGTGAGGGAGGTTGGTTTAGAAAAAACAGGCTGCAATTACTACGGTTTAGGTTGAATGTACCTTTTTTAATCAGGCTTGGTATATTTATACGTTTTACCAAAATATTTTAATAATTTTATTAAGACAACCTATTCATTAGTAGTATTTATTATAATGAGGTGGTTTATAGAAATCGATATCTGTATATAAACTCTATAGAACACATTGCCATCGCAAGTAGAATGCAAAACAAGGTAGTTTTACTTGCCTTTTTGTCTTTAAGCCTTTAAAACATAAATAGTACACTATTCGCAAACAGAAAATAAGTAGCCAAGCTATTTATCCCTAGTAATAAGAAAGATATAAAAGTAATCAACCACAGTAGGCATTCCTTCCAAAAACCTTTACGTATTATTTTTTCATCATAAGAAGTCATATAGTATAACTCTCGTCAATAAATAAAAACATCATATGATTTTTCTTAGTTAGTAGACCTCTTGCAAAAGTACCAGTTTATTGACTTTAACTAACGAAGTCACAAGGGCTAGCGATGACTTATGCAAGAGGTCTAGTGTAAAGGTGGTTTGAGTATACTGAGTGATAGATATCAATTTTTTGCTTAATGGATGCTATCAGTTTTTTTATTAGAGCCTATTTAATCAGATTTTATAGGCTTGTGATTATAGAATAATGTATTTTCACTGATTATTACTTATGCTTACTTGGGACTCATAATTATACTGGAGGTATTATCAATCTTTAGGTATTGTGTCAAGGATTTTACTTTGATGTAGTAGAATGTAGGAAAGCACGAGTCAACCAGCCAAGAGAAGAGAAAATAACGAATAGCAATAC